>NZ_SOEM01000006.1:0-296442 GCF_004368875.1 Neorhizobium sp. R1-B
TTTGGACAGACCACGTTTTATCATCAGCTCGAAGCGCAGCACCTCCTGCATCACCGTGGAAGATGAGGCGAAAGCCGAATACCCCATCTCCGGTATGGACATTGATATTTATGGCGGAGAGGGTGGGATTCGAACCCACGATACCGTTGCGAGTATGCCGCATTTCGAGTGCGGTTTTTTCGACCACTCCGCCACCTGTCCGGGTAAAGATGTGTCACGTTGCTCAGCGCGGGCGTTCTCATAGCGATGAAAGTTGCAGCTGAGGACCTCTTGTCGATGGGCTGAGGTTTCTGGGATCCCGGATTTCTCGATGAATACGTTGTTAATGACACCGGGCGCGAGAAGAGGAAATCTAGCGCTGCCGTGCTCCGATGCGAGTTCAGGATCTGGGGGATTTCTCGGTTCAGCTCTTCATAGAGATCATGGATAAGCTCGGCCGTCGCCGGTATCGGCAAGCTGGCCATATCGAATAGGTGACCGAAACTCCCCCGGTTTCGGCCCTTTCATCCGCCAGTATGCCTCGACCGCGCCGCCGTCGCGGAAGCCTTCAGCAGCTTCCTGTCCGACACAAATGTCGCCGCCGACCCGATGGAATTCCTCGACACGGTGATCGAGCACCTGACCGAGAAGGGCGTCATGGACCCCGGCCTGCTCGACGGAAGCTCCTTCGTCGACATGGCGCCGAAAGATCCGCAGCAGGTGTTCGACTTCGAGAAGACGAAGAGGGTGATCCGGGGATTGAACGGGGGCGCGGCGCAGCGCGTCAAAGAACAAGGCCAGATGTTTCCAGACTTGATCCTCAAAAGTGAGAGGCTGATGCTTATCCGTCCAGGTGCATGTCGTGGCACGACGTCGCGCGATGAGCCTATCCGGCCGCTGTGTCGCGGATAGCGCTGAGGGTTAGGTCGCGAAGCTTCCGATAATTGGTAATAAGCGCTGCCTCATATGTCTTTTCCGCCGCGCTATATTCTTCGATGCGCGCTATTTCACGTGCCAATAAGCTCCCAACAAACGGCAGGACAGATTCACCTGGGTGCCATTCGGCTTCCAAAAAAGGTAGGGTGTGGCTCCATTCGACACCGTGGCGTGCCAGAAGAGCCGATGCCATGGCAGCATAAGTCGCTGCTTCCGAGGTCCATACAGGGGCTAGATACGCAAGGGCCTCCATTGCTCCGGGAGACCATTTTGCAGAATAATGGGCAGCTTGTGCTGCTTGATTACCGGCTCTGCCGATTGTTCCTCTGCGAGGATCGTTGAGGTTGGCTTGGACCAGAGCGGCCTCCGCCGCGACATCCCATTCCCTCTGGTCCGGCGTTTCGCCCCTAAGCGCCGTTTCGTGCAAGGCAGCCACCCGGGTCACACATTGTGCACCGTCACCGTGCGCTGTGGTGTCACCTTGCACCGATGGTATGGCTTGGCGAGCAATAGACAGGATGCCGATGTGGGTGCGGTGAAGCGCCTTGCCCCAATCGACGCTTTCGCCGAAAGCAGCGATCGTTTCGGCAATCTGGACATGCCAATCAAGGGCCTCCGTAGTTGGTAGCCCCGAAAAAATCGAATTGTGGAGCGCCGCGACCCAGGCGGGATAGCCGTAATGGTCGGCCACTGCGGTGTATTTCAATCTCCAATACGAGCCGCTGTAGATGTCGTCTGCCGTCAGCTCCGGTTTTATACCGCGCAGATACACGGCAATAGGGTTGGTGGGAAATTGCCCGTAAATGTCGTCTTTTCCGAGCCTGCCTTCGGGGACATGCAGCCTAGCTAGTTCAAGCATTTCCGCATATCTGTTTTCCATCGCCCCTACTCCTAATCCCCGGTGTTTGCTAAGCTTTTCTGGCTATCTCTCCGCAACCCCTGTAGCTATGCCTGGAAAATCCGATAGTTCGCCCAGACGCTTCGCGATATTTCATCCTCGGTCGCCCAATCGGCATCGACCTCATCGAGTAGGGTTAGAAACCCGCTGTTGCTCCCGATTTCTGCCGGCGTTCGATAACCCTGCTCGCACTCCTCGCAATGTCCGTAGACATCCCCGGTATCGCTCTCCCGAAACAGAAAGAGGCGGCCATTGTGACAACTCGGGCAATTGCCTGCGTGAAATTCCGTCAAGCACCTCGTGCTCCAGCTGATTGGTGTGCAGTCTTAACGCAAACGAACTCTGACTCTGCAGCAGGTCGGAAAATGATTTACCACGCTGTGACCGGCTACATTACTTCTTGAAACGAATTCCCACGCCGCCGCCATTCTCGGGGATGAACTCGATTCCTGCCTTTTCAAATGCCGCAACGATGCTTGTTAGGTTGTTGGCGATGGGGACATGAGCTCCTCGCTCGAAGTCCGCTATGGTCTGACGAGATACATTGGCCGCTTTAGCCAGATCGGCTTGGCTCCAACCCAGCATAGCTCGCGCCCCTCGGCACTGCTCCATCTTAAGTAGATCGTTATTCAAGGCAAACTTTCTGATTGACTTCTTACATTTTGTAGGAAAAATACGGCCTGACGATCGAACAGGTGCTGGAACACCTGCTCGATCTGACCACAACCAAGCTATAGGGAGCTCGGATCATGGCTGATTCCGACAATAGCAGAACTTTGTCTCCGGTCACCGGGGGAGCGTTCCATTCGCTGCTTGTGGCGTCCTTACCCACATGTCCATCGTCTTCCGCCGCCCAAAATCCACCCTTCGACGCCTGCAAAGACGACCCGGCGATGGATGCCTGGCGTGTCTGGTGGACCACCTGGGGTCATTCGACCGAATCAAACCAGCGTCAGCAGCAGCTAGAACGCACGCTCTTTTCAACGAACAGCCTACTGCAGAGCGATGCGTCAAGCAGGGAACGCGACTACGGCGAAGCCCTCGAGGCCGAGGACTGCGCCTCAAAAACCGCGGAGGAAGCCGCAGCCGCCGTGTGGCAGGCGCCGGCACAATCCATTGCCGTTGTAACCGCCAAGCTTCACGCCGCGGGCACCAGGGGGCAACCCTCTCCCACAAACCAGCAAGAGCCTTGGCCGCAAATCCGCGCCGTCATCTCCGACCTCTAGAGGATCCACGCCTCTTTGGCTGGTGGAGACCGTCCCCCGCCGATGCGGGAACTGCGATCGGCAATCCAAGGCAGCTGACGAGCACCTGAGCGGGCTTTCGGTCCGCTGCCCACCCTTTGCCCGTCCCGCTGCCACTCCACCCATAACCACACGTCGCGCCCCTCCGCGCGGCGTTTCGAATCCACCGAAAACCAAGAAGCAAGGAACTGACATGAAACTGGGAAATCTATTTCGCACAGGCATGCTTTGCCCGCTCCTCATCTCACTCTTCCTGGGAATTGCTCCCTCCACATCGGCACAAGCACAGGAACAGGCAGAAGACCAGCCAGAGCTTCGGATCGCTACATCCTACAAGCTGATGACGCTCGATCCGCATTACGCAAATTTGAACGAGAACACCTCGCTGCTCTCCCACATCTACGAAAGGCTCGTTTATCAGGACGAGAAGCTTGAGTTGAAGCCAGGTCTTGCCACCTCCTGGCGGTCTCTCTCCGACACACGGTTTGAGTTCAAGCTCCGCGAGAATGTCCGCTTTCATGATGGTTCGGAGTTCACGGCAGACGACGTCGTCTACACGATCGAGCGCATCCGCGACGTCCTGAAGCCACCAAGCGGCGGCTTTCGCTCCTATGTGAGCGGGATCAAGGCGATCTCGGCACCTGATCCCATGACGGTGGTGATCGAGACCAATGCTCCGGTTCCCAACCTGCCGCTGTTCTTCTCATCGATCTTTGTGATGAACCGGCCGTCCGAGGGATATCAGACGACCGAAGACCTGAACACCGGCCGTTCTTCCATCGGTACCGGACCCTACCAGTTCGAGAGCTGGAGTTCCGGCGAGAGGCTGAGACTTGCCCGCAACGACAGGTACTGGGGTGAGAAGCCGGCCTGGCCAACAATTTCGTTCCGGGTAGTAGAGAACCCGGCGGCCCGGGTGGCAGCACTCAACACCGGCGAGGTCGATGTGGCGGACGCCATTCCAGCCCGCGACGTCGCCTCGTTGAAGGAGCGCGGCCCCCGGATCGCCAATATCGGTGCAGCCCGGATCAATTTCGTGCAGTTCGATGTCTCGCGAGACACGCTTCCGGGGGTAACGGACAAATCGGGCGAACCGATCGCCAATCCCTTCAAGGACCCGCTGGTTCGGCGTGCGCTTGCGATGGCGACTGATCGCGGCGTGCTCGTCGACAAGATCCTTGCAGGCTATGGCACGGCCGCGGCCCAGGTGTTCCCGAATGGTTTGCCAGGCACATCGGCAAAACTCACCACCGCCTCGCCAAACTATGACGAGGCAAGATCCATGCTCGCAAGGGCCGGATTCCCGGACGGCTTCAACCTCGTGCTGGCAGGGCCTGCCGGACGCTATCCAGGGGACGCCGAGAGCCTCCAGGCGATCGCGCAAAGCTGGGCCCGCATCGGCGTCAACGCCCAGCCGTCAGCCGCTCCCTTTTCGGTCTTCAACAGCAAACGGGCGGCTGGCGAATATGCGGTCTGGTACGGCGGCACGTCCGGCGAGGCCGTCGATGTGATCCTACATGCGCTTGTCGCCTCACCCGATCCGGAGCGCGGAACCGGCGCCCTGAACTTCGGGAAGTACCAAAACGCTGCCTTCGACGCGATGCTCGCAAAGGCAGAGGGCATCAAGGAGGGGCCAGAACGAAACCAGGCGCTGGCCGAAGCCACGGAACTGGCGATGGCCGACCAGCCGATCATACCGCTCTACCATTTTCACCACATCGTCGGCTTCGGCCCGCGGATCGGCTCCTATGTCATGCATCCCCGCGGCTGGACGACGGCGATGCAGACGCTGCCAGCCGGGGAGTAAGCGTCATGGGCATGATTTCAGTCGCAACCGGACGATTTTTGCAGGCCTTCCTACTTCTCATCGCCATGTCGCTGATCGGGTTTATCGGCATCCACAGCGTCGGAAACCCGGTCTTCAACATCGTCAACATCGAGACCGCCACGCCCGAAGACATCCGTCGGGCGACGGTCGCACTCGGGCTGGATCAGCCGATCTGGCGGCAATATCTCGTCTTCCTCGACAATGTCGTCAGCGGAAACTTCGGCACCTCCTACATCTATCACTTGCCGGCCTTCGAACTGGTGATAGCCAAGCTGCCGGCGACATTGGAGCTTGCCTGCGTTGCCATGCTCATCGCAGCCCCGTTCGGAACGGGACTTGGCCTTATTGCCGGCCGACGGCGCGGAACGCTGCTCGATCGGACGGTCCTCAGGGCAAGCGTGTCGGCGCTCAGCATTCCATCCTTCTGGCTGGCGATGATGCTGATCCTCGTCGGGGCCATCCTGACAGGTTGGTTCCCCTCGGGCGGCAGAGGGTCGACCGCCAGCTTCCTCGGTCAGGATTGGAGTTTCCTTACCGCGAACGGGCTGTGGCACCTCGTCCTTCCAACGTCGGCACTGGCGATACCCAATATCGCACTCATTGCCCGTCTTTCGCGGTCGGGGACGATCGAGGTCGAGAATCTGGACCATACGAGGTTTTGCCGCGCCAAAGGGCTTTCGCCGCGAAGGATCCTGTTGCGGCATACCCTTCCCAATATCAGCGTGCCGATCGTCACGATCATCGGCCTGCAGTTCGGGGGGATGCTGGCCTTTGCCGTGGTGGTGGAATCGATCTTCTCCTGGCCGGGCGTCGGCAAGCTGTTGATCGATTCCATCCAGCTTCTCGACCGTCCGGTGGTGATGGCGACCTTGACCTTCATCGCAGTCGCCTTCGTTGCGCTGAACGCGCTTGTCGACCTTTTCCATGCCGTGCTCGATCCGCGCGTGCGCCTGTCTTCACAAAGGTGATCGTCATGAAAGCCAGAATTCTAAGCGCGCTGAAGAAACGCCCGCACGGACCGGTCATGACCGTGTCGAAGCTACTTCTCACAACCTACATCCTGCTTGCCGTTGCAGCACCGATGATTGCGCCCCAAAATCCCTATGATCCACTGCAGATCTACGGATGGGAGGCGTCCTCTCCGCCTGGAACGGCCGGCAGTGGCGGTTATCTCTACCTGTTCGGCACGGACGGGCTTGGGCGGGATATCGCCAGCACCATCCTTTACGGCCTGCGCATCAGCCTGGTCGTCTCGATCATCAGCAGCGCGGCCGCCGCGCTCATCGGCTTGACGGCCGGCGTCAGTGCCGCCTGGTTCGGCAAGTGGGTTGACGTCGCGATCATGCGGCTGGTCGACCTGCAACTCAGCTTGCCGACGATCCTGATCGCGCTCATCGCCATCGTCACGCTTGGACCAGGGGTTGACCGGATCATCCTGGCATTGATCATCGCACAATGGGCGACTTATGCACGGATTGCCCGCAGTGTCGCGCTGAGCGAGGCAGACAAGCCCTATATGGATGCGGCGCGCCTGATGCGGCTCCCGACATCCCGGATCATCTTTCGGCATCTACTTCCAAACAGTATCGCGCCGGCCGTTACCTTGATCCCGATCGAGGTCGGCCACGCGGTCGCGCTGGAGGCCACCCTCTCCTTCCTGGGTCTGGGCGTGCCGATCGACAGACCCTCGCTCGGATCCGCCGTCGCCAACGGGTTCCAGTATCTTCTGACCGGCCAATACTGGATCAGCCTGTTTCCGGGCCTCGCCCTCTTCGGCCTGATCGTCAGCATCAATTTCGTCGGCGAAGACGTTCGACGCAGCCTCGACCCAAGGAGCAAATCGCTATGACGGAACAAGCCGTGACGGCGCCCCTGCTGCGGGTGCAAAATCTTAGCCTTCGATACAGTTCGCAAGACGGACCAACCTCCATCCTGTCCGACGTCGGTCTTGAGCTCGGCCGCGGCGAGATTCTTGGCATTATCGGCGAGTCGGGAGCCGGAAAGTCGACGCTCGGCAATGCGGTCCTCGGCCTTCTTTCGCCGGAGTTTGAGCAGACGTCGGGGACGATCGAGTTCGACGGCAAGGCGATCGACACCATGACGGAGGGCGAGCGCGAGGCGCTTCGGGGACGGCGGATATCGGCCATCTTCCAGGACCACACTGCGTCGCTCGACCCGCTGATGAGCGTCGGCGCGCAGGTGGAGGAAACCTGCCTTGCCGTCGATGCCACACTTTCAAGGCGCGCGGCGCGCGCTCGCGCCCTCGACCTGCTGGCCCGCGTCGGGATACCTGACCCGGAGCGGCGATATCGCAACTATCCCCACCAGTTTTCCGGGGGGCAGAGGCAACGTATCGTCATCGCGATCGCTCTTGCCGGCGCGCCAAACATCGTCGTCGCCGACGAGCCGACCTCGGCGCTCGACGCAACCGTCCAGAAGCAGATCCTCAAACTTTTAAGGACCCTCGTCGACGAAACAGGTGTTTCTATCCTGCTCGTCACCCACGACATGGGGGTGATCTCCGAGATCACCGACCGGGTTGTCGTGATGCGGAAGGGACAGGTGGTGGAAGCCGACCGCACGGAAACCATTCTTGAGGCTCCCGCCCACGACTATACCCGAAAGCTGATCGCCGCCGTTCCGAAACTTCACATCGCCCCCGCCACCACGAACGCCGCCCAAGGCGCTCGCCAGCGCGGTTCTTCGGCGAGCGGCGACGGCAACTCACCCACGCTCGTCGTCGCCCAAGGCGTCTCGAAACAATTCGGGTCGCAAGGTTTTGTCTGGAGCTTTGGCCGAAGCAAGCCGGGGATGGGATTGCGGGACGTCGACATCCGGCTGCCGCGCGGCTCGATCACCGGGATTGTCGGCGAGAGCGGCAGCGGAAAGACGACCTTCGGCCGTATCCTTGCAGGCCTGGACACCGCGTCGGCGGGCAGGATCGAGATCGGGGATCGAGTATTCGATATCTCCAAGAGCGGACGTCGCAACGGTCTGCTTGGGCGCGTTCAGATGATCTTCCAGGATCCTTCGGTCTCCTTGAACCCGCGGATGACGGTTGCTCAGACGCTCGACGAGTGCATTCGCTTCGGCGCCAAGGCCGGACGTGCGAAAGAGCCGGCGAATGCGGCGGCAATGATGGATCGGTTGGGACTTGCCCGAAGCCTCTCCACCCGTTATCCGCACCAGCTCTCCGGGGGCCAGAAGCAGCGCGTCTGTATCGCCCGGGCCCTGCTTGCGCGCCCGGAGATCATCGTCGCCGACGAGCCGACCTCGGCGCTCGATGTTTCGGTTCAGGCAGAGATCGTCGCGCTTCTGAAAGACAGTATCGCCGAGCAGGGGATGACGATGATCTTCATCTCCCATGATCTCGCCATCGTCCAGCAGATGTGCAGCTCTGTCTACATCTTCAAGGATGGCCGGGTGGAGGATTTCGGGGGGTCGGAGTTCATCTTTGGTGGCTCCGACAATCCTTATACGCGCACTCTCATCAACGCCCGGCCCCAGCGGTTTACATGTTGACAAACGGCAGGTGTTAGCTCCCGGCCGCCCCCAATCAATACACCAGGTAATTTTCCCAACGCGTGGCGGATAACGCCACAAAAGGTGACGTCCCCATGAATGACAATTGGAATGACAGGTTTCTCAATAGATTGACCGATAGATTAAACGACCGGTTGAACGCCAGTTTGAACCACCGGTTCACATTGGCCGTCACCGGCCAATCGCTGATCAAACATGACATCCGCGACAATCCCGCCCCGGGCTTCCTCGAGGTTCAATCCCTCCTGCGCGAGGCCGATCTCTCCTTCACCAATTTCGAGAGCACCATTTTCGGGCGCCACGGCGGCTGGCCGCTGAAGGGATCATTCTTTGGCTGCAGCGATCCGGCGGTTCTCGATACCCTCAAAGCCGTGGGGTTCGGCGCGCTGTCGCTTTCGAACAACCATGCCTTCGATCTTGGGCCGTCCGGCGTGCTCTCCACACTTGAGGAGGTGGAGAAGCGAGAATTTCTGCATGCCGGCCTTGGCCGCGACCACACCGAGGTTTCGCGCGCCAGCACCGCGACGATCGGCGACCGTCAGGTGGCGATCGTCGCGATGGACGGGGGTCCCGGTCCTGATTTCATGTATGCCGCCAATACCGAGGGCAATCGCCCCGGTCGCCCAGGGGTCAATCGGCTCGGGCTTTCCCAGGTGATCGAGGTCGACCAGACCGCGTTCGATCAATTACAGGCGATCCGCAACAAGGTCGGTTATACGGCAATCGATCTTGCCAATGACAGCCAGCCGGACGACCCGCCGCATCTCGCCCCGGAAACCGAAATCGGCATCTCGCGTGCAATCTTCAAGCGATCCAAAGGGTTTGGACGGAGCGTCAAGATCGATGATGCAGATCTAAAACGAAACCTGGCGTCAATCGCCGACGCCGCGGCGGAAGGATCACTGGTTATCGCTTATCTCCACCATCACCATTGGGCGTCGGACTGGTACCAGGTTCCCGACTGGGTGAGCGGGGTCGCCAAGCGGTGTATCGATGCTGGTGCGCATATGTTCGTGAGCCATGGCGCCCCCGTTCTCCAGCCAATCGAGATCTATCGCGGTCGGCCGATCTTCTACAGTCTGGGGAATTTCATCTTCCACGTCCGCTCTGAGAAATCGACCTGGACGGCACGTGAAGTCTGGGAAAGCGTCATCGGCCTCTGCTCGTTCGGCAAAGATAACGAACTGATCGAGATCAGGCTTCATCCCGTCATCATCGGCGGTGAGGAGGCCATGGCTGATCGCGTGCTGGAACGGCGGCTTGCACCGCATCTGGCGGCGGGTAAAAGCGCGGAACGGATATTGCGCCGGTTTAGCGAGCAATCGGCCAAGCTGGGGGTCGAAGTCGAGACATCCGGCGATGTCGGCGTCATCAGGGTTTAGCCGCAGGGGCCGTGCCGCGTCAGAGCTGATCGGCGTCACACCCCCGCCGCCACGATGATGACAACCGCCATCAGGCGCCCATCTCCGTCAAGGCGGCCTTCGCAAGACTTCTTCGGGAGGATCATCATGGACGTTCGGGAAGAACTCATCAGCCGGTTTTTCCGGTATGCGGCGATCGAGAGCCAAAGTGACGGCCGCTCGCAATTGCTGCCGTCCTCTCCGGGACAGGCCGCTCTTGCCGAACTGCTCGCTGGAGAAATGCGGTCGATCGGTCTCGACGAGGTCCTTACCGACGAGCATGCGATCGTGACGGGTGTCAAACGCGGCAACCGGCCCTATGCACCGCGGATTGGCTTCATCGCGCATCTCGACACGGTCGATGTCGGCCTTTCATCCGTTGTCCGGCCACAAATCCTCCGCTTCGACGGCAGCGACCTCTGCCTCAACCATCAGGAGGATATCTGGCTGCGGGTTGGCGAGCATCCGGAAATTTCCGATTGGTTGGGAGAAGATATCATTGTCGGCGACGGTACCAGCGTGCTCGGTGCGGACAACAAGGCCGCCATCGCGATCATCATGACGCTGCTTGCCCGACTTGATCCAGTAGTTGGCCATGGCGATGTCTTTGTCGCCTTCGTGCCGGACGAGGAAATTGGCCTACGGGGCGCAAAAGCAATGGATCTCTCCCGCTTTCCTTGCGACTTCGCCTACACGATCGACTGTTGCGAACTTGGCGAAGTGGTCCTGGAAACATTCAATGCCGCGTCCTGCGAGATCGTCTTTTCCGGCGTCAGTGCGCACCCGATGTCCGCGAAAGGAACCCTCGTCAACCCGTTGCTGATGGCGGTTGATTTCGTTTCCAGCTTCGAGCGATCGCAGACGCCGGAGCACACCGAGAAGCGCGAGGGGTTTTTCTGGTTCAAGGACCTTATCGCAAACGATAGCGAGGCGACGCTGACGGCGTTGATCCGTGATTTCGACACCGATGGCTTCAATCAGCGTAAGCGCCGGATTGCCGAGGCCGCGGAACAAGTACGATCCCGCTATACCAAAGGTGATGTCCGCTACCAGATCACCGACACCTACCAGAATATCTCAAGTGGTCTGGATCATGACGGTCGTGCGGTGGCTATTCTTCGCAAGGCCATGGCGGAACTCGGTATCCAGGAAAAACTAATCCCGATGCGGGGCGGCACCGATGGCGCGGTTCTCTCTGCAAGAGGCATACCCACGCCAAACTTCTTTACCGGCGCCTACAACTTCCATTCACGCTATGAGTTTCTGCCGGTGACCGTGTTTGAAACGTCGTTTGACCTTGCGTTGAAGATTTGCCTGTTGGCGGCAACGCACGAGGCTGCCGAGGAAACTGCACTAGATGGCGCGCTGCCCTAGATTGATCGTAGTTTCTACAGACATTGACGAAGGCACAGCGTATGCCGATCGGCTGCCTCGCAAGGACATGATGCCTGTTGAAGGATTCGATAAATGCTTATCGGAGGTGATATGTACAACCTACTTGTACGTTAATACTTGCGGTGATATGGTGCGGCTCAGGAACCAAAACCGGAGGGCATCATGCCCCAGACCAGCTACAAGATCAGCGAAGCCCGCAAAAATTTCGCAGAAGTCCTCGAGCGCGCCAACCAGGGTGAGGAAATCGTCATCATGCGCGGCAACGAAGTCTATGCACGGATCGGCCCCGCAGCCGGTGGAGGCAAGCGGCCGTTCGGCCTGCTGCGCCACCGTCGACTGCCCGATGACCTGTTCGATACAGTCGATGAAGAGCAGGCAGCGATCGACGCTGGCGACTGGAACGACGATACCGGCGTCTGGCAGGGCAAATCCGAGAGCGGCGACAGCACCCAATGAAAGTTTTGCTCGACAGCCATGCTGTCTACTGGTGGACGATCGGCAGCGATCGCCTGTCGGCAAAGGCACGATCCCTGATCGAGGACAAGGCAAACGCCATCCTCGTTAGTGCGGTCACGTTCTACGAGTTGGACAACAAGATGCGCCTGAACAAACTTGATCTTAAGCCGCAAGAGCTGCGGGCAGCCGTCACGGAAAGTGGCCTGCAAACGTTGGCCGTCAGCGATCTGCATGCCGAGCTCGCGGCGGCTTTTGACTGGGATCACCGAGATCCTTGGGACCGCATTCTCGCCGCCCAGGCACGGCTGGAGCATTGCGCATTCGTCTCCACCGACATGGCGTTCGATGCGATCTTGCATGAGCGGGTCTGGTAAAGGGCAGCGGCGATGACGGAACCCGTAGATATCGTCGTGGCAGCACGTCCAGGGCCTGGCGATATAAGCAGTTCGCCGTCACGTTCCATCGACAAACGCATCGCGACGCTGGACACGATCGCCGCCGTCCTGCCGATCGACCGCCGCGACGAACTGGGCGAGCTGTTGACCGATCAGGATGTCGAGACGCTCCGCCATCTGGTCAACGAGGGCATGGGCGCCAATACGCTGCGGGCGCTGACCTCTGATCTTGCCTATCTGCAGGCCTGGTCGCTGGCCGCCACCGGCAAATCTCTGCCCTGGCCGGCACCCGAGGCCCTTCTCCTGAAATTCGTGGCGCAGCACCTGTGGCAGCCCGAGCAGCGCGCCATCGACCCTCACCACGGCATGCCATCCGATGTCGAGCAAAGCTTGCGCGACCAGCGCTTCCTTCGGTCGTCCGGCCCGCATGCGCCCGATACGGTGCGCCGGCGGCTTGCCAGCTGGTCGACGCTGACCAGATGGCGCGGTGTTGACGGCGCCTTCGCCTCCCCTGCCCTCAAATCGGCGATCCGGTTGGCAGTGCGGGCAACGCCACGCCCCCGAAAACGCAAGAGCGCCCAGGCGGTAACCGGCGACGTTCTGGCCAAGCTGCTCGCAACCTGCAGCACCGACAGCCTTCGTGATATCCGCGACCGGGCAATTTTGATGGTGGCGTTCGCGTCTGGCGGGCGCCGTCGCAGCGAGATTGCCGGTCTGCGCAGAGATCAGCTGATCGTCGAGCCGCCGATCGTCGTTGAAGCTAGCCCTCCCCTCCCCTCTCTCGCCATTCATCTGGGCCGCACCAAGACGTCCGGCTCCGAGCACGATGAGATCGTCTATCTGACAGGACGGCCGGTGGATGCGCTGAATGCCTGGCTTGTGGCGGGTAAGATCGAAACGGGGAGCATTTTTCGGAAGATCGATCGTTGGGGTAATGTTTCGAAGCGGGCGCTGGAGCCGAGTGCGATCAACCAGATCGTGAAGCAGCGGGCGGCGCTGGCAGGGCTGGAGTCTGGGGAGTTTTCGGCACACGGGCTGCGGTCGGGGTACCTGACCGAGGCGGCTAACCGCGGTATTCCCCTACCCGAAGCGATGGAACAGTCGCGCCATCGTTCGGTCCAACAGGCCTCAAGCTATTACAACAACGCGACACGCCGAAGCGGGCGCGCTGCGCGTATGCTGTGAAGACCGGGATCGGTCAATTACTGCCCGGTCGATCACTGGCAAAGGGATGAAACTGATGCAGCTTGATTATTTCCGCAGTGGCGGATGATGTTTTCCGATCTCATTCGGAGCGTATCCGAGGTGACGCGAGAAGGCGCGTGACAAGGATGTGGCGCTGCCAAAGCCAGCCCGTCCGGAAACCCCTTGACGCTGCATCCCTTGGACAACAAGACGTGCGCCAACGTGAGACGCCATCCCTGTCAATGCCGCGTGAGTTTTCCCCAGAAACCGAAGTAAAATTCCCCACTTATGCCTACGTGGACGCCAGGGAGAACTGAGGATTTTTCGGCGGCCGCCCGCGCGGCTTTTGCGGCGGTGCGAACGCCGGTGATGCGATGAGGGTTTTGGACGCTTCAAAGCTGAAGTGTTTTTCGTAGAAACGAACGGTTCCTGGACGTCCTGCGCGTGGAGCACTATTCTGTTTATTGGCAATGTCGCTTCTTTCTATGGAAGGCATCCGTGATTCTTCATGGTAGCGACATGGTAGGTTTTGCTATGGCCCATTTATCAGCAACAGACTGCTCTCAGATGCTGCTTCTTCCAGAGGCGGTGGATGATTATGTCGGTGCCGAGAATCCTGCACGCTCATCGACGCCTTCGTTGATGGGCTGGATTTACAGGCGGTGGGTTCAGTCGCGTGACACCGAAAGCGACCGGCCGCCCCGGCTACGATCCGGCCGATCTGCTGAAGCTCTACATCTACGGCTATCTCAACCGTGTGCGTTCGAGCCGCCGACTGGAAGCGGAAACACATGGCAACATCGAGGTGATCTGGCTGCTTCGGCATCTGAAGCCTGACTTCAAGACGATCGCTGATTTCCGTCGCGACAACCGCACCGCCTTCCGTCAGGTGTTTCGCGAGCTAACGCAGGCAAAAAAGCTACGCCTTCCAGGCCCACCAAGGGCCGGGCAAAACCCGAACAAAAGAAGCGAGCTGATCGATGGCACCGCGTCGCCCCTATTGGAGAGGTTACCTTAAACTCTCGCTCGTCACTTGCCCTGTCGCGATGACGCGGCATGTAGGCGTCACTCCGGGCGTTTTCGCCCGAACAGACTGATGCCCACTCACACTTTTTCGACGCCTAATTTGTGCTGCTTCTGATCGAAAAGACGTAGAATTCCGCTTTGCAATGTGCGCATCTGGCTCACACGCGGCGTGACGACGCCGTGAGCGACGACCGCTTTCAGGAAGCGCGTCAGACGCCCTTTACGACCGCCTTGAAGGCGCAAAGCCGATCGAATCCTGGAAGAGGCTCTCCGTGCAAAACGGCGCGGCCCCGCAACCTGCAGGGCCGTCCCCCCTTCAGATCTCGGTTCGCTCGGCCAGTTCCAGTGCATCCTCAATGTCGACGCCGAGATACCTTACTGTGTTCTCGATTTTAGTATGGCCAAGCAATATCTGGATCGCCCGAAGGTTGCAGGTTGCCTTGTAAATCATCGCAGCCTTCGTTCGCCGCAGGGAATGCGTACCGTAATCCTCCCGACGAAGCCCGATCGCCGTCACCCACTCATCGACCAGCCGGGCGTACTGCCGGGTGCTGAGATGATCAGCGTGGTCGGCGCGACTGGGAAAGGCATAGTCATCGACTGTTCCTCCCCTTCGTTGAAGCCAGGCAAGCAGACTAGCTCTGACCTCGGTCGTAATTTCGAACTGCACGGGTCGTCCGGTCTTTTGCTGAACGACCATCGCGCGATTTCGAATTTCGTGGCCCGTGACGAGAGTCCCGATTTTCAGTTTTACCAGATCGCAGCCACGGAGCTTGCTGTCGATGGCGAGATCGAAAAGCGCCCGATCTCTCATCCTTCCTTCTCGGTCGAGGAAAAAGCGTACCGGCCAGATTTGGCGTTGTTTCTGGGGCTTCTTGACGCCAACTTGCTTGCCTGCGTTCCAGGCCGGTCGGCCCAGCGCGGTAGGATCATATTGTGCTATACCCATTGTGGTTCTCCTAGGCCACCATTGGCCATTGGAACAACGAGCAGGCTCTAGGCTTCCGGGGTGGGGGGCCGGTGGCGGTCTGTCCGCTCTTGGTTACCGCTTAAGCAACCCGGTGCTGGTTTATCAGAAGGCCCCGAAGGCGGCAGCGGCGGAATAGTCAGAGCCAGCGGCGAACCTCGGCCTTGTAGCGGCGGTAGTCGTCGCCGAACTTCTCTTCGAGATAGCGCTCCTCGCGGGCGATCACCTGCGTCTGGATCGCGATCAGCACCAACGGGAGCAAGGCGAAGGCGATCGGCCCGTCGAAACCGATCGCAAGGCCGGCGTAGACAAGCGCCATGCCGAGATACATGGGATTGCGGGTCCACCGATAAGGACCGTTCGTGGCGATGAGGGTCGTTGGCTGCGACGGCGGAATGTTGGTGCCCAGCCGCCGGAACAGCCCCGCCGCCGCAAGCATGATCGCCGCGCCGGCAACGAACAGCGGCGCGCCCGTCGCGACCAGCAACCGCCAGTCGATGCCGAACGAGCGCAGGGGGACGAACCGCTCCACCGCCAGCCCCAACAGCAGCGCTCCCAGATAGACGAAGGGCGGAGGGAAGCGGACACCCGCGCTGTCCGGTTCGACGGCCATGTTCATCTCCAATCTGTGCTCTCAAACCAGCATCGATTGTTGGGCGAAGATACCCGCCATCGCGCCTTGCCATGTTGCCGTGGTGACCGAGGGCAAGACGGGGTTGGTGAGGTCGCCGGCAGCGTAGATGCCCGGCATGCTGGTTTCGCGGCGCTCGTCGACCTTGAGCACGACGCCGAGGGGTGTGTCGGCCGTGGCGAGACCCAGTGATTCATGCAGGCTCGCGGACGGCTTGTTGCGCGGATGCGCGAACAGGATGTCGACCGCAACGTTTGGCCCGGTATCGAGCTTGATCGTGGCGTTGTGGCTCCCGTGACGGGCGACGCCGGTGATCCGGCCATCGACGACAGGTACGTTGCGGCCCGCCAAATCGGCCCGGATATCGGATGAAATCTCGTGACCATCGGCGAAGACCGTCAGCCTGTCAGTCCAATCGCGAAATAGCCTGACCTGGTTCATTGACTGCGGACCGGACCAGACGAGGCCCCAATGCTGGCCGGCGACTTCGAAGCCGTCGCAATAGGGGCATGGAATGATGGATGTGCCCCAGCTCTCGGCATAGCCCGGAACATCAGGCATCTGGTCAACGACGCCATAGCTCAGGATCAGGCGGCGCGCCCCAAGGCTTTCGCCATCGCCAGTGAGGACGGAGAAGTTGTCGATGGTGCCGGAAATGCTGTCGGCACGGGCATTGACCAGCCGGATCGCGGGATAACGCGCCAGCTGTTGCCGCGCCTCGGCCAGGATGTCCAGCGGTGGCTTGTGATCGTGGCCGAGCATACCGTGCGAGCGGCCCGCGAAGCGATTACGCGGCAGGCCGGTATCAAGAACGGTGACCTTACGGCGGGCACGGCCGAGCTGCAGGGCGGCGGCGAGACCGGCAAAGCTGCCGCCGATGATGATGACGTCATCCATGGTAGTGGGCTCCGTATTGTGGGTAGAGGATGTTGGGTTCGAACCCGCGATGGCTTGGGCGTGCGGAAGGCCGATGGTGGACAGCGCGGCCAGCTTTAGCAGTGTTCGTCGTTGCATGGCGCCCTCGTGTTTTTCGATTCATTCATTGGCTTGCATATTTCTGAAACTAAGTGGTATCGTAATTCGAGAATAAAGATACTGTCAAGGACTGGAATTGAAATGACCGAAAATAGTCGAGGCCGGCGCGGCCGGCCCGCTAACGAGGCGCTTGGTCAAACCATAGTCGACGCCGCGAGCGAACTTTTTGCGGAATTGGGTTTTCAAGCGACGACATTGGACAAGGTCGCTCAGCGGGCGAAGATATCCAAACTCAGCATCTACAGGCACTTCGAGAGCAAAGAGGCCCTGTTTGGCGCGGCGTTTGCGGCCCGGTGCCATCAGTTAATCCCGCAGGTCCTTTTTGAAGGCGTCGACGGTTCGGCCGAAGATCAGCTCATGGCGGTGGGATCGTCCCTGCTTCGCACGCTGTTGCGCCCGGACGTCCGCAATGTCGAAGCCATGGTCATGGCCGACACGACGAATCAAAAGTCGTTGGGTAAGCTGCATTACGACGCCGGCCCCGCCCATATCATCGCCCAAATCGAGGTTCTGTTGCGTCAATTGCACGACAAGGCGGTTCTAAACGTGCCCGATCCTCTCCGGTCCGCCCGCTTGTTCGCTGCGCTTTTCAAAGGGTCCGATCTCCTGATTATTGCACGCTTCGATCAGGGGCGAGCAGAGGACGACAAGGAGATCGAATCCTACTGCCGATCGGCCGTCGCCATGTTCATGGCCGCGCACGGCGGCAATGCGATCGGCGGAGTAACCGCTGCGACCCATTCGAGGCCTTAGTGCCGGCTTGGCAGACCGTCAGCTTTCGGGAAGCTGCAACGGTGGTCTGAACGGCGGAAATAAAGGCGCTATTCAGACTGTCAGCTTGGCGCATTGCCAGTAGGAAAAGCGGACATGTTGCTTATCGCAGTTAACGGTGGGCTTGAGCCCCTTGAGGTCATCGGCTGCCGAAGAAACGCGTTTAAAATCCAGCTTGTGAGACAAAGTCGGGGTTGACACTGCGAGAATGCTTGCCAGGGGGTGGGTGAATTTCCAGGTGAGGTTTTAGGTGGTAACTGTCCGTACCCCTCAAAAAGCGTGCTTGCTTGCGATTTTCGCTCTATCATCGTCTACACCGAGGGGTGCCCTGCCAAAGGGCTGAGATACTGCTGGCCAACGCAGCGCAGTGACCCTTTGAACCTGATCCGGATCATGCCGGCGAAGGGACGGGTCCGACACCTATCCTCAGCCGGCCTCTTAGACGAGGCCGTAATGACACTGACGAAACCAAAGCTCGGAACGAATACCCCTAGAGGCAGCACGATCAAGATCTTGCCCTCACCCTCGATTTCTCCGCGGCGGAGCGGCTTGGAGAGGGCTGAGACATGATGCGCTCCCCTCCAAGGTTCTCGACAATCATCCTATTGTGCGCTCTTTCGGTCATACCGCTGAACGTGTTCCTGCCTTCGCTGGCGAATATCGCCGGGGATTTTCATATAAGCTATGCTTTCGCTAGCTTGTCGTTGGCAGGCTATGCGGTGGTCGCCGTTGCGGTGGAAATGGTCATGGGTCCGCTGTCGGATCGGTTCGGACGGCGACCGATCATTCTGGCGAACCTTGCTGCTTTCACGCTTGGATCAATCGGCTGTGCCCTATCGCCTGATATTTGGATATTCCTCGCCTTCCGTATGCTTCAGGCTACAATTACCTCCTGCTACCCGGTCGCTATGGCGGTCATCAGGGATACCGTCGGAAAGGAGCGGACGGCGAGCAGGATCGGCTATACGGCAATGATCTGGGCGATCGCGCCGATGTTCGCCCCGGCATTCGGCGGGGCTTTAGATCAGGCCCTTGGCTGGCGGGCGATTTTCTGGTGTCTCGCCCTCGCCGGGGCAGTGATGTTCCTCTTGTGCTGGTTCGGTCTGAGCGAAACCAACAAAGCGCGCTCGGACACGATTGCTCAGCAGTTCCGAACCTATCCGGCCTTGTTCCGCGCGCCGCGCTTCTGGGCCTACGGATTGTGCATGTCGTTCTCGGTTGGAGCGTTCTATGCCTTCCTTGCCGGCGCTCCATTGGCGGCAACATCGGCATATGACCTACAGGCCGGAACGCTCGGTATCTTCATGGGCGTCACAACCCTGGGCTATATCTTCGGCAGCTTCCTGTCGGGGCGATATGCCGGGCGCGTGCCGTTGACCACCATGATGATTATGGGGCGCGTCGTAGCGTGCGCGTGCCCTATAATCGGCTTGGCCCTGTTTCTGGCAGGCTTCAGGAATGCCATTGCGCTATTCGGCCCCTGCATCCTGATCGGCATCGGCAACGGCCTGACCATGCCGAGTGCCAATGCCGGGATGCTCTCGGTGCGTCCGGATCTCGCCGGAAGCGCCGCCGGATTGGCCGGTGCCATGACGGTTGGCGGCGGTGCGGCCCTTTCATCGATCACGGGGGCGATGCTGACAGAAAACGACGCGACCTATGGGCTCTTCTGCATCATTCTTCTTTCGACGACGATTGGGCTGCTGGCTGCGACATTCGCCGCACTTACCGATAAACACGATTCCACGATAACAGCGGTGAAGTCATCCCATGCTGCCAGCCAATCCGAACGAGGATGAAGATGTCTAGTTCACAACGCATTCTTGCAGCCAGTGCGGTCGTTCGCGACGAAAGACGGCGCATTATTTCTCGTCCAGCGCCGATCCACTAGACAAGGCGTGCTGGATGCTACCGGGCGGCCGCACCGATCTCGGCACACGCGACGTGACGACGCCGTGAGCGATGTCCGCTTCCAGGAAGCGCGCGAGACGGCATCTACCGCCGAGGTGAAGGCGCGTTGCCGCCCGGCGGCATTGGCGATCGGTCGGTGGTACCGCAGGCGACCAGAGCGGCAGCCATCCGTGACCAGTTCCTCGTGTTAAAGGAGGAAGAACTCGACGTATCAGGTCAGGGATCATCTCGCAGTCACTGGTCTTAATGCCACCCATGGGCTTCTACTCCTGTCGCGATTCCGCCTGGGGTACAGCGCTTGCGACAATACTGGCGTCGAGCGATTCATAGCTCGCGAGGTCAATCAGGTCGTATAGTTCGGCCCGTGTCTGCATCCTGGCCACCAAATCTGTCGTGGCGCCATGCTGGGCAAGCTCCCCGTAGAGGTCCTGCTGCGCCCTGTTGGCGACCCGAAGTGACGATACCGGCCAGATCACCATCTTGTAGCCGAGGTCCTGGAGCGCGCCGGCCGTCATGGGAGGAGAGCGACCGAACTCCGTCATGTTAGCCAGGAGAGGGACGCCTCCCATGGCGGCTGCGAACTCGGCGAACATGGCTTCGGTGATCAGAGCCTCCGGGAAGATGGCATCCGCGCCAGCCTTGACGTACAGACGGGCGCGGTCGATTGCCCGTTCTATCCCTTCGTCTGCGACAGCGTCCGTACGTGCCACGATGACAAGAGAACGACGAGCCCTCGCTGCGGCGGCAACCTTGGCTGCCATGTCTTCGGGGGTCGCGAGCTTCTTGTCGTTCAGGTGACCGCACTTCTTCGGCAGCACCTGATCCTCAATCTGGATCGCGGCAGCACCGACTTCTTCAAGACGCCGTACCGTGTTCATGACATTCAAGACTTCGCCAAAGCCCGTGTCTCCATCGACCAGCAATGGAAGACCCGAGGCCCCAACGATCTGCCGGGTGAAGAACAAGACGTCTTCGAGCGTCAGGATTCCGAGATCGGGCAGCCCCATCGAAGCGCTCATCGCTGCCCCGGACAGGTACAGCGCCTCGAAGCCCGCGGCCTTGGCCTGGAGCGCTGCAAGGCCGTTATGCGCCCCCGGCATCCTGACGATCTCCGGCTTGCGCAAGAGAAGGCGAAGCCTGTCACCCGCCGGATTTTCGTCATTTGGGTTAGGAAGAAGATAATTCATTGCGGTCAATCCACCTGCAGTGCTGTCTTGTGCCTCCACTTCGCGAAGCGCGGAAGAAGGAGGGGGATAATGAGGACGGCGGCAGCCATGATCCACAGCGTAATCGAGATCGGGCTCGACCATAGGATGGCCACATCTCCGGCAGAGAGCGATAGCGCTCGCCTCAGGCTCTGCTCCAGTATCTTACCGAGCACGAGGCCGAGGATGAGCGGTGCCATGGGCACGCCGAGACGGCGCAGGAGGTAACCGCCGACACCAAGGCCGACCATGAGGACGAGATCGAATGTCGTCGATTTGCCCGAGTAGACCCCGATCGCGCTCACGACGACAATGAACGGCACCAGGACCCAGGCCGGGACGGACAGCATCCTGGCGAACACGCCGACAAGCGGGATATTGATCGCCAAAAGGATGAAGTTGCCAATGAACAGCGAGGCGATGAGACCCCAGACCAGATCAGGCTGCGAGCGGAAGAGCGCGGGACCGGGTGTCAGGTTGTAGAGCGTCAGGACGCCCAGCATGATCGCCGTGGTCCCGGAGCTTGGAATGCCCAGCGTCAGCATCGGGATGAAGTTGGAGTTGGAAGCGCTGTTGTTTGCCGCCTCGACCGAAGCGAGCCCGCGCACATCTCCCTCTCCGAAACGGCTCCCTTCCGGATCGCTCTTTTCGACAACACGTTTCTCGGTGGTGTAGGCGAGCGCAGAAGCCACGGTCCCACCCGCGCCCGGAAGAATGCCGACGAAGAACCCGATGAGCGAGCCACGCAGCGTCGCCATGTTCGTGAAGCGCATCTCCTGACGGTTGAATAGCGAGCGCCCGAACTGCTCGATGCGGACGGCTGCTCCACCATGCTTGGCGTCCAGCATGATCAGCAACTCGCTGATCGCGAAGAGGCCGATCACGACAGTGGCGAACTGAACGCCGTCCACCAGGTTCGGCGAGCCAAACGTGTAGCGGTAGACACCCGAGTTCGCATCGATGCCGATCGTGGAGATCGCGAGCCCGAGCCCGATCGCGAGCATCGCCTTCACGGGCTGGTCCGTGAGAAGGCCCGTAAGACACGCGAAGGCGAAGACCATGAGCGCGACATACTCCACGGGTCCGAATGCCAAGGCCCATTTCGCCAAAACCGGGGCCGCAAGGACAATCCCCAAGGTCGCAATGGCCGACCCGACGAACGAGGTCCAGGCGGACAGGGACAGGGCAATCCCTGCTTTCCCTTGGCGTGCGAGCGGATAGCCTTCCAGAGCGGTCATCACTGCAGACGCTTCGCCCGGCACGTTCAGCAGGATGGCGCTGATGCGACCGCCGTATTCGGAGCCGATATAGATGGCCGCCATCAGGATCAGCGAGCCTTCCGGCGGCAGTCCCAGCGCGAACACGACTGGAACCAGCATGGCAACGGCGTTGATGGGCCCAAGACCCGGTAAGACACCGACCATCGTCCCGACGACGGCTCCAAGCGCAGCCAGGAGCAGGTTTGTCGGAGCAAGAGCGACTCCGAATCCGTGTAACAGGTAGTTGAACGAATCCATCAGACGATCCCTCCGAATGGACCCACCGGAAGAACGACCTCCAGAACTCGGTCGAAGAGCAGGTAGGAAGAGACCGCGAGCACGACACCCGTTACCGCACCCTGCCACCACTTAGCGCCGAAGATCATCGCGATCGGGACCATGAAGATTGTCGTCGCGATTACGAAGCCGAGCGGCTGGAAGAGCAGCGCATAGCCAACGAGACAGCCACATAAAGCTGCGAGCGCTCCGATAGGCCCCGCTGGTTCGCAGGACGGTTCTCCGGGCCTCAGCACCAAGATGACGCCGCACAGCGCGATCATGCCTGCAGCTATGAGCGGAAACGCTCGGGGCCCAACAGGTTCGTAGGCGAAGGGTGCTTGAAGCGCGTATCCGAACACGAGCATCATTGCTGCGACCGCGATTGCGGTCGCTCCCAGGAGGCGGTCGGTTTTCATGATGCGAGGCCTTATTTGGTCGTGGCGAGACCGAAGTCAGCGGCGAGCTTCTTGTATGACGCCACCTGTTTTTCCACGAACGCCTTCGTCTCCTCGCCCGTCATGGGAAGCGGGAAGAGGTTGCGCTTCTGAAGTTCCGCGGCGTAGTCGGGAGACTGCATCGTCTTGGCGAAAGCATCAGCCCACCACTTATAGTCCGCGTCGCTGACTTCAGGTCCGACATAGAACCCGCGGACGATGGGCCACTTGATGTCAAATCCCTGTTCGGTGGCCGTCGGCACCTGGGACAGCTTGCCTGGGAGCCTCTGCTCCGAGAAGATCGCAAGAAGCCTCAGCGGCGCGCCACCATCGATTGCTGCCTGGCTGTCACCCACGTCGTTCATGCAGACATGGACGTGTCCGCCCTGAAGTGCGGTTGCGCAATCCCCGCCGCCCTCGAACGCCACAAAGCGCATGGCTTTGTAGTCGATGCCTGCGGCACGCGCAGCCATCGCGGCCTTCATCCAGTCCTGGCTGCCTATCGTGCCACCGGCTCCGATGATGACAGACTTCGGGTCTTTTTTGATGGCAGCCATCAGGTCCGTCAGCGACTTGTATTCGCTGCTGTCCTGGACGACGACAGCGCCGTAGTCGGTGCCGACGCTGGCGACCCAGCGAACGTCTTTTTCAGAATATGCCCCGAACTTGCCCTGGGCGAGGTTCAGGAGCGATCCGGCGGAGAATGCCACGACGACATTTGGTTCGTCACGGCGCTGTCCGACGATCGCGTTGTAGGCAACCGCGCCAATGCCGCCCGGCATGTACGAGACGCGCATCGGGGACTTGATCGCGCCCGACTGCTGAAGCGTCGCCTGGGCGAGCTTGCAGGTGATGTCGAAACCTCCGCCCGGCTGCGCTGGTGCGATGCATTCTGGGTTCTTCGGCTCTGCTTGCGCGAAAGTCGGAGCAACGGAAACGGCTGTGATAGAAATGGCGGCGGCGAGCGCGGCGCGAGATGCAATTGTCATAGATGATCCTCCAGATGACGAACGCAGACCTCCTATCTGCGAAGCTCGCCATATATCCGCCTCAAGCTTTCAACTGGCTTTCAGTTGCCAAAGGCAGGCGGAGCGAGACGACAAGGCCTCTGCGGTCCGACCTGTTCCTCACCTGCATCGACCCGCCGCTGGCGCGGGCGACGGTTAGCGCGATCGCCAGCCCGAGACCGCTCCCGCTCGTAGCCTTTTGACCGCTGCGAAAGCGCATACCGGCGTAGGCAAGTTCCTCCTCTTCCATTCCCGGACCTTCGTCCATTACCTCCACGACAGCCGCGGCGTCTTCTCGCCAAAGCGTCACCGTCACGAGGCTGGTTTCAGGGGCGTATTTGATCGAGTTGTCCAGGATGTTCATCATCGCCTCCTGAAGGAAGCCCTCGTTGGCGCGGACGATCAGCCTCTGACCGGAAGACTCGACGATGCAGTCCATTTGGCGACTACGTATACGCGGCCACAGCATGCGGACGACTTCTGCGACCGACTCGGCGACGTCGATAGAAGCTTGGGGGTATGTCTCCGTGCCTTGTGACGTCCGCGCCTTGGCAAGCGCAAGAAGCTGGTTTGTCGTGCGGATTGAGCGATCCAGCACGAGTTTGGACGACTGCAGCGCAGTACGGACCTCATCGGGGTTCGACTGGTGCAGCGCGTAGTCGATCTGGGTGCGTAGGATCGTCATCGGCGTCCTGAGTTGATGTGAAGCGTCATCAAGAAATCGCCGCTGTTGTTGGGCTTGCTCTACGTTTCTGGCCATCAAACGGTTCATCGCCTCGACTGCCGGCCGAACCTCCTTGGGCAGATCAGCGACCTCAAGAGGTTTCAACTCGTCAGGCTCCCGAGCGTCGATGGCTTCCCGCAGCCTGTTCAGTGGCTTCAGCGCCATGTAGACGCCGACGCCTATTAACGTACCAAGGACCGCAACAACGAGGACGTCGCGCAGGATGGCGCGCATCATCAACTCGTTCTGGAAGGTGGTGCGCGACAGCTTCGTCTCGGCGACCTGGATCGTGATCTGAGTCCCCTCAGGTCTAGCAGGATCGAGCGGACGAGAGAGCGCTCCAACCCGGATGACTTCGCCAAAGTAGTCGCCGTCATGGAAACGGAGCTGACCCGGTTCAAGGTTCGGCGTCTCCGGTAAAAGCACGTCCCCGATCTGCACCAGCCCATCGCTCGTGGAGACGTTGAAGTAGACCTTGCCCTGTGCCGTGAGCTGGAAGAACTCGAAGAGGTTATAGGGAAGCTCAACCCCGACCCCACCGCTTTCCGTGGAGATGTTGGCGTCGATCGCCCTAACGGCTCCGGCGAGAGACCGGTCGTAGGCGCTGTCGGCCATCTCCTGGACGGTCGTCGCGCTGAACCAGAGCGTCGACGCCATCGCAAGGACGATTGCCGGAACAATCCACACCCCAAGGGTGACCGCTAGAGGACGTCCGGGGTTAGAGGTGCTCGTGGCGCTCATGTCGCGCCCGCTTCAAGCACGTAGCCAAGGCCACGAAGCGTCCTGATTTGGACGGAGTGAGAGAGCTTTTTCCTAAGACGGTGAGCGATGACCTCGATTGCCTCGAGGTGGATGTCGGCGTCGTAGGAGAACATCCTGTCGACGATCTTCTGCTTCGACATCGGCTCTCCCGCGTGCTGTACGAGGATGCGCAGGAGCGAGTGCTCGCGAGGCGAAAGGTCCAGCGGCTCGCCGTTCAACGTAAAGCGCTGCTCGGCGGAATAGTAGGTCAGCTCACCACAGGAGAACGTTCCTGCATTTCGCCCATGGACCCGACGCACCAGCGCCACTAGCCTTGCCTCCAACTCCTCAATCGCGAACGGCTTGGCCAGGAAGTCGTCCGCACCTTCATGCAGCGTCCCAATCCTTTCAGGTAAAGTGTCGCGAGCAGTCAGGACGAGTGCAGGTGTCGTGTCTCCGCGGCTGCGCATGGCCGAAAGGACTGCGCGTCCGTCCATCTTCGGCAGCCCGAGGTCCAGGATGACCGCGTCGAATTCCTCTTGCCGTAATCGTTGATCCGCCAGTGCGCCGTCATCAGCCCATTCGATCATGAAGGCATATCGTTGCTTCAGGGCCTTGATCAGCCACTGCGCGAGCTCTGCGTCGTCTTCGACCAAAAGAAGTTTCAAGCGTCTGGTCCCGGTTTATCACTAATCATCTGTAGCCTGAAAACACGTTTGCTGAAAAATGGAAACCGGAACACCACGAGGAGAGTAAGGTGGCATGACCGCAATTGGCGCACCGGGGGACGCCAAGTCGCAGCGAGCGATGTCTGCTTTCAGGTGCGCGCCGGGACGACTTTTATGATTGAGATGAGGGCGCATTGCCGCCCGGCAGCATGGAATTCGGTCGGTGGTGCTTCTGGATCGCGTTGCAAATAATCTTGGGAGCAATTCGCCCGCGATGGCATGAACTGACGAAGTGCGGAAGTCGCAACCGACTGATGGGCCTCTCGCCTATCGGGCCGGTTGTCTTGAAGGAGGAGGGCCACGATGAGCACAGACAGGGATACCGTGCGGTCCTATGATGCGGTCGCAGCCGAGTATGCTGCCGAGGCGGCGGCGATGCCCGAATGGGTGGCGACTGAGATTGATGTGTTCGTGACCGCGCTGGGTGGCTCGAGATCGGAAGCGGGGGCGGGCGAGATGCACTGGCGCTTGAGAAGCGGGGGATTAGCGTCCGGCGCACCGACATTTCGAAGGGTTTCGTCGAATTGCTTCGCGCGAGCGGCTACGAGGCCGATCTGTTGGACCCGCTGATCGACGATCTGGCCGACCCGCAGCGTCCCGGCGCGCCGTATGACGGGATCTGGGCCTGCGCTTGCCTGATTCACGTCGCGCGCGAGGATTTCGGCACGGTGCTTGGACGGCTTGCCGAGGCAACCAGGAGCGGCGGCCGGCTGCACGCATCGGTGAGAGAGGGCGACGGCGAGGATGTATCCACACACGGCCGCGATGCAGCGGTGCGGCACTATGTCGAGACCTACTGGCGAGAGCCTTCCCTGCGGTCCGCGATCAGGGACGCCGGCTGGATCGTCAGCGATATACGGCGGTGCATGGGAAGGCCGGACGATTGGTGGCTGAGCGTTCAGGCGAGCCGAGCGTAGTACACAGATCGGCGGGAATGGCGGTCGTGGCGCGACTGAAAATTTTTGGTGGTCGCCCAAATGTCTGCTTCGGGGCGACGGCCAAGATCGCCTCTATGGCAGTTAAGGCGATTTGGAGACGGCCTCAGGCCCCTGCGGGTGATGAAGCCCACCTTGAGCAGGCATCGCCGGCAGGAACAGTCGTTAGAAGAGGTCGCTGAGGGAGGTCGGTGTATAGAGGCAGGTTTCCCGACCCGCGCTACCTTTCAGAGCTGAAAAGCAATTTTTCAAGCTGGTCCAATTGTTCCGGCAATGCGGCCGCACTGCCCTGCAGTGCATCCTCGAGCGCTTCCGTTGACGGGTAGATTTCGCGGAAGGTCAGCAGCGTCGTCCCGCCCTGATCTTCGAAAGTCACGGTCGTGACTGCGCCCTCATCCCCTTCATCATTGGTCCAGACAATGCGCTCATTTGGCACGACCTCGAGATACCTGCCGTAAAAGGCCATCGTTCGCGAGCCGCCGGCGCCGAATTCCAGCCGATATTTGCCGCCGGTACGGACGTCCATGTCGCACGACACGAGCGAGACACCGGGTGCCGACTTGGGCACCCACCAGCGTTGGAAGCGCGCGGGCTGGCTCCACGCCCTGAACACCGTGCTCGGCGGCGCATTGATTATCCGTGTCACAACGAGTTCGCGGTCTCCTCTACGCTCGACCGACGTGCGGTTTCGGGCACCATCTATATTATTCATTTGCTCCATCTGGTTTCTCCTCGATCGGCGGACGAGCCTTTTTCTGGCCGCTCGTGATGATGACGTTCGGCGGAGACGGAATCCGACGCGCCGATGCGAAAAAATCGGCATTGCAAGGCGACGTTCTTCAGGGTTCTATGACTGCCAATCAGGATTTCCACGTCGACGTCATGTCTGCTTGCGGGCGTCCGGATGCCGTCGAAACCTATCTTGATTGACGTCTGTTTTCGAGAAAATGCCGCGGCAGGCCCTACGACACATATGGTGAAGGGTTTCGGGTGCCGTCAGGCGTACGAAAGCCTCTCATGCAGGAACCCGCGGTCGGCATATATTCTCTGAGCTATGGGGTTTTCTGGATTGTCGCTTCCAGCGGGCGTCCAATCGCAGCGACAGTTGCCAGTCCCGGCGCTTCGAGGGTGGGGCTTGCAGATATACTTCTCCGGATTTTCGGAGTGAAAGAGAGCGCGTTTGCCGCGCTGAATGCCCTCGCCATAGGCACTGGCACAGACCTCCCCGTTGGCCTGCTCTGCTTCGAGTAGACCATATGAATGGATCGGCCATGCCGGGTCATGACGCACTCTCCCAGTTCGTTTTTGCCTGGTCTGGTGGTCCACGCGGTTGCCGCCAGCGCTTGAGCACTTCGATGACGACCATGCGTCCACCACAGCATGGGCATGGCGGCCGGATGTCGGTCGGTTCGTCGTCCGCCTCGTCAGGGGGCGGCGGGGCAGCGTTGAGGAGTTCGCGGGCACGAGCGATGCTCATCTTTCGAGAACCGCCGGCGAGCAGGCCGTAATGCCGGATGCGGTGGAAGCCGCGCGGCAAGACATGGAGCAGGAAGCGACGGATGAACTCGTCGACCGCGAGCGTCATGACCTGCTGCCGATCGCAGCCGTCACGGCGATAATCCTTGTAGTGGAAGGTGACGTCCGTTTCGTCGAACGCGATCAGGCGACTGTTCGAGATGGCGACCCGGTGCGTGTAGCGCGACAGATAGGCAAGCACGGCTTCCGGCCCCGCAAAGGGCGGCTTGGCATAAACGATCCAGCGCTTCCTGCGGACTGGCAAAAGGTATCGTCCAAATGCCTGCCGATCAGCGAGATGCGCAAGTGCACCGAAGAAGCCGAGCCGCCCGGCATCGTGCAGAGCGACCAGCCGGGCAAGGAACAGCCGTCGAAACAGTTTGCCGAGTACGCGTACGGGAAGCAGGAAAGCCGGTCGCGATGATATCCATCGGCTGCCGTCTGGCGTGATCCCGCCGCCCGGAACGATCATGTGGACATGCGGATGGTGCGTCATCGCCGATCCCCATGTGTGGAGCACGGCGGTGATGCCAATACGCGCGCCGAGATACTTGCGATCGGCCGCGATGGTCAGCATTGTCTCGGATGCGGCCTTAAAGAGCAGATCGTAAACCAGCACCTTGTTGTAGAAGGCAATGGCGGCGACTTCGGCTGGCAATGTGAAGACGACGTGAAAGTATCCGACAGGCAGGAGATCAGCCTCCCGTTCGGCAAGCCATGTGCGTGCAGCGGCGCCCTGGCACTTCGGGCAGTGCCGGTTGCGGCAGGAATTGTAGGCGATGCGCCACTGGCCACAGTCCTCACAGGCCTCGACATGTCCGCCCAGTGCCGCTGTGCGGCAGTGCTCGACAGCCGACATAACCTTGAGCTGGCTCAAGCTGAGATGCCCCGTATGGGCGTTCCGATAGTTCGGCCCGGCAGCACGAAAGATATCGGCGACCTCGATCGAGGTACGCATGGTTCAGCCGTCGGGCGTTTTGCCTTCCATCAGCGCCATCAAACGATCAAGAGGTCCGGCGACCGCGTGAATGGTTCGGGTGGAGACCTTGGCATAGAGAGCCGTCGTCTCCAGCTTGCTATGACCGAGCAGAACCTGGATGACACGGATATCGGTGCCATCCTCCAGAAGATGGGTGGCAAAGCTGTGCCTCAAGGTATGCGGACTGACGCGCTTGTGGATGCCGGCAACATCGGCAGCTTCCTGAACCGCGCGATGAAGTTGCCGCGACGAGATCGGATCGGTGCGGCTACGCCCCGGAAACAGCCAGCCGTGAGGCAGCATCACGCCGCGCCGCTTTCCTTCGCGCCACCAAAGCCGCAGCAGTTCGAGGAGCTGCGGAGAAAGCATGGCATTGCGATCCTTGCGTCCCTTGCCTTGTTCAACCCGGATCAGCATGCGTTTGGAGTCGATGTCATCGACCTTGAGATGGGCGACCTCGGAGACGCGCAAGCCCGCACCATAGGCCACACCGAGGGCGGCCTTGTATTTGATGCCAGGTGCCGCCTCCAGTAACCGGGCAGCTTCCTCAATACTGAGCACATCCGGTAGCTTGCGCGGATTGCGCGTTATCACCAGGGCGCGCGCCAGATCCCGCCGCTTCAGCGTCACCGTGAACAGAAAGCGTAGCGCCGAAACCGTGCTGTTGATCGTCGCAGGACCTACGCCGTTCTCATGCTGATGCAACTGGAAACGTCGTATGTCCTCGACCGTCGCGGTGTCGGGGGCACGCCCAAGAAACGTAGCGAAGCGCCGGACGTGACGGATGTAGTCCTGCCGAGTGTGGGATCCCAACCCTCGCATCAGCATGTCTTCCTGCATGCGCTGGCGGAGCGGTGTGGTCGGGGCATCGTGTTGAAAGCTGGCCATTGAACGTTCCTCTCGTTGAAGGGAACGTCATGGTCAGGCAACACCAACAGCCCGCCTAGACCTTCAGATAATCATGCGAAACTCGCCGCGCACTCCCTCCCGCGAAGCGGGTTCGTGCTTGGGCGCGCTGAGCGACAGAAGCGGAATTCTTCACGGCGCTTTATAACCACATTGCGGATGGTGGCGCCGCTTAGCGAACCGACTACAAGCAGATCGTAAAATAAGGACAGTCACGATGACCACAGCGCCGGACGACGGGCCCTTCTTTCATGGCACAATCGCGGATTTGAGCATGGGCGACGTCCTCACCGCGGGATACCCCTCGAACTATCGTCCCGAAGTGGTGATGAACCATATCTACTTCACTGCCATGGTGGACGGCGCCGGGCTCGCCGCTGAAATCGCGGCTGAACTCAAGGGAGGCGGCGCGGTCCCGCGTGTGTACATCGTAGAGCCGGCTGGAACATTCGAGGACGACCCGAACGTGACTGACAAGAAATTTCCCGGCAACCCCACGCGGTCGTATCGTAGCAGCGCACCACTCAAGGTTATCGGCGAAATCACCCAGTGGACGCGATTGACGCCTGAGGCACTACAAATGTGGAGAGAGCGACTAACCTCGCTGCGCCCGGACCAACGGGGCGGGATCATCAACTGACGCGAGGCAACACGCATTGCCTGCTGATTCCGAGCTTTGCTGCTTAAAGAAAGATTAGGTCTTTTCGCCCGCGCTGTACAGACAGGTCCGGTAAGCAGAAATGCAGTTCAGAGGAAAACGCGCAACCGGTTCAACGGCCGACATGCGGGCGCAAGACAGCCTCGGATCCTCGAAAGCAAAGCCCAGGTTGTAGCAAGATCGCGAATAGTGGCAAAAGGAAGAGGCGCATGTGCTTCTGGAATCAACGGTGATTTGCAACTAATCGGATTGCACATCCACGTTAGTGGTTGCTTAACCGCGATGCGCGCGCTTGGACGGCCTCAACAAGGCTGAAGGAGAATCCTCATTGACTCCTTGGCCAACAAGAACATAATGAGAACATATGGGCCGCGATGAAGGCGGTCATCCACATATTGTCAACAGATATATAACGCGCTTCGGGGCGATGGAGAAATCATGTCCAAACTTGATAGGGCCCTAAAATGATCCGGTTTGCACCCGCCTCTGGGCCTGTGGAAGCAGAACCGGTCAGTGCTCCGCTCGCGGCGATCAAACCGGTCGAGAGGCCTCCCGTACTGGAGCTAAGCGAACCGGTCGCTGCGCCTCGGCGGCAAGTTGCGAAACCGCGCGCGAGCAAAAAAAAGCCGGCGCCGCCCGCTGAAGGCGCGCCGCAATTGGCTCTGGATCCTTAGCCGGTCGAAGACGAGAGGAGCAATCATGCCCATGGAAATCGATGATGGAACCCGGCACCTCGGCGCACCGATCTGCGCTGCCTGTGGCGGTGGATTGAAGTACGACGGCGGAAATCCGTCACCGGAAGACATCGTGACTTGCGACAACCCGAAATGTGGGAGAAGCGCGACCTATGCCGAAGTCGCGGAGGACTGCGAGGCTTGGTATGCGGAATACATGGACGTCCACATGCAGCAGATGGCGCTGGGAGGAATGACCGCCGCGGTGCCGGCGAGCTGGAAGCCTCGGCGAAAGTACCGGTTTGTCATGAAAATCGTAGGTGTCGGCAAGGAGGAGGATTTCGCGTCATGCAATCCAGTCCGGCTGAACTACTGAGCGAACAACCTGAAACGGACGTCGAGGTGGTGCTGGCTTGGCACGACGGTGACGCAAGGGCAGCGATCGAGACGTTGCTTGAGGATTGCCGGCACCTGCGCCAGCAACTGGCTTTGACGGAAGCATCGAGCAGCGCGGGGTTTACCCGAGGCTGGCGACCGACATACGAGCGTTAATCGGTGCCAAGCGTCGAATAGAAGGGGCATTCGCACCCCTATCGGGAAAACCAGATCCCTCGGTTGATGCGATGGCACCTGAGGGCAGTGGTTTTCCGCGCGCACATTGGCGGCTGCAGCGCAATAATTGTCAATCCCCTTGGTTGCAAGAAGAGCCTCTTGGGATCTGCGAAGTATTGTCGACTTATGTCTCTAAAGTCGTCCCTGATTAGCCGGGCAGCTGCAGTCCTGACGGAGGTATGCCCTCGGCATCGGGGTCTCGGCCTTGGCTGCGGTCGAGCTGCCGCATGATCGGGGTTACGGTCAGTCCGTGGAGGAGGACTGATAGGAGCACCACCAAGCCAACGATGGCCCAAAGGCGTTCCCCGCCTTCGATGGCATATTGTTAAGGCCATAGGCGAGGTAGCAGAACGAGCCAACGCCGCGAATGCCGAAGAAGGAGAGCGTCAGCTTCTCTCTCCGTGCCGCCTCCAACCCAAGTAAGCCGATCCATCCTGCTACCGGCCGAATAACTAGAAGGACGATGACTGAGACCATAACATCCATGAATCGAAGTGGCGCAAGCAAGCCATTGACCAGTGCTCCACCAAAGAGCACGAGCAAAATCATCATCGCGAGGCGCTCGATCTGCTCGGTTACGTCGTGCATCTCACGATGAAAATCGTGCTCCCTATGAGAATGACGGATCGTAAGCGCGGTGATGAACACTGCCAAGAAGCCGTAACACTCAATCATTTCTGTGTGGCCGTAGGACACGAATGTGGCAGCGATGGCAATTAAGCCGTCGCCCGTCTGAGCTAGCTTCGTATCAGCCGGAATCAGAAAGGTGAGCCAGCCGAAGATGCAGCCGATCAGCCAGCCGCCCAACACGCCGGCACCGACTTCCCACAAAACATTATGTGCGATCCAGGTTCCCAACCAAGGCTCGCCATCGGCAGCTGAGAGGCTGATTGCAATGGCGAGATTCACGAAGGGAAAAGCTAACCCATCGTTCAATCCCGCCTCAGATGTAAGGCCAAATCGAACCTCATCTTCCTGCCCGCTCTTGGGGGGCCCGACCTGAACGTCGGCGGCAAGAACCGGATCGGTCGGTGCTAAGCTGGCACCAACGAACGCCGGCTGAGGGCCAATCAACGCAGATGACCTTTCTGTTGCCGCATCGCCAGTATCCGGCGCAGCCTTGCGTCACGTTCCCGAACCGAGGCCTCCACCGGGACGTTCTCGTATCCAAGTTCCACGGCCGTCGTCACTCGCTTTTGCAGAGCCTCATCTAGCATTGGCGTCCCGAGTTCGCGCCAGAGCTTGTCCTGCATCGGTGTGAACATGTCCCAGAACCCCTGCATACCTCGGTCGCCGCCCGCGAGACGGTAGGTGAGCAACGGCCCCATCAAGGCCCACCGCAGACCGGGTCCCTCGATGACGGCCCGGTCGATGTCCTCGGCCGAGGCGACCCCACTGTCGAGCAGGTGGATTGCCTCGCGGAAGATGGCTGCCTGCAGCCGGTTAGCGACGTGCCCGTAGATTTCCTTCTTCAGCCGAATCGTCGTCTTGCCCAGGCGTTTGTAAAATCGCTCGGCCTTCTCGAGTGCAGTTTCCTCCGTCATTGCCCCGCCGACGACTTCGACCAGCGGAACCAGATGCGGCGGGTTGAAGGGGTGACCAAGCACCACCCGTTCTGGATGGGCGCAGGCACTCTGCATGTCGCTGACAGAAATTGCGGATGAACTGGACGCGATTACTACCCCCGGAGAGGTTGCAGCATCGATCCGGCTCATCAGCTCGACCTTCTCTTCCACTCTTTCGATCGCGTTTTCCTGCACAAAGTCTGTTCCTCGGCATGCCTCGGAGAGATCTGCGGCAAACGTCAGGGAGCCACGCATTTTCTTTTCAAGCAAGGTGTCGGGAAGAGAAGACCAGCATCGCTCTATTGCGAGCTCCAGCTCGTTTTGAGCTCCTTCGCGAATGTCGGTCGCGACGACATCCAGCCCGTGAGCCAAAAAAAGGCACGTCCAGCTGGCGCCGATGAGTCCAGTCCCCACCACGGTCACCGTTGTGATGTCTTCGGTGTTCAAGGCAATGCTCCTGCTCTGGCCGTCAATTCAAGCCGGTCGGTCGGTCAGGCAGATTTCCCAAGACAGAAGGAAATCTCGCTGCTCTCTCCGTTGCAGCGACGGGCAAAATCGACCGTGCAGATGAAGCAAGCCGCCTTGTCGAAACCCCTTAGAATACCGAGCGACCGAGAAATCACCGCTTGTCCGCCTGCCGTCCGGATCTCCCCTACCACCGACGGTGCCGCCGCTCCGGCACCCCGTCCTGCCCTGCCAGATCGTTGACGGTTGGCGAGGGCGAACGCTCCGGCGCGGGCAAGTGCCAGCGCAGGGCAGCGCCGGAGGATCGACGATCGCCGCGCGACCGTCCAGGTCATTCCACATAGGTCGTCTCCCTTCTGCTGCCGCTAGAACTGCACACTGTCGCCCCCCTTCAAGGCGAGCATCTCGCGGGCATCAGCCGGAGTGGCGATCTCCAGCCCCAGTCCCTCGAGGACCTGCCGGATGCGGCGCACCTGGACAGCATTGGAGGTTGCGAGTTTCCCCGGGCCATCCCAAAGGGAATCCTCCAGCCCGACGCGAACATTGCCGCCCATGGCAGCCGCCATCGTCGTGACGGGAAGCTGATGGCGCCCGGCCCCCAGGACGGACCAGACATAGTCATCTCCAAACAGCCGGTCGGCCGTGCGCTTCATGTGCGAAACATCATCCGGATGGGTGCCGATGCCCCCAAGAATGCCGAACACCGTCTGGATGAACAGCGGACCCCTGACCAACCCCCGGTCGCGGAAATGCGCTAGATTGTAGAGGTGGCTGGTGTCATAGCATTCGAACTCGAAGCGCGTGCCGTTACCGCCGCAATTCTCCAGTATGTGCTCGATATCCTTGAACGTGTTCCTGAACACGGTGTCGCGGGTCTTCTCCAGATATGCCGGCTCCCAGTCGTGCTGGAAGTTTTCGTAGCGGCCGAGCATGGGGTAGAGACCGAAGTTCATCGATCCCATGTTGAGAGACGCGACTTCGGGAGCAAACCTCAGTGCCGGCTGCAGGCGCTCTTCCACGGTCATGGTGGGGCTTCCGCCGGTGGTCAGATTCAACACCGCGTCTGTCGCCTGCTTGATCCGTGGCAGGAAGCGCGCGAAGGCTTGAGGATCTTGGGTCGGCCGGCCATCTTCCGGGTTACGGGCATGCAAGTGCAGGATTGCCGCACCGGCTTCGGCCGCTTCTATGGCATTTGCGGCGATCTGGTCCGGGGTGACAGGCAAGTGCGCAGACATGCTCGGCGTGTGGATACCGCCTGTGATGGCACAGGTGATGATGACCTTGCGGGATGATCGAGCCATAGTCTTGTGCTTCCTTGCTTTCAGATGTTTTCGACGTTGCCGCAGACGCTGATGGCTTGCCCGGAGATATTGGCGCCACCGGGCGAGGCTAGAAAGAGCGCCATGGCGGCGACATCCTCCGGCTCCACCATGCGGCGCAGCGAGATGTTGGAGAGATACTGCGCCTCCATCTCCTCGTAGCTGAGACCGGAGGCTGCGGCGCGCTCGCGAATGACGCTTTCGATGCGAGCACCCCGCACGATGCCCGGCAAAATGGCGTTCACCCGGATGCCGTCCGGACCCATCTCCTTCGCCAGGCTCTGGGTCAGCCCGACAATGCCCCATTTCGCAGCCGAATAGGGGGTACGAAGTGCATAACCCAACCGCCCCGCCACGGATGAAATGTTGATGATCGACCCGGCGTCGCTGGCGCGCAGCAGCGGTGCAGCCCGCCGCACCACCAGGAATTGGCCCATCAGGTCGATATCGAGGGTGCGGCGGATGTCGTTGACGGATAGCTCGTCGATCGCGCCGGTCGGTCCAGCAATGCCGGCGTTGTTGATCAGCACATCCAAATCGCCGAGCTTCGCCGCGGTCGCGACCAGAAGCGCGTCGACCTGGGCCTCGTCAGAGATGTCGGCTTTTAGGACGGCGACCTCCGGATGATCTTGCGCAAAACATCGAAGAGCCTCTTCGTCGACGTCACAAATCAGCACCTTCGCCTCGGCTTCCAGGAAGCCGCGGGCGATCGCGGCGCCGATGCCGGAAGCACCGGCAGTCACCAGAACCCGAAGACCGGGGCGCGGGCTCATCCGCTTGATCATGTTCATTTGCTGTCCACTTACTTGCATGCGGGCGATGCTGCCTCAGGCCACTTCGAGCCAGTTGCGCCTTACGTCAGGATGAGCGTCCAGCTCTTCGGGCGTGCCCTTGAAGACGAGCTCGCCGTGGCCCATGACCATCACCTGCCGTGCGACCTTGAGCGCGATTGTCAGTTTTTGCTCGACCAGCACCACCGCCACACCGCGGCGTCCGATATCGAGGATCACCTCCATCACTACCTCAACGATCTTGGGTGCCAGACCTTCGGTCGGCTCATCGATCAGCAGTACGCGGGGGTTGCCCAGCAGGGAGCGGCAAATCGTCAGCATCTGCTGTTCACCGCCCGACAGATAGCCGGCCCGGATCGCGCGCCGTTCCTTCAGGCGCGGGAAATAGTCGTACATTTCATCGACCGACCAACGATGTGCGCCGGGCGCTCCTTTTTGCACACCCATGGTGAGGTTTTCCTCGACCGTGAGGTTGGGAAAAACCAGCCGCTCCTCGGGCACGTAGCCGATCCCCTGGCGGCAGATGTCGAAGGGTCGCTGCCCGGCCAGTTGAACCCCATCCAGCGTTACCGTCCCGCCGCTCGGCGGCACCAGACCCATCATCGCCTTCAACAGGGTCGAGCGGCCGGAACCGTTTCGACCCAATAGGGATACGACTGACGATTCCGGCACCTCCAGATCGATGCCGTGCAGGATGTGGCTTTTGCCGTAATGGGCGTGCAGTCCCTTTACCTGGAGTAGACTCATGACGCCTCCTGACCCAGATAGGCTTCCTGCACCTCTCGGTTGGCGCTGATGCGCGCCGGCGTATCGGTTGCAAGGATGTTGCCGTAGACGAGTACCGAAACCCGATCGCAAAGGCTGAAAACTACGCTCATGTCGTGCTCGACCATCAGCAGGGTCTTGCCTTCTGTGACGGAGCGGATCAGTTCCACCGCCTGAGCTGTCTCCTCGCGCGACATGCCGGCGGTCGGTTCGTCCAAAAGGATGACGTCCGCGCCGGTGGTCAGCGTCATGCCGATCTCGAGCGCCCGCTGCTCCGAATAGGTCAGATCGCCTGCAAGGTCGTGGGCGCGAGCCTCAAGCCCCACCCGGGCCAGCGCCTCAGCCGCTTCCTCGTTCACCTGCCGCATCCGCGCAATCCGGCGAAACAAGCCGTACCGTACGCCATGGCGGGCAAGGACGCCGATGCGCAGGTTCTCGAACACGCTCAGACGATGGAAGATGTTGGTGATCTGGAACGAGCGTGCCAGCCCTCCCCTGTTGATGCGATGCGGCGCCAGACCGCCGATGCTTTGGCCGTTGAGCATGATTTCGCCGGACGACGGCGCGAACATGCCCGAAATCAGGTTGAAGAGTGTGGATTTGCCGGCACCATTGGGTCCGATCACCGCATGCCGATCGCCCCGTCTGACGTCGAGTTCCAGCCCCTTGATGACCTCGATCGGGCCGAACGACTTGGTAACGCGCGACAGCCTTAGTGCCGGCTGGTCGTTAATCGGGGCGATCATGTTGCACCTCCCAGTACAGCGACGTCTGCCGTGACTTGCCTACTCTCGTCCATCCTTCCCCAGAGCGCATCGATACGCCGTCTGGCACGAACCATCACGGCGACACCGCAGACCAGGAGGATCAGCGGGAGGAGCCAGGTGAGAGGGCTCACCGGCCGCCATTCGATGCCGAAGAGCGGATAGGACGGCAAGCCGCCGGCTGTAGCCTGCCTCGCCATTGCATATTCCTCGCCGAAGAGAATCGAGACGGTTTCGGTCATGAAGACCACGCCGGCGGCCACCAGCACGCCACCAAGGATCGCGACGAGATAGGGACCTGCGAGCCGCGACCAGTCCAGCTGGCGACGATGGCGAATGTGGTGTTGCAAGACGCCGCCAATTCCCGCAGGTGCATAGAGCATCACCAGCACGAAGATCAGCCCCTGGTAAAAGACCCAGGATCGCGTGACGTCCGAAAGCAGAAACGAGAACAGGGTGAAGGCTGCAGCGCCGATGACGGGGCCGAAGAATATTGTCGACCCGCCGACGAAGGTCTGCAGGACCACCTGCGCCGAAACATCGCTAGCAAACAGGGAATAGTTCGCCGTCTCGTTCGAGATTGCCAAGAGCGCGCCCGCCACACCCGTGAACATCGCCGAGATCGCGAATATGATCACCTTTGATGAATGGGCGTTGTAACCGAGGAACCTTACACGCTGTTCGTTGTCACGCAGGGCAAGCGTCAGACGCCCGAAGGGGGTGTGGGTGTAGGACCAGAGAGCGAGACCGCAAAGCACCACCCACGCCAAGGTCAGGTAATAGACTTCCAGCGTGGAGCCGAAAATGATCCCGCTCCAGGGCATCCGCATAGAGGACACACCCGCTTCGCCGCCGAAAAGGTCCTCCAGCCGCGGCGCCAGCGAATGGAAGAGCTCGGCGATCGCGAGCGTGACCAGGGCGAAGTAGACGCCCGAACGCATTGTGGCGAAGTAGCCGGCGATGAGCCCGATAATGAGGCCGATCGCAGCGCCCGCAAGCGGAACGAGCGGCGTCGGGAAGGGAAAGCCGTCATCGATCGCAATCATCAGATGAAGTGCTGCGAAGGCGCCCAGTCCGAAATAGGCGGCATGGCCGAAGGAAAGCAGCCCCGCCTGGCCGATGAGCAGATTGAACGCCAAGGCAAAGAGGCTTGCGATCAGCACGTTGACCAGCGCGTTCTGCCAGGCAATCCCCATGAACGGAGGGATGACGATCAGCAGGACCAGCAGGGCGATGGGAAGAAAAAGTTTACGCATCGGCATCCTCTCTAGTTGCGCTCGCCCATGAGACCTGCCGGGCGGACCAACAGGACGATCAGCATCAGAGCAAACGGGATCGTCGCACTGACCGAGGAGAGCTCCAGTGTCATCAGTCCACCAAAGGAGCGCGCCCACTCGCCCAGGCCTACCAGCGAGAAGAGGGTCGCCAGCGACCAGTCGAGGCCGACGGCAAACGAGGAGAAAAGCCCGATCAGAAGTGACGCAACGAGCGATCCCTTCAGTGACCCGAGGCCGCCGACGACCACGACGACGAAGACAATAACGCCGAGCTCCAGCCCCATGTTGGGATTGGTCGGGTAGAAGGCTCCGGCCACCGCTCCGGCAAGCCCGGCCAGTGCGGCACCCGTCGCGAACACGAACATGAAGACCATCGGGATGTTGTGCCCTAGTGCCTCGGCCATGGCCGGAAGCCGCTCCGCCGCCCGCACGATGATCCCCGTACGGGTGCGGGTCAGAAGCAACCAGAGCGCCGTGAACATCACGATCGCCACGCCGCCGATGAAGAGCCGGTAGAAGGGATAGTCTGCGCCGAATATCTGGAAGGCTGAAAAGCGCATTTCGGCGGGCATCTGGTAGTTCACGGGGAAGTCGCCGAAGCAGAGCTTGATGAGCTCCTCGATGATCAGTGCCAGGCCGAAGGTCAGCAAGAGTTCATGCGCGTGGCCATGGGCATGCACGCGCGGCAAGAGAAAACGTTCAACCGCCATGCCCGTCACGCCAACGAAGATCGGCGCGACGATGATGGCGGCCCAGAAGCCGAAGACGGAGGACACCGCATAGGCGACATAAGCGCCCAGCATGTAGAACGACGCATGGGCAAAGTTTAGCACGCCCATCATGCCGAAGATGAGCGTCAGACCGGCGGAAACCATGAACAACAACAGTCCATAGGTCACGCCGTTCAACGTGGAGATGATCGCGAATTCCATGAGTGTTCCGGGAGCTGACGGTCAGGATGCTGGTCCGTGTCTGGTACGGACCAGCGTTCGATGACGGGGGCCTATTCGGCCGGGCGTTCCATCTTGCAGCTGTCCTGCACCGAGTTGATTGCCTTGTCGCCGGCAATGACCTTCACCGTTTCGAAGCCCATGTTCGTGCCATCGGCAGGATACTTGGGATTTTCCACGACCTTGGAGACAACTACGGGGCGGATCGTCTGGTGATCCTCCTTGCGGACCGAGATCGGGCCGATCGGGCTCTCGTAGGTGGTGTTTTCCAGCGCCAGCGCGATCTTCGTCGCATCAATGTCGCCGCCGCCGAAATCGACGGTCCCCAGCGCCTGTCGCAGGGCACCAAGCGCGAAGGCGGTGTGGCCTTCAACGAAGATCGGATAATGGCCCGTCGCCGCCTTGTAGCTTTCGGCGAATTTACCGTCCGTCGCGGCGTTGTCATAGTTGTTGGCGATATAGTGGCCGATCGCCGTCTTGCCGGCGTTGGCGATATTGCCGGGTTGATCGAGGAAAGCCGTGGCGAATGTGACATCGAGCCCCGCATCGCCTGCCGCCTTCATCAGCAGCAGGAGGTCGTTTGACCAATTCCCAGTGAAGACGGTGTCCGGAGCCGCAGACCTGATCCGCGCGACGAAGGGCGCGAAGTCCTGGATCTTGTTGACGTCGTGGAGAACCTCGTCGACCACCGTGTAGCCGCCCTCTGCTGCCGCTGCCTCGACGGCTGCCTGCATGTCCTGGCCCCAGGAATAATTCTGGTTGATCGAATAAACCTTGTCGCCGAGGTCCCCCGACTCCTTCATCGCGCTGACAAGCGCGTTCACCCGCATCGGAGCGGTCGTGGTGTAGCGGAAGTGGTAGAACTGGCACTTGTTGCCCGTCAGTTCCATGGCCTCGCCGCCCAGGTTGATGAAGATCACTTCCTTGCCGGGATTGCGGATGTTGTGCTTGCGCACGTCCTCGGTGAGCTGACCGGCAATGGCCGAGGAAGCGCCTTGGAAGATGATGTCGACGCCGTCCGCTACGGCCTGGCGAAATTTGTCGGCCGCTTCGGGCGAACCGCCGGCGTTGTCGTATTCCGTGACGGTGACGGGCTCGCCGTTGAAACCGCCCGTATCGTTGATGCGATCGACACCATATTTGACGGCATTGGCGTAAAGGCGACCCGTCGACGTCTGGGCGCCAGAAAGGCTCTCGACAATGCCAATCTTCAATGGCTCGGCGTGAAGTGCAGTAGCGCTGAATGCGGCTGCAGCCGAAATCGCGCTCATGACGAGACTTCTCATATTCTTCTCCTCCCGAATGTCTGTCCGTGTGCCGCACCGTTCAGCGTCGATCGCCAAGGGTCCTCCTGAGGCACTGCAGGCATGTAATCACACACGTCCCGATGTGTAAAGCCTTGAGATATGTGATCACACATCTCACAGCCGCGGCAATATTGCTTTTTGTTGTGAACTCCGCCGATTGAACGTAGAACGACTGATGGCTTGGAGGTCGCGCGGGCGTCCGAGCACCCCAACACTGATTCAACGACCTAGCGAGGCCAGAGGACGTGAACACTTTCGATCCGACAATAAGAAGCCAGCGAACGCTGGTGCCGGTCGATGTGTCGACAGTGCAGGATCGGGTCTACCAGAGCCTTCGGCTTGGTCTGCTCAAGGGAGAATTTCTTCCAGGCGAGCAGGTTTCCATTCGCGCCCTCGCGGAAGTATTCGGAACAAGCCCAATGCCGGTGCGTGAGGCGGTGGCACGGCTGATTGCGGAACGGGCCATCGAGCAATCCGGGCCGCGGACGCTTCGGGTTGCGCCCTATCTTGCCTCCGATCACGAGAACTACATTCGCGTGCGCATGCAGCTGGAAGGTTATGCGGCCGAGCGGGCGGCAAGCGCGCCGAAGAACCCGGCTTTGACCGATGCGCTGAGGCGCCATAACGACAGCATCCAGGAGGCCCTTGAGGTCCGCGACTTCGACGCTGCACTCGCTGGCAACCAGGCGTTCCATTTCGAGCTCTATCGTGCCGGCGGCTATCCGCAACTGCTCGACATCATCTCAACCCTCTGGCTTCGCACCGGCCCGATCGTAGCGTCTGCGCGCAAGGATGAGGGGCTCTTCTATCGGATCTTCAATAACGGCGTTCAAATCCACAGCAACGCTATCGAGGCGATTTCCCAGCGGGACCGAGCGGCAGCACGCCACGCGATCAACCTCGACATCCGGTCGTCCCACCTGTCGATCCGACGCTTCTATCAACGTGCGTCCGCGGAGGCAGGACATTGAGTCCCTGACCCGCGCAAGGCCTGCGCGGGTAGGTTTCAGCAATCGGGCACCAGGAACAGGCTCCCGGATTGAAAAATGCGTGGCCACTATGATCTGAGCGCTAGCTGATTCCCGAATTGCATCAAGAAGGCGAAGCAGTTCCAGTTGACTCGTTGGGAAAGCGCGCTTTCCGGCTCGTTCCGGCACCCAAAGGCGCTTCAGATATGGGGCGGCAGGCCCGTCAATTTGTCTTTCGCATCGCAGATACAGGCGCGAGACAATCGTCAAGAGTTCATGACTTGAGAAACGCGGCGCCCCGGGACTGGCCTTGCCGAAGAAATTGAATCGGCAGGGAGTGTCAACAAATCAGTCTCTCCGCCTATCAAGCTGCCGTGTCGCTACCCGCAAGACCCAACTGGCGCTGCAGGATGGAGGCTGCGTTGTAGCAGTGAAAGGAGACGACCTTTCCATCCCGCAGGTGAAAGACATCGCAGCAAGGAACATCGATGGTTCTCTCGGTGGGAGCGATTGGGCCATTTGGCGTCACCAATGCTCCTTTGTGCGTGCCGCGAATGGCAAGCTCGACCACGATCACATTTTCCATCGCGTAGATGTTGAAGAGCTCTCGGTGAATATCTGGAAAGGCCTGAGCCATGCCGCCGGCGACCATGGCGATATCCTTGCCGCGGAACTCCATGTTGGTCGGGATATCCCGCACATAGGCATCCCCGGAGAAGAAGGAGACGAACTTGCCGACATCCAGTCCGTCTCCCTCTGCTGCAGCGTATAGCTCTTTGATCATTTGGATATCGTCTCTCATTGACAGCTCCTCGTAATGTTTCCGGCTATCCCGACCTCTGGCGGCGGGCGACGGAAGACATGTAGACACCCACTTGCTCGATGGGTAGAACATACCAAAAGGTAAGCGCGAGGTTTTTGATGGACGGACCGAGCACCCAATGTGGCCTTGACGTTTCGCTGGCGGTTATCGGCGGCAAGTGGAAGCCTTTGATCCTTTACCATCTCCAGGATGGCCCTACTCGATTTTCCGAGATCAGAAGGCGGGTCGGAGGCATCAGCGAAAAAGTGCTGATCCAGCAATTACGGGAGTTGGTCGCAATGACCGTTCTGGTACGCCACGATCACCACCAGGTGCCTCCGGTGGTCGATTACGCGCTGACGCCGTTCGGGGAAACGCTCGTTGAGGCGCTGGTTCCGCTCTGCGAATGGGGAAATCGGAACCGAGCTGAGGTAGCGGACACGCTGCAGCAGTCGTCGAAGGCAGCATCCGTGTGAAGCGCGGATGGGGAGGCTAGGAAGCTTTCGCGACGCTCTGGCGAGAACTGCTGTCTGCGCAGCGACGTCAGACCTTCGAGTACGAGCCGGATTGGCAACAACTGGTCCTACCGACGGCGGTCGAATTCTGAGGAACTACTCCCAACGGCCAGCCACCGTCTATTTTTCTTTCCATCCTCGAAGCGTCTCCTTGAACAGTTCAAAGGCCGCTGTGCCCCGCCGGTCGGGGTAATAGAGATGGTAACCTGGAAAGGGCTCGCACCACGGCTCCAGAAGGCGGATGAGACGACCGTCGACAATTGGCGTCGCGACCAGATCCTCCAGAATGTAGAGGACACCGAAACCCTCAACGGCGGCGGCGACAAGCAGGTCGCCGTCGTTAAACACCGGCCCCCGACCCGGCACGACCGTCACCGCGCGACCATCGCGCTCGAATAGCCAGGGAGACAGCTCGCCATGAGCGTCGCCGTAGGCTATGCAACGATGCGCCGTAAGGTCGGAAGGCTCGATAGGCGCCGGATGGTCGCTCAGGTAGCCGGGAGCAGCCACCACCGCGACGCGAAGGGGTGGCCCGATCGCCAGCGCGATCATGTCCTTCTCCAAACGCTCGCCGAGTCGGATACCCGCGTCGTAGCGGCCAGCAACGATGTCTGTCATCCCGCTCTCCACGCGTACCTCAACTTCGATGCCGGGGTGGTGGCGCATGAAGGACGGGAGCATCGGCCACAGCACCGTGTCGGCGGCATGTTTGCCCGTCGTTATCCGGATGGTGCCGATCGCCGCTCCCCGTGCCTGGGACAGCGCCTCGATCTCGTCGTCCAACCCGGCCAGTGCCGGCGACAGGGTTGCGAGCAGGCGCTCACCGGCAGCAGTCGGGGCGACGCTGCGTGTCGTGCGAGAGAGGAGGCGAAAACCCAGTTGGCCCTCCAGCCGCTTCATGGTCTGGCTCAACGCTGACTGCGTGACGCCGAGCCGCCTTGCGGCGCGCGTGAAGCTGCGCTCCGAGGCAATAGCCGCGAAGACTGCAAGGTCGCTGAGCTGATCCGGCCGCATTGATAATCCCTGCTACTGGGGTCCATTACTTATTAGCGAGTTATCACGATATATTACCAACCCTACATAGCTGATGACGCTCAAGGAAGAGAGGAACGGCTATGGCTAGGGTTTGGTTGGTGACGGGCGCAAGCCGGGGACTGGGACGCGAGATCATGCGTGCGGCACTCGATGCGGGCGAAACGGTGGTGGCAACGGCGCGGTCCGCTGATGCAGTGCGCGATGGCTTTGAGGTTTACCAGGATCGCCTGCACCCCGTCGCGCTCGATATCACCGACGCCGAGGCAGCGAAGTCGGTCGCTGCGGAAACTGTAAAGCGGTTTGGTAAAATCGACGTGCTGGTCAACAATGCCGGATATGCCGAACTGGGTTTCTTCGAGACCTTCACGGAAGCCGCTGTGCGGCGTCAGTTCGAGGTAAACCTGTTCGGCACGATGAACGTCGCGCGCGCGGTCGTCCCCCACATGCGCAAGCGTCGCTCAGGCCTCATCGTCACAATCTCATCGGTTAGCGGACTGGTCTCCAACGCTGGAGGGTCGGTATACTCCGCGTCGAAATTCGCGGTCGAGGGCTGGATGGAGGGCTTTGCGCAGGAGCTTGCCCCGTTTGGTGTCCGCTCGCTCCTGGTCGAGCCGGGGATGCTGCGAACCGACTTCATGGACGGCAAGTCCGCGAGCTTCGGCAGCATCCTCATTCCAGACTATGCCGAGGCAGTCGCCCGGTATCGATCGTTCGTGGACGGGGCAAACGGCAACCAGCCGAACGACCCGAAGCTGCTTGCCGCACGAATTGTGGAGCTCGCTTCACAAGACAAGGCACCGGCGCGCCTCATCTTTGGCGAGGATGCCCAGCAGTGGGCCAGTGAGAAGGTGGACAAGTTGCGAGAGGAGCTCGCTCAGTCCGCCGATCGCGGCTGACAGCCCAAACGCGGCGCCGGCGAGGATGGGTTTGCTCGGCTCCGGCGGCTGTACGAAGAATATTCCAGCTTCTGGCGCCCTAGCGACATTGGCGCTGCCTTGCGATGTCTGCTTCAAGGAGGCGCGACGGCGACCTTTCTGACGGCCATTGAGGGCCGACCGCGGACGGACCCCTTGATCGTGCAGTAGTGAATAAGCTTGAACAGGCCCTCACCTAAACCTGCCGATTAGGGAAGCAGCGCCGTTCAAGCCTCGCCGCCTCGTTTCCATATCAATGTGACAGTCTCCACGTCGCGCGCTGCATTTCGAGAATGCAACGGTTTTGGCGCGCTAACATTTTCCCGAGCCGGACTACATCCCGGACGGGAAGACTTGAGTTCTGGTCCTTCGGATCCATCTGATGGGATTGCAGGTCCAAAATCGTAAGGAGGTCATCGGATGCGGCGGAACATTATGGCAGTGGCTTTCGCGGCTGTAGTCGGAATGTGCGGTGCGGGCCTGGCGCAGGCCGAGCAGATAAAAGCCAGATCGAACGCCAGCCTGGAGACTGATCTCAACTATCTGATGTACACGCCGGACGACTATGCGTCATCCAGCAACTCCTATCCGCTGGTTGTGTGGCTACACGGCGGCGACCAGGGCGGGACCGATATCGAGAAAGTCAAATCGAGTGGCCTTCCGAAATTGATCGAGGGCGGAAAGACATTCCCCTTCCTGGTGTTTTCGCCACAGAACCCCAGTGAAGAACTGCTTTTTCCGATCGAGAAAGTGGAGGTGGCGCTCAACGAGGTTATGTCAAAATATCGGGTCGATCGCACGCGGGTCTATGTCATGGGATTCAGCCGCGGCGGTTTCGGCACCTGGGCAATGGCAGAACAGTTTCCGGAAAAGTTCGCCGCTGTCGTTCCGATCGCTGGTGGCGGTAATCGCCACTATCTGAGCAGGACAAATGAGAAGACGGCATTTTGGGTGTTCCACGGCACGAACGATGAAGTCATCCCTTTGTCGGATTCGATCGTGCTGTACGAGCGGCTCGTCGGTCTGAAGCGCAATGCTCGCTTGAGCGTTCTGGAGGGCGTGGACCACTCAAGCGTCGAATGGGCCGCCTTGAATGATTCCGAGCTTTGGGATTGGCTTCTGAAACAGCGCCTTCAGGCCACGCCCCAGTAAGGCCTTCAAGCCTTTATTCGTGCGGGGAATGCAAGGGCGTATGCTTGCGCCACAAGCAGACATCCCATCTCAATCGATAGCGGCCAATGCGTTATTTAGTTTCTCCACGACCTCAACTCGTGCAGGGTCTCTAGGATTTTCTGCATATTTGTCTTTGAAGGGCCTGCCGGAAAGGGAGACTTTGTGTTCGGTCGTCCAAACGGGGTCCAGCATGGTGCCTGTTTCTTCGCCCGTCTCCCTGCAGAACGCGGTTCGAACGGCCACCACGAGCACCCTCCCGAATCCGGGATCGCGGACTAGGCGTCATGAGCTCGGCGAGAGAGTTTTGCGATCAAATAGTCAGCGACTATCCGAACTGAAGGCAGTTGCCCGCGGCGGTGCGGAACGAGCAGCGTTGTCGCCACACCACCTGCTGTCCATTCGGGAAAAATGCGAACAAGTGCGCCAGATTCAATGAGTGGTGCACAGAAACTGCTCGCAAGGCAAGCTACTCCAAGACCAGCCTTGGCTGCTTCAAGTAGCGAGATTGTCTCGTTAGCCGCGTAGCGAGGGAAAGGCGTGACTTTGGTGACCGAGCCTTGGTCATTGCGAAGCGTCCATACCGATTCCGAGGGCGATGCCATCAACCCATCGAATTCTCTCGCCTCCCCGGGGCGAGAAAACGCACCTTTCTCCCGGATATAGTCGGGCGAGGCGACCAGCCAGACTGGGTCGTCATATATCCGACGTTGTACGAGATCGGCATCGGACAGAGGGGCGAAGTGGTTGCGGATCGCGATGTCAAAACCCTCCTGCACGATGTCCACGAATCTGTCGGAAACGTCGAGCGTGATGCGCATTTTCGGATAGCGCGCGGCGAGGGGTGGAAGCAGCGCCGACAAACGGAATTGGGCAATGGGCAAGGATGCTGTGATCCGGACAGTTCCGCTTGGTTCGGCCAGGCGGCCCTTAATGACATGCTCCGCGGCCTCGGCCTCGATCAGCATGGCGGCGGCATGTCGATACAAATCTCGGCCGATCTCCGTCACGGCGAAGCTCCTCGAGGTTCGTTGAATCAGACGGACCCCGATCTCCCGCTCCAATTCAGCGAGCCGCTTGCTCAGCGTGGATTTGGGAAGGCGCAGCGCGCGACCAGCTGCAGCAAAACCGCCGTGATCCACCACTCGAACGAAAATGAGAAGGTCGTTGAGATTGAGCACTAATCCATCCATCGTTCTGTTTCGAAGACGATGGATCTACGAATAGCCGACTACCCCGCTTTCGTCCAATATTGCATCTTTTCAGCAACCCGCTCCCCCAAAGGGGGCGTCGTGTTGGGACATCGAGGGAAGAATAGATCCATGACCAATATTTCGGTTCTCGGCCTAGGGGCGATGGGGCAGGCGCTGGCCGCTCGCCTTCTCCAACAAGGGCATTCGGTCACCCTTTGGAATCGGACAGCTGGCAAGGCTGGCTTCCTAGTTGCTCAAGGAGCGCGTGAAGTCACCAGCGCAGCAGACGCCATTGCTTCAAGCGATCTCACTGTGATTTGCGTATTGGACTATGCCGCCGCGAGCTCTGTGCTCGATGGTGCGGCCTCGGCGCTCGCCGGGCGTGCGGTGGTCAATTTGACCAATGGCACGCCCGCCCAAGCGCGCGCCACCGCCGAGCGGCTCGCAAGCCTTACAGCCTCCTATCTCGACGGCGGCATCATGGCGACGCCTCCGATGATCGGAGGCGAACATGCCCTGATCCTCTACAGCGGCTCGAAGCCGACTTTCGACGCACATATCGGTACGCTTAAGGCGCTCGGCGCCGCTGCCTATCTCGGTGCCGATGCTGGACTGGCGTCGCTACACGACCTCGCTCTTCTCAGCGGCATGTATGGTCTGTTCGCCGGCTTCTTTCACGCTACTGCCCTTGTCGATTCCGAGGGCATTCACGCGAGGGAGTTTCTCAAGTTGCTTGGCCCCTGGATGACCGCAATGATGGGTGAACTCCCAGGATACGCAGAGAAGATCGATAGCGGCGGGCACGGCCTTAATGTGGTGTCGAACCTCGCCATGCAGGCCACCTCGCTGGAAAATATACTCACAGCCACCCGTGAGCAGGGTGTCGCCACCAGTCTGCTTGCCCCCCTGCTGGACCTGTTTCGAAAACGCGACAGTGCAGGACATGGAGACGAAGACATTTCGGGCGTGTTTGAGCTGATCCGGCGCAGAAGCGGCGCAGGTACCTGAACCCAGAATCGGATGGCGCCGCAAGCCGCGGCAAGTCACGATGCGATCCGTAAGCCCCGCGTGCAGAAATGACGCCGGATAGGGACGCAGACGTCGATATGAAGATCCGGCACGAACTTTTCGATCGACCACCGCGGGAACGCCGGACTTACGGGGCACGTGAGTTAATTCACTATCCTTGGGCCGAGCAGCACCCAGCGCGAGCGCTCGATGGCCGGGCGCCCTAATGTGTTACCTGCGGCTTCTGGAAATTTGCCGCGAGCACCGGATCATCGTCAAGGTGCTGCCACCAAACCGCAGGTTCGATCTGGCCCGATTGCCAGCATTCGACCAGTAGTTCCTGTTCGGTCGAAAGCGGCGGGACCGGGTCCGTAGCGGTGGCTTCGACGTTCGGCCCTACCAAGCCGATTTCGGCAAGGAAGCTTACAAGCGTACCGCGAATGTCCGTATAATGCATAGCCATATCTCGGTCTCCTTTCGGAAGATAACTATCATCGGCGGTGGGGGTTCCTCCCCCGACGCTTCGATCCCCTCGTGGAACGATTCGCCATCCAGTGCATTAGAGTGAGGTCGCGAGGGCGGTCTCCCGTCCCCCCCTTCAGAGATCCCAAATCTCCTGCCCTCGCGTCTCTTTTCCTCTGGAGGTAGAGGCTGCATGTTTGATGTCGACTGGGCCATTCCCGTTTCTGTCGAGCTTCATGGTGCAGGAGACCACGATCTGATCTTCTGCACCCGAGACGCCGCAAATTGCCTCCTTGAAGACTGGCCCGTCGACGACGGGGAGCATTTTCATCAGGCTCTCCGCACTTTCATGCTGGTGCTCGATGGAAAAGCAGAGCCGGAGGACGCAAGAGACGCATTCGTCGCGGCCGCAGAGGAAGCGGGGCTGGTGGTGATTGATTAGCGCTTAGCCCTTCCTCTACATAAGCGCAGGTTTGGCCGGGCTGGGTGGCGTATTGCTGCCTTTCAACATTATCGCCGACCGGATAGCATGAACCCTGCCTTGCAACCGACACCTGACCCCAGCGGCCCAACAAGCCTTCCCTGTCGAAGCCCCGAACAATGAGACGCGTGCGTCATCTGGAAGTGAGGTTGGCGGAACTTCGACAGCATTGGTTAGTTCGATCCGTTTGCGGTTGGTTCAAAGAGTATTGAAATTGACATCTGCCCTTGTAGACGAGCGATTCAAAGACATCGTCGCATCCATTGGTCGGCGAGCCCCTGATATACCAGGAAGCACTGCGTCGATCCTGGCCGCGCTCCTTGGTCTCGCGATGGGGAAGATGGCAATTGCGGTGTCGGACGACGGTGGGAACCGCTTTTCCGACGCCCGGCGGCGATTGGACGAACTTTCAGAACAGCTTACGGTATCCGCAGATCGTGATCGGCGCCACTTTCGGCGATATTTGGACGTGCTTTCCGAGGAGCCATCCGATCATGAAGCCGCCGATGATAGCGGTCTGCACGAAGCTCAGGCGCAGGCGACCGAAGAACCGCTTGCCGCGGCGCATCTTATCGTGAAGGGGCTTGAGCTTTTCCGGGATGTGGCAGGCTCTATAGATCGCAAAGTGGCAAGCGACCTCCATTCAGGCGCGAGCGTCCTGAGCGCGGCTTTCTGCGGAGCGATGATGGCCGCGGAGATCAACCTGCGTCACCAAGTTGCAATGCGTCGCCGCACATTTGGCGAGCGTGCCGACCTTTACCGGCGCCGAGGGGCAGCCCTGGAGCAGCTTGAGAAGGTGGCCGCGGACCTGGATTTTCGTTATTGAAATTGCTTCTTTTCCGAATTCATTCAGGGGGAGGCTGGGACGTAAGCGCGTCCCAGCCCAAAATCACTCAGCATGCTGGCTGTGGGGTTGCCGCGCTGCCGGAGTTCGACGCCGCTGTACCTGCCGAGCCTTGCTGTGTCGGTGTGGTCTTGCAAGGAGCGTTGGTGGATCCGGTATTGTTCGCATTCCCACCCACGCTGCCTGTCGTAGGGTTGTTGGCGTCGAGTGATGTTCCGGTGCCACCGGCTCCAGAGCCCACGGCAGCTCCTCTGTTGGTTCCGGATCCGGACGATCCAGAACCTGAATCGGTGCCAGAGCCTGAGCCGCCTGATTGAGCGACTGCTGCCGTGGCTAAGCCCAGGGAAAGAACAGTAGCTGCGAGCATTTTGACGAGCATTTTCCGCTTCCTCTTTGTTGTCATGGTCTGTCGACCGGAGACAAGTGTAACAATCGGCGCCCGCGATTGTTTCAGCGGCTGTGGAGATGGAGAGTTTATCCGCGAACACAAGTGAACCTTAGAGCTCACTAAATACGCAAATCTGCCGATTGCAAGCTTGCAACTTGACGGCGATCAATGGAGAGACCTCGGCGAAGTGGTTTCCTCCCCTCAGTTTCAAACTCAGGGAGATGAAGCCATGGCTTCCACTGACATCAACGTTGCGGGACCGATCGGTCCCGGTGCCGTCAAGAAGACGAACACGACGACACGCAAGCTCCGGGCCGGATCGCTGACCGCCCTGGTCATCGGCTCGATGATCGGCTCGGGGGTCTTCAGCCTTCCGCAGAATATGGCAGCGGGGGCGGGTCCGCTGGCGGTCATGATCGGCTGGGCCATCACCGCCATGGGCATGCTGGCCCTCGTCTTCGTTTATCAGTCGCTTGCACTCCGCAAGCCCGAACTGGATGCAGGTCCCTACGCCTATGCAAAGGCCGGCTTCGGTCCGTTCGTCGGCTTTAACAGCGCCTGGGGCTACTGGCTGAGTGCATGGATAGGCAATGTTTCCTATGCGGTCGTGGTCTTCAGTGCGCTCTCCTACTTTTTTCCATCCTTCGGTGAAGGAAATACCTGGCCGGCCATCATCGGCGCCTCGATCATGCTGTGGATCGTGCACGCGCTGATCATGGCCGGTATCCGCGAGGCCGCCATCATCAATTTCGTCGTCACCATCGCCAAGATCGCGCCGATCGTCCTGTTCATCGGGGTGGCGGTTGTCGCCTTTAAGATCGACGTGTTCTCGGCGGATTTCACAGGCCTCGGCAATGCAAGCCTCGGCTCGATCACCGCGCAGGTGAAGAGCACCATGCTCGTCACGCTGTGGGTCTTCATCGGCATCGAGGGCGCCAGCGTCTTCTCGGCTCGCGCCGAACGGCGCAAGGATATTGCGGTTGCGACGATCACCGGCTTCCTCACCTGCCTGGCCCTCTATGCGCTCGTATCGCTGCTGTCGCTCGGCGTCCTCAACCAGCCGGAACTTGCGGCCCTCAAGAACCCGTCGATGGCGGGCGTCCTTGAAGCGCTCGTCGGCCCCTGGGGTGCTATCCTGATCAATATTGCGCTGGTCGTGTCGGTGGTAGGCGCATTCCTCAGCTGGACGCTGCTCGCGGCGGAGATCCCGCTCGCGGCGGCCAAGGACGGAACGATGCCCTCCTTCTTCGCAAGGGAAAGCAATCGCGGCGTTCCTTCGATGTCACTGCTGATCACCAACCTTCTGGTCCAGGCCTTCCTGTTGGTCACCCTGTTCGCCCAGAGCACCTATCAGGCGCTGTTCTCGATCGCTTCGGCTGCGATCCTCGTGCCCTACATCTTCTCGGGGGCCTATGCGGCAAAGCTCGCAATGACCGGCGAAGCCTACAAGCCCGGGGAAAGCCGCATTGGTCCGATGGTCGCCGGCCTCGTCGCCACCGTTTATGGCCTCTGGCTCGTGTATGCCGCAGGCCCAGCCTACCTCTTCATGTGCGCCGTGCTCTATGCGCCCGGCCTGATCTTCTATGCCGCCGCCCGCCGCCAGAACGGCCAGCGGGTCTTCAGCCTCCTGGAAGCCTTTCTTGCCATCGCTCTCGTCGCGGTCGGGCTGCTTGCCGCTTACGAAATGTGGACCGGTGCGGTCAGCCCCTTCTGAAGGAGATGAGACGATGATGACTTTAGGCGTTCATTCGGAAGTGGGCCGACTCCGCGAGGTGATGGTCCACCGGCCCGATCTCAGCCTGCGCCGGCTCACGCCGGACAATTGCAGGTCGCTGCTGTTCGACGATGTCCTGTGGGTCAAGCGAGCGCGGCAGGAACACGACGCTTTCGTCGATACGCTGAGAGAGCGGGGCGTCGTGGTTCACTCCCTCGGCGACCTGCTTGCCGAGACGATGGACAACGCCGATGCCAGGCAATGGCTGCTCGGCCGGCGGGTCGCGCCGCCTGGTATAGGCGAGGACATGGTCGTCGACCTGCAGGCCTGGCTCAATGAAATGCCGTCGGAACAACTCTCCACCTATCTCGTCGGCGGCATCGCCCGGGCGGAATTGCCGTTCGAGCCGCGCGGCCTGAGCGGACGGACGCTGGCGCCGGAGGATTTCGTCCTGCCACCGTTGCCCAACCAGCTTTTTACCCGCGACAGCTCCTGCTGGATCTACGGCAGCGTGTCGGTCAATTCGATGTACTGGCAAGCGCGGCGCCCGGAGGCGGCCAATGTTGAGGCCATCTATCGCTTCCACCCGCGCTTCAAGGGCGGCGATTTCTCCATCTTCTCATCGGACGGCGAAGAGGCGCCGAGCCTTGAAGGCGGCGACGTCATGCCAGTCGGCAACGGCGTCGTGCTGATCGGCATGGGCGAGAGAACCACGCCGCAAGCCGTGAGTGCGCTTGCGAGGCGGCTGTTTGCCTCCGGACTGGCCACAGGTGTCGTTGCCGCCCTCATGCCGCGAGACCGCAGCTTCATGCATCTCGATACGGTCTTCACCTTCTGCGACCGGGATCTGGTGACCATGTATCCGCCGGTCGTCAACCGCCTGCGCAGCTTTTCGCTACGCCCGGGTAATGCAGAAGACACCATCGATATCCGGGAGGAGAATGAACCGTTCACCGAGGTCGTCGCCAAGGCAATGGGGCTCAAGGCCCTGCGTATCGTCCAGACCGGCGGCGACCGCTACGAGGCGGAGCGCGAACAGTGGGATGACGGCAACAACGTCGTTGCCGTCGAGCCCGGTACCGTCATCGCCTATGACCGCAACGTCTATACCAACACGCTTCTGCGCCGCCAGGGCGTCGAAGTGATCACCGTCGAAGGTGCCGAACTCAGCCGCGGCCGCGGCGGCGGGCATTGCATGACATGCCCTCTCGTTCGCGAAGCCGCTTAGGAAAGACACACTCATGCCCACCAATCTTCACGGCAGGAGCGTCCTGTCACTTGACGATCTCTCGCCCGACGAAATTCGTTTCCTACTGCGCATGGCGGCAGAGCTAAAGGCCGCAAAGCTGGCCGGCAACGAGATCCCTCGCCTCACGCGCAAGAATATCGCGCTGATCTTCGAAAAGGACTCCACCCGCACCCGCAGCGGCTTCGAGGTGGCGGCCTATGATCAAGGTGCCCATGTCACCTATCTCGGCCCTTCGGGCAGCCATATTGGTCACAAGGAATCCGTCAAGGACACCGCGCGCGTACTTGGCCGGATGTATGACGCGATCGAGTTTCGCGGTTTTAAGCAGGCGGCGGTCGAGGAACTGGCACGGTATTCCGGCGTCCCAGTCTATAACGGCCTCACCGACATATCGCATCCGACCCAGGTCCTTGCGGACTTCATGACGATGCGCGAATTCACTCACAAGCACCTGTCCGACACGGCGCTCGCTTTCGTCGGGGACGGCCAGGACAATGTCGCCCTGTCGCTCGCCGTCGGTGCGGCGAAGGTGGGGCTCGATTTCCGGCTCGTCTCGCCGAAAAAGCTTTGGCCGGACCGGGAGTTCATCGAGCATGTCAATGCCGAAGCCGCCAGGACCGGCGGCAAATTCCAACTCACATCGGACATCGCAACCGGAGTGAAGGGCGCCGACTTCGTCTATGCCGACGTCTGGCTTTCCATGGGAGAAGACGAGAGCGCCTGGAAGGAACGCATCGACCTCCTCCTGCCCTTCCGAGTGACGCGGGAGGTGATGAAAGCCACGGAAAATCCTTACAGCAAGTTCATGCATTGCCTTCCGGCATTCCACGACGCCAGCACGGAGGTCGGCAGGCAAATCGCCGAGAAATACGGCATAGACTGCATGGAGGTCACGGACGAGGTCTTTGAATCGAAAGCCTCCATCGTCTTCGACCAGGCCGAAAACCGCATGCATTCCATCAAGGCGCTGCTCGTCGCCACGATCGGAGGCTGAGATGCTGATCGTTGCTGCCCTCGGGGGCAATGCTCTCCTGCGCCGCGGCGAAGTGCTGACTGCGGAAAACCAGCGCGCCAATGTCAAACGTGCCGCGGTCGCCCTCGCGGAATTGATCAAGGCGGGTCATTCGCTGGTCATCACACATGGGAACGGCCCGCAGGTCGGGCTTCTTGCCCTTGAAACAGCCGGCCCCGATGGGGCCGGCCTTCCACTCGACGTCCTCGGCGCCGAGACCGAGGGCATGATCGGCTATATGATCGAACAGGAGCTTGCCGGCATCTTGAAAGACCATCGTTTCGGCACGCTGCTAACGCTCGTCAAGGTGAATGCGGACGACCCCGCCTTCCAGCGGCCCACGAAATTCATCGGTCCGGTCTATGCCGCCGAGACTGCTCGGAAACTGGCCGCCGAGCGGGGCTGGAAGGTCGCCCCCGATGGCGAGAAGTGGCGGCGCGTTGTCGCTTCACCGGCACCGCAGGCCATCCTGGAGGCGGACGTCATCTCGCTCCTTGTCCGGCAAGGCGTGACGGTGATCTGCACCGGTGGCGGCGGAATCCCTGTCGTCGAAGGACGCGACGGCAGCCTTCAGGGCGCCGAAGCCGTCATCGACAAGGACGCGGCAAGTGCCCTTCTTGCCGAACAACTCGGCGCCGACATGCTCCTTCTGCTGACGGACGTGGACGCCGTTTATGCGGATTTCGGCAAGCCGGCTGCACGTCCGCTCTCCAAGATTGATTTGTCCGCGGTGGATGAAAGTCAGTTCCCGGCAGGATCGATGCGGCCGAAGATTGCCGCGGCGGCCCGTTTTTCGAGAGACGGTGCCCGACGGGCCGCGATCGGCCGCCTCGAAGACGCCGCGGCGATCGTGGCGGGTGCGAAGGGAACGATCTTTTCCGTGGAGCCGTGATAACGTGCCTTCCCCAGCAGCAGAACGACGTGACCCGACCACACGTCGGCGCTCGATCGTTCCTCAATGCTGATGATAAGCAGAAGCAGGATGTGCGCGACAAAACTCCGCAGCCGCGGATGATCGAAGGGTTCCTGTCAATCAGCCTATGCCGCCGAGGCACACATATTTGATCTCGACGAATTCCTCGATGCCGTAGCGAGAACCTTCACGGCCGAGGCCGGAAAGCTTGACACCTCCGAACGGAGCTTCAGCGGTCGAGATCAGGCCGGTATTGACGCCCACCATGCCGTATTCAAGCGCCTCGGCGACCCGGAATACTCGGGAAAGATCACGGGCATAGAAATAGGAGGCGAGGCCGAATTCGGTATCATTGGCCTGCGCAATGACATCCGCCTCGTCCTTGAAGCGGAAAAGCGGTGCCACCGGCCCGAACGTCTCCTCCCGCGCCACGGCCATGTCGGCCGTCACATCGGCCAGAACTGTTGCCTCATAAAATGTGCCACCAAGCGCATGGCGCCCGCCGCCCTGAATGACGCGGGCACCTTTGGATAAGGCGTCGCCGACATGCTCCTCGACCTTTTCCAGAGCCGCCTTGTCGATCAGAGGCCCAAGAACGACGCCCTCGTCGAAGCCGTTACCCGTTTTCAGCTTGCCGACCGCCGTAGCGAGCTTTGCCGCGAATGTATCGTAAACACCGTCCTGCACATAGAGCCTATTGGCACAGACGCAGGTCTGGCCGTTGTTGCGATATTTGGCGATCAGTGCGCCTTCGACGGCTGCATCCAGGTCCGCATCGTCGAAAACGATGAAAGGGGCATTGCCGCCGAGCTCCAGCCCGAGCTTCTTGATGGTCGGCGCGGACTGCCTGTAGAGCTCCGCACCAACTTCGGTCGAACCGGTAAAGGTCAGTTTCCTGACGATCGGGTTGGCCGTCATCTCGCCGCCGATCTCGCGGGCCGAACCTGTAATCACGCTGAACAGCCCTTTGGGCAAGCCCGCCCGTTCGGCCAGCACTGCCAGCGCGATCGCCGAAAACGGCGTCTGCGATGCGGGTTTCAGCACCATGGCACAGCCGGCGGCCAGCGCCGGGCCGGCCTTGCGGGTGATCATCGCATTCGGAAAGTTCCACGGTGTAATCGCCGCCACCACGCCGATCGGCTGCTTCATCACCATGATGCGCTTGTCGGGCTGGTGGCCCGGAATGAGATCGCCGTAGACGCGTCGGCCCTCTTCCGCAAACCATTCGATAAAGCTCGCGCCATAAACGATCTCACCGGTCGCTTCGGTCAGCGGCTTGCCCTGCTCGAGCGTCAGGATACGTCCCAGATCGTCCTTGTTGGCGATCATCAGGTCGAACCATTTGCGCAGGATCGCCGAGCGGTCCTTCGCGGTCCTTGAAGCCCATTGCTGCTGAGCGGCCTGCGCCGCTTCAATCGCAGCGCGGGTCTCTGCCGCGCCGAGCTTCGGCACGTGGCCGATGATCTCGCCAGTCGCCGGGTTGTTGACTTCTACCGCGTTCGACGGATCGGCATCGAGCCAGCGCTCGCCCACCAGCGCAGCCTCGCGAAACAGTGTCGGGTCGTTCAGTTTCATCGCCTCATCTCCTTTTGATGCGATTCCTGCGGATCGCCGAGAGCCGCCTTCTCCAGAGGAGAACATATTGCCGGCCTCCGGCCAATCCAAGCGCCGGCAATCAGGTTGTGCCTTGGGGGGAATTGAGGCGTCCGATTCTGCCACATAGCGAAAAACGGCATGGTCGAGGGCGGAGGACATCATAAGCTGGTGCCACGACACCGGTACGACGAGTGTCCGCGACGAACGTGGTCGTCACGGTGCCAAAAGGGATGGGCAGGCAGTCGGTGTGTTAGATGGATGTCAGGTTTTCTGCCTGCCCGATCGCTTCGGCTTTTCCGGGGGATATGGCTGCGGAGGGTCCAAATTCCGAAACCATTTCGTCCCGCGGTTGGCGCCCTGACGGCGTTGCCGTGCCTTAAACGACCGCAATCGAGCGCCGGATGCTCCCCGTTTGCGGAGAACGGTTCGCGACCCGGCTCCCTGCTCGATGACGCGATCACTATAACCGCGACCGGAAGGTAATGGCGGAGCGGGGATGTTTTTCGCGGGCGGCCGCTGAAATGACATAGGAATTTCTCCTGAGGCGGCGCGAAATCATCCGCGCTTCCCCCCGCGATTTTTAGCGCAAGCCGCGGCAAATCGCGAGGTCGTCATCGACGTCGCAAGCCGGCTGTTTAGAGAGCACGGTTTTGATGGCATCGGATTGACGGACCTGATGAAAGGTGCGGGCCTCAACCAAGGCGGATTTTATAAGCAGTTCGAGTCCAAGGACGATCTTGCAGCGCTTGCCTCAAGGCGGGCGATGGAAAGCTCGACCGGCAGATGGTCGACCGCCGCGGCCTCGACCCCGGATCCGCTGGAGGCCATAATCCGTTTTTATCTCTCAAAGGATCATCGAGGTGAGAAAGGCGAAGGTTGCCCCTTGGTGGCGCTCGGTTCTGACGTGGCACGTCGTCAAAGCGAGGAGGTGAAGCTTCCTTTTCAGGACGGCATAAAGGCTCATCTCCAAGTGCTGGACGAACTCATGGACGTGACCGAGGGCTCGGAACCAAGCGGCAAAGCAATGACCATATTGTCGCTCATGGTGGGTGCAGTCACACTCTCCCGCATCCTCGACGAAGGTTTGTCGCAAGACGTCCTCAACGCAGCTGCCGACGAAGTCAGGCGTATTGCGGCCTCTCCAGCAGGAAAATGAGGCGTGCTGTCCGAAGCCCAGGGGCTTTTGCTGCTAGTTATTTTGAGTAGGGCGAAAAGCCCTCCGGCCGCGGCTGCCATATGCGTGGTCAATTGGCACTGCAATATTCCGACGAGACGGTAACGTATTGCTTTTTCTGAAGTGGCTTTTCGTTGTTAAACGTAAGCGGCATCTCCGTTTCATTACTGCTGGTACCGACTTTGGCATGAGTCCGCAGGACGGCCATGAGCATCCGGTTTGGAACGAATTGGCGGCGTTCGCATCGCTTGGTCAGATCACGCAGGTATCCGCCCGGCGAATTGATGGATGTGGCCCGCTCGAGGATACAGGCCATAACGATCGCCGTCGTTTCAATCCCCATCGTGGCGCAGGCCTTGGTGTAGGCTGTCGTGCTCACATCGAACATTGAACGCACAACGGCAGCGGCGGCGGCAAGATCGCGCCAGTTTCGGACAGATCCGGCTGGGGCGTAATCGATGATCTGGGGGCATGCTCGAAGCACCAGATCGAGCGTTATCCCTTCGGAAGACGGTGTGTGATTTGGGATGTCTTCATCGACATCAGGCAGCTGTTCGGTGACTTCGACTTGCTGGTCCAACGGATTTGGAGGCGGAAGATGATCTCGGATGCAGATGTTTTCAGATTCAAAATTGAAGTTTGGTTTTGAATCCTGTTTGTGGCGCTCATTCTGGGATTCATTGGCGCTCAGATTCCGAATTTTAACTTGTGACTTCAGGCTCTTAACGATGAAGTGGTGAAGTTCGTTCATCTGCTGCCGAATTGGCAGGAGGGTTTCCAAGGTGGGGTTGCGAGGGATCTGCGCGGTAATTGTACGAAATTCGGCCAACAAATCATCCCAATCTCCGGGAAGTGCTTCGGCCTTGGCAGTCGCGAGCAGCTTGGAGATATCGCGTCGGCAGATGCTGATCTGTTCCCTGGTCGCCTTGAGATTTTCTCTGTCGGTTATGATCCCGGCAGCAAGGCAATCGATTTCAGACGCTCTGGCGAGCAGAGGCGCAAGGCTGAAGCCGAAAACCTCGCTGATTTGCCCGCTCCGTGCACGCCGCGCGTAACGTTTTCCATTTGGACTATCCTTGCGGAAAATCAGGCCGGCCTCGATCAGCATGGAGAGATGCCTGCGAAGAGTTGCGGGCGTCATCCCCCTTGCCCGGAGAGAGAGCTGAGCGTTTGAGGGGAAAACAACAAGGCTGCTGTCTTGGCTGAGTTCGTCCGCCGGATAAAATGTCAGGAGCGCATCAAGAACGGTCAACGACCGGTCACTGATCCCCAGGGCTCGGCGGGCTTCGCAGACCGATCGGAATAGTTTCCACTTGTTCCGGCGCATTCCAGGTTCGATCTGGTCGGCGAGATGCTGGTTTGCCAGCATTCCAAGCGACATCGATCGCCGCCCGAAGGGCGTCGTTATAAATTCATGCCTCATTTGCCTTCACCTTGGTTTAGGCAAAAGAAATCCACTCGCCCGAAAGGCGCCAAAACTCTTGACAGTGATTCTCGGAAATGCGATTCTCGAAGCTGTCGAGACTACGAGGAAAGCTTCCGTGACGGTAACGTTCGGGGGCTTTTTTCTTTTGCTGGATGCTCCTGCTTTGGTTCCGTGTTGTTCAGTTCTTAGAGCGATGCTCTTCGAACAAAGCCTTGAGGCGATCGAGCACGAAGGCTGCAAATTCCGGCGCCTCCCTTCGATCGATAAGAATTTCGACGCGAGTATCGTTGTGGGTGACCTTTGCCAGGCGAGCGCCTGTGCCGGTTGCCCAGACATCCGACTTGGCCTTTTGCGGCCGCGGCTTGAGATGCTCCATCAGCGCCTTGAACCGGTCTTCGGATTCCCACTCGGCGATCTCGGACCGGCCCAGGAAGGCTTTGGCCCGGTCTACGACCTTGTCGGTGGATAGGAGATCGGAAAGCTCCATCCAGCTGCGCCTTCCGACCGATGGCGCGGGACCGATCATATCGATCAGTTCTGCCGGGATCCGCGACACCACTGAGAGCATGTTGGACAGGTCGCTTTTATAGAGCGACATGGCGGCCATGATGACGTCGCGGGGAAAGCGCTGCTGCAATCGCTGCGCAAACCGCGCTTTTTCTATGTAGGTAAGGTCCTGGCGCTCGTTGTTTTCCTGTCCCTGGGCGACGACGAGCTGTTCGTCCGATAGTTCGCGCACGATGGCATTGATCTGCTGGCCGAGCTCGGTGATGGCACGCAAGCGGCGGTGACCGAAAGCGACCTGATAGCGGCCTGGGATTTCTGGATGGGGCCGGACCAGAATTGGTACTTGCTGCCCCTGCTCCCGAATTGACGCCACGAGCCGGTCATGTGCTTCCTTGGCGCCAGGCATACGGTCTGGAATGAAGGAGGGATCGATATCAGCGGTATCCAGGGAAATGACCGCATGGCCCTGCGACAAACGCCTCTCGATCTCGTCGGCACGGCGATTGCGGTCGTTCACTTCGCTTAAGGATTGGCCGATGGCACCTACGGGCGACCGTGATCCGTTCTCCAGCAATTCCGGTGAACCGAGGATCGGCCGCAAACGATTCTTGGCTGTCCGAATTTCCGGCTGGGCTGGCGCCGGTGGTTGCAGATTGGCGAAAACGTCTTTTCTGCTCATGCGGCCCTCCCCCATGCTTTCTTGATCAGAGTCTCTATCTCTGCATTGACGTTGTTCATGGCCTCCAGCGCGCGATCGTATGTGGAGCGCGTAAATTGACCGCGCTCCACTTCGAAGAGCGTGTTGTTGGTAAGCCCGGCATCGGAGACCGCGGTGCTTTTCAACATCGGATGGATCAGCACATGTTCACCGAATATGGAGCGAAGGAATGCCACCATCTGATTTTGAGGCCCATCACTGGGCTCGAAGCGAGTGACGAGATATCGCATCCAATTGTAGTCCGAGCGTGCTCCGGCATTGCTGATCTCTTCGAGCAGATCGCCAGTCATTGCCAGAAACTGGTTCATCGACATGACGTCCAGCATTTGCGGGTGCACGGTGACAAGGACGGATGTCGCGGCCGTCAGCGCTGAGAGCGTGAGGTAGCCGAGTTGTGGCGGGCAGTCGATGACGACGACATCATAGAGATTTTGCGCCTGAGCAAGCGCCTGCCCGATCCTTGCGAAAAACAAGGTGTCTCCGACTTGCCGCTTCATCAGGGCGCGGGGTGTATCATGCTCGAACTCCATCAGTTCGAGGTTTCCGGGAATGAGATGTAAGTCCGGAATATAGGTCGCCCTGACAATCTCGGCGATCGGGCGGCGTTCGCCGTCATAACGGATTGCTCCGTAAAGCGTCTCGTTTGGTCCGACATCGATTTCGGGTTGGTGCCCGAAAAGTGCAGAAAGGCTCGCCTGGGGATCGAGGTCGATGGCAAGGACGCGGTAGCCTCTTAAGGCCAGATACTGGGCGAGATGCGCCGACGTTGTGGTCTTGCCGGAGCCACCTTTGAAATTCATGACAGCAATGACCTGGAGCGCCTCATCTCCGCGGCGGTGAGGCAGATATCGCCGCCCGCCCCTGCTGCCTTGGTCAAGATGAACACGCAATGCCTGGATATCGTCGACGGAATAGCTGCGGCGCCCGCCGGTTTGGCTGGCTGCGAGATCCGGCATTTCGGCAGCGACCTGTCGCAGATACCCCTCGCCGATGCCGATCAACTTGGCGGTCTCAGCCGGCGTGAAATTGCGAATTGTCTTTTCCGCATTGGGCGGAAAGACGGCCATATGATGGGCCTGCAACTGCGCCGACAGGGCAGCGGAATGATGCTGGATAAGTCCCTTGAGGTCCGCCACCGGGGGAGCGGCATTCTTCTCAACAGCTTGCTTCATTTACTTGAGCGCCTAATTTCTAAAACTACGGTTCTGGGCGAGGAAAACGTTTTTTACCGCAGTTAATGAAAGAGACCCGATTCTGTCGATTTGGCAAGGGCTTTTTGGTTAACGACCCCCTAACCGGGCGGCTGTTAGCCGCGGCTAACTTGCGTTTCATACGCGGTATCGGGAGCCGCATTTTGGGAAGAAGATCAGATTCGCGGAGCGGCGGATTGGGCCGCGCCACGAATTGGAAGCGAGGCCCGGTCTTCTCTCTCGCTTGTGTTTCGGCAGTTAGCCGCGGCTAACTGCCGTCAATCCTTCGGCCTGTTGGGCCAAACCAGGGTTCTCCGGTCGAATTGCGAGCCAGCAAGAAGAGGGCTGTCTTTGCCGCCGTTGAAATGGTTGGACTGCATTGCTGCGTCCGAAAGGGTGCGTGTGTCTGGATACGCGCGGAAGGCAGGGGCCCAGCTTTCGGGGCGGCGGCCGGACTTCGCGCGGATCTCTGGCTGGTGTCGCAATCCTGCGCTGGCGCATAGGGCCTCCATCTCTTCTTTAGCTCTGAACTCTCTGTGGGACCTGCGGGCCTCGAACTTGAACGCCCCAACCGGCGGGGTTGCCGTCTCGGCAAACTCGGACTTGCCCGTAGAAGTCGCTCCCGGCTGCTGGTCGCATTTGCGCTCAGGGTAGAAGTGGGTTCTGCCAAGGCAAGTCCGGCAAGTCCGGCGCTGCATCGCAGTCATGGGCTGAAGGGCGTCTTTGCCAGGTGATGTGGGCCCAAGTTGGTGCCGCGGCTTATGCCGAACTGCGAGGTGAACGAGTGTCATCTGATGCATCAGGAAGTCATCCGTGGACTGCATGATCGGGCTGCAGACGGGTTGTCCTGCCATCCTCAAGGTGGAGCGGAATCTAGTTCGGTAATTTTTTGGAGGACTTCCTGCTGCCCCGCGTCTTTGTCGATGATGGCGCCATCGCTGTCGTCATCTTTCCTCCCAGGGAGGATCGATGCTCCGGCAGCCGGCGCAGTGATTTGGCGGAGGACGATATGTGGAGTTGCCCATCATCGATGCGTGCAATGTTGTCTGGGCAGGTCGGCCTAGTCAGAATCAGCCAGCACGGATATGATGAGGGCTACGATTCGTGCATCGCTGCGGTGGTCGAGTTCATCGCTTCGGCAAAGCTCATGCGGGCGACCCCAATATTCATCATTCGCCGGGTGGGTGGCGATTATGGTTAACACCCAGTGATGAAACCAAACACCCTTATAGCTTTCAAAAGGCAAATCAGATAACGCTTTTTCAATGCGTTACGAATTATCCAAATTGCCCTTACAGGACCTGCTCACGCCCTTAAGCGCTGCGACCTCGGCGCTGGCACGGGTGGACGAGCGGATTAGCCGTTCATCTGTCGGGCCGGGATGGTTGGCGCGTACCCATTTTTCCGAAGCATGTGCTTCCTTGTGGGTCGACGGAGAGTTGGTCCAGCTCGAGGACCTGGTGCTTTACGATGCCGGCATGAGCGTGCGTGCGCCAACCCACGAACTGACAATTGCGCATGACGTCCTGCGTACCCGTCGGCGAATTTTTTCTAACCCGCCCGAATGGGCCATGAGTACCGAGGGCTTGCGTTGCCTCAGGGGAAGGGGAGGCGAGACCGATCAATCCGATAACGCCGCAGCTATGACGCATGAGCATTCATCCGAGGAGGGGGACGAGGATGATCCGCTTGCCGTCCATCTTGCTGCCATCGATGCGCTTCTGGCACGAAGCGAGGTGCTGCTTGCTGAGGCCAGAACCACGGAGCCCCAGCTGCGGCGCGACCGGGATCCCCTTGTTTATGAGGCCGATTGGGATGAAGACGAGCGGCTTGCGGAGTGGCGGTCTGTCGACATGGAGACGGAGGGCCTGCCGCCGCTGCTCAGGGCAGCCTTGCTGCTGGATGCTTGGAACGTCCTGCAGGTCTTTCAGCATGCGCCCTGGCTCGGTCGGCAGTTGACCGCCGCACTCCTGCGGCAGATTGGAGCCACCAGCGCGCATCTCGCAACAATCAATCTCGGGCTGAAGCAGATCGCGCGCGAGCGTCGGGCAAGCCGAGACCGGGATACGCGGCTGAAGGCATTTCTTGACGCGATCACGATGGCGGCTGAATTCGGCTCGAAAGAGCACGACCGGCTGCTCCTGGCAAAGCAGCAGATGCAGCATCGAGCCGCCGGCAGGCGGCAGTCATCAAAGCTTCCTCAGCTGATCGAGCTCGTCCTCTCCACGCCAATGGTGTCTGCGGGCATGATCGCCGAGGCGCTCTGCGTTACCCCCCAGGGAGCGTTGAAAATTGCCGCCGAACTCTCGCTGCGGGAACTGACCGGTAGGGGAAGGTTTCGGGCTTGGGGCGTGATCTGAAAACGGATCTGGCGGTCTGCCGCCATGGCAGATAATGGGCCGCCACCTTGGCACAATTGCGCCTCGGCATGTGCTGCGCAAGCAGTTTCAGCCGCTTTCGCCTTCGATCAGCGTCATCGGCCACAGTTTTTGTCGCGGAGCTTTCGGATAAAGTTCGGCATAGGCAGGCATTGCGGACAAAAGCCCTTCGGCGAGGGCAACTCCGAGGTCGCGAAGCGACAGGTCGAATCCTGTGAGGGTGGGAGACAGAAAACGTGCGTGCGGGCTTTGGCGACCGATAATGGCGATATCGCGCCCCGGCTGCAGCCCCACTTCCTCCAGGCCGCGGTAAAGTCCTGTGACGAGCGTCTCATTGACCAGGATAAGAGCGGTGGGGGGGCGTTCGATGGTCTTGATGTCCCGAGCCACCTTGTAACCACCCATTTCGCTCGGAGTAGTCCGGAAGATATGGTGCTCAGACAATATCAACCCGAAACGGGCGAGGGCTTGGCGGCACCTTTCGATAAACACGTAACCGAGATTGAGTTCGCCATGCGGCCAGACAAATCCGATCTCCCGGTGGCCTGCCTTGACGAGCCGCTCGACGGATTGCTCGGCCATTCCCTCAAAATCAAGATCGATCCAGGGCTGGCCGACATCCGTCAGACTGCGGCCCAGCGTGATAAAGGGGATTTGGTGACGCGCCAGAAATTCAAAACGAGGATCGTGGCGCCGCGTGGCTGACAAAATAAGGCCATCGGCAAAACCGCGCGCGACCATGCGCTTGAGGTAATCGTCCGGGTCCTCTTCCGAGGAGCATAAAAGTGCAACGAGGTCGAGCTTGTGGCGCGCCAACACCGCTTGAACGCCATCAAAGACGCTCATGAAGAAGGTGTCGCCCTGGCCGGTGATTTCCCGGCCCGTCTGCATCATGAAACCGATAACGCCGGTTGCGCCCTTGCGCAGAGCCCGGCCGGATTGGTTGGCGACATAGCCAAGCTTTTCCGCCGCCTCCAAAACACGGCGCCTGGTTTCTTCATTGACGTCGGGTTTGCCGTTGAGGGCGCGCGAAACTGTGCCAATCGAAACATCCAGATGTTCTGCCAGCCGGCGAATGCCCTTCATTGTTCTGTCCACCAGATCGTAATCGTTTTCGAAACCCTATTGACACAGAACGGAAACCGCAACTAGGATCGTAAACGTTTACGGAGATGGTGAAGGAGCATCACCTCTGTCAGCTGGAGGAAGATCGTGACATTGAAGGCCGTCTTATGCGGATGTGGCGCCATGGCGCACGGGTGGATGCGGGCTCTTGCCATGCAACCTGACCTGGCGAGGTCGGTCACGATCGCCGGTCTGGTCGATCTGGATATTGCCGTCGCCCGATCGCTTGCCGAAGCCTTCGGCCTCAGCGATGTCGAAATCGGAAACGATCTCGAAGCGGTGCTTGAGAAAACGAATGCCGATATTCTCTTCGATGTGGTGATACCAGCCGCACGCCAGCCTGTCGTTGCAGCCGGCCTGAAACACGGCTGCCACGTGCTCAGCGAAAAGCCCATGGCTGCATCACTCGATGAGGCCCGGCAGCTCGTGCGGCTGGCCGAGGAGGCCGGGCGCATCCATGCGGTCGTGCAGAACCGCCGCTTTGTCTCAGGCGTGCGCCGGATGCGGCGCTTCGTTGAAAGCGGGGCCATCGGTGACCTGTCCGGCATCCACTGCGACTTTTTCCTCGCGCCGCATTTTGGCGGGTTCAGGGAAGCCATGGACAATGTGCTGCTTCTCGATATGGCGATCCATACATTCGATGCTGCGCGGTTTGTCAGCGGCAGGCAGCCCCAATCCGTCTACTGTGTCGAAACCAATCCGCCAGGCTCGTGGTATGCGCATGGAGCGTCGGCAAACGCGGTCTTCCGCTTCAGCGACGAGGTGGTTTTCACCTATCGCGGCTCCTGGTGTGCGGAGGGGCGACGGACGAGCTGGGAGAGCTCCTGGCGGCTGGTCGGATCTAAGGGCATGCTCACCTGGGACGGAGAGGAAAGCTTCGATGCCACGGTTGCCGGCGACGAACCCGGCCTGCTGCGGGGGCATCGTACTGTCGACGTGCCGGCTGCGCCACATGAGGAAGAGACCTATGGTCATGCCAGCGTGATTGCTGGCTTTCTGGAGTCGATCCGATCCGGTCGGCCTCCGGAGACCGCCGGTTTTGACAATATCAAGAGCCTAGCCATGGTTTTTGGCGCAATCGAGAGCGCAAAGACCGGTCAGCCTGTCGCCATCCAAGCATGAGGTTTTCAACGTGAGCAATCCAGCCAAGTCTATTCGCATCGGGACAATGGTCAGCGCGACGAAGGGCAATGCCGCCGAACGGATCGGCCAGATCGCTGATCTTGGCTTTGAGAGCTTCCAGCCCTTCTTCTGGCAAACGACCAACGGCCAGAACGTGGGTGACCTTGGCAAGCGTTGCCGCGAGGCAATCGGCGACCGCGACATCACCATTTCGACCATAGGCATGTTCGGCAATCCGTTGGAAGAAACGGAAATGGATCTGCAGACGCTGCAGGGTTGGAAGGATTGCATCGACAACGCCCACCATTTTGGCGCCACATGCGTCGCCGGCTTCACCGGCCGGCTGCGCGGGCGGCCGTTGCCGGAAAGCCTGCCGCGTTACCGCGAAATATGGAGCGAACTTGCCAAGCGGGCTGCCGACAAGGGGATCAGGATCGCCTTTGAAAACTGCGCCATGGATGGCAATTGGCAAACGGGCGACTGGAACATTGCCCATAATCCGGATGCCTGGGAACTGATTTTCAACGAAACGCCGGATGATCATATCGGTCTCGAATGGGAGCCGTGCCATCAGATGGTTTATCTGATCGAGCCGCTGCCGCAGATCCGCAAATGGGCTGCGAAGATCTTCCATGTCCACGGCAAGGACGCGACGATCCGCTGGGACGTCATCCGCGAACACGGAATTTTCGGCAAACATCCTTTCGTTTTCATGCGCACGCCGGGCTTCGGGGATACCAACTGGACGGATGTCATCTCCGAACTGCGACTGGCGGGGTGGACGGGATCGATCGATATCGAGGGGTGGCACGATCCGGTCTATCGCGATGCGCTCGAGATGACCGGCCAAGTACATGCACTGAACTATTTGAAGTCCTGCCGGGGCGGTGACTTTGTCATCGATCCCGCCTGACGCAGCCTCTCTTGCCGGATGACCTGGAGGAGGCATTCGCAGCGAGTACAACCTGAAGGAGGAGAGCATGGATATTCGTAAATTGGCCCTGGTCGGCGCGCTTGCGGTCGCAAGCCTGTCGACGTTTTGGACCTCGGCGCGTGCCGAGGAGGTGAAGATTACCGTCTGGTCGCTTGACCGCGACATCCAGCCGGCACCGAACCTGATCAAGGATTTCAACAACCTGAAGACAGGCATCACCGTCGAATACCGTCAGATCCAGTTCGATGACGTTGTGAGCGAGGCGATGCGAGCCTATTCGACCGGGCAGGCGCCGGATATCATCGCCGTCGACAACCCGGAGCACGTACTGTTTTCATCGCGTGGCGCCTTCCTCGACCTGACCGATATGATTGCCCAGTCGAGCGTGATCAAGCCTGACAACTATTACCCCGGTCCGTTGAAGTCGGTGATGTGGAAGGAGCGATATTTTGGCGTGCCGAAGGCGACCAACACGATCGCGCTTTACTACAATAAGGATATGTTCCGCGCCAAAGGGCTTGATCCTGACAAGCCGCCGCAGACCTGGGACGAATTGGTCGATACAGCCCGCAAGCTGAGTGACCCGGCCAAAAACGTCTACGGCATCACCTTTTCTGCGAAGGCGAACGAGGAGGGCACGTTCCAGTTCCTCCCCTGGGCGCAGATGGGCGGCGGCGGCTACGACAAGATCAATGCGCCGGGAGCCGTCAAGGCGTTGGAAATCTGGAAGACGATCATCGACGAAAAACTCGCCTCTCGCGACACGCTGACCCGCAGCCAATGGGATTCCACCGGCACCTTCAACTCGGGCAATGCCGCCATGGCGATTTCCGGCCCTTGGGAGCTGGACCGCATGGTCAAGGAGGCGAAGTTCGATTGGGGTGTGGCACTCCTGCCGCTTCCGGAAACGGGTTCGAAGCGCTCGTCGGCCATGGGCGATTTCAACTGGGCGATCTTTTCAAAAACGCAACACCCGAAGGAAGCTTTCAAGGTGCTTGAATATTTCGTGTCGCAGGACAATCGGATGTTCAAGGATTTCGGCCAACTGCCGGCCCGCTCGGATCTTGCTATTCCATCGACCGGTCAGCCGTTGAAGGATGCCGCGTTGAAGGTCTTCCAGGAGCAGCTGCAATATGCCCAGCCGCGGGGCCCGCATCCGGCCTGGCCGAAAATTTCCAAGGCCATTCAAGATGCCATCCAGGCCGCGCTGACAGGCCAGATGAGCCCTAAGGAGGCGCTCGATCAGGCCGACCAGAAGATCAAGGCGGTGCTCGGCTGATGCTGAGGTGGCGTCTTCGCTAGCCGCTTTCCTTCCTCCCGGCCGGGGCCGCAGTGGCCAGTCCTTGCGGCTCCGGACCGGAGGTGAATGTCGATCTGGAGGAAACATGAAGAGACTGCTTCTTTCCGTCAGCGACGGGCGTGGCTTCGATATAGCCCTGGTGTCGGTGCCGCTTATCTTCCTCTTCACGATGGCGGGCCTGCCGCTTGTCTACAATATCGTCATGAGCTTCCAGGAAGTGGACATGTTCAGCCTCGGCACGATCTTTCGACCGTTCGTTGGGCTCAAGAACTATACAACCTTGTTTTCCATGCCGGAGACCTGGCCGATCCTCAAAAACACCGCGCTTTTCGTTATCGCCTCGATCGCCGGCCAGTTCATCATTGGTTTTGCGCTCGCGCTCTTCTTCTGGACGAACTTTCCAGGCGCCTCCTGGATGCGCGGCCTCTTTCTCGTCTCCTGGGTCATGCCGGGCCTGGTGGTCGGCGCCATCTGGAACTGGATCTTGTCCGGCGATTTTGGCGTCCTGAACTATTTGCTGCGGGAATCCGGCCTCATCACCGGACATATTTTTTGGCGCTCCGACCCTGATTTCTCGCTGTGGGCAGTCGTCATTGCCAACATCTGGCTTGGCATTTCCTTCAACATGATCCTTCTTTCGGTCGGGTTGTCGACGATACCTCAGGATCTTTACGAGGCGGCAGAGTTGGACGGAGCCAATGTCATCCAGCGCTTTTTCACCATCACCCTGCCGATGATGCGCTCGACGATCGGAGCCATCATTTCACTGGGGCTGATCTTCACGCTGCAGCAATTCGACCTTTTTGCTGCGATCACCGCCGGAGGACCGAACAATTCCTCCAATGTCGCACAATATTGGGCCTGGGATCTTTCCTTCCGACAATACGATTTTGCTCAAGGCGCAACGATATCGGTCATCATGATCGTTTTTGTGATGATCGCCTCGGTCGTCTATGTGCGTTCCACGCGCCATGAGGTACGCGGATGAGTTGGGCCTTGCGCGACAAGATCATGTTGATCATCGCAGTTCTGCTGGCGGCGGTCTATCTGTTCCCACTCTATTGGATGTATGTGACGGCGATCAAAACAGGCTCGGCCATGTTTGCCTCGCCTCCGTCCTTCTGGCCCGCCGATCCTCAATGGAGCATCTACCGCTCGGTCTGGGAGAGCCGAAACGTCGGCCGTTATCTTTGGAATTCGGTGGTGATCGCCTCGGGGGCGGTGTCGATGATCGCCGTTCTTGGAACGGGTTGCGCCTATGTGCTTGCTCGTTACCGTAATGCCTGGGTGGATGCCGGCCTGTTCCTCGTCCTGATGCTGCAGGTACTGCCGGCCTCGCTGATGATCACCCCGATCTTCGTCGGATTTTCGCAAATAGGTCTCCTGGACTACCCGCGCACTGCTGTCATCCTGGCGATTGCGGCCAAAAGCATGCCGTTCTTTGTGGTCCTGGTGCGCGCGACCTTCATGAGCGTGCCGATGGAGCTCGAGGAAGCCGCGCTTGTCGACGGAAATTCCCGCTTCGGAGCCTTCTTCCATATCGTTCTGCCGCTTGCGCGCAACGGCATTCTCGTCAGCGCCATTCTGATTTTCATGCAGGCTTTCGGCGAATTCGTCTACTCGAAGTCTATGATCCAGGCGATCGAATATCAGCCGGCAAGCGTGGGGCTCAACTCGTTCATGGGGCCCAATACGAACGAATGGAACAATATCATGGCCTATGCGGCGATGTATGTGACCCCGATTCTTGCCATCTTCGTCCTCTTGCAGCGCCGGATCGTGTCCGGCCTGACGTCGGGAGCTCTTAAATGACCGTGCACCAGATCGAGCTGACGGGTATCAACAAATATTACGGCGCCTACCATGCGCTGCGGGATATCGACCTGAAGATCCGCAAAGGCGCGTTTGTGGCATTGGTCGGACCATCGGGCTGCGGGAAATCCACGCTTCTGCGTTCATTGGCCGGCCTTGAAACGATTTCAAGCGGCGACCTCGTCATTGCCGGGACGAAGATGAACGGGGTGCCGCCTCGCAAGCGCGACCTTGCCATGGTTTTTCAATCCTATGCGCTCTATCCGCATATGACGGTCGAACAGAACCTCACCTATAGTCTTCGCATCCGGGGTGTCGATAAGGCCGAGGCCAAGCGCAAGGCCGAGGAGGTCGCAGCGACGACGGGCCTTTCCCACCTTCTTGGCCGGTATCCGCGAGAGCTCTCCGGCGGTCAACGCCAGCGCGTGGCGATGAGCCGGGCGATTATCCGCAACCCTAAAGCGTTTCTGTTCGACGAGCCATTGTCCAATCTGGACGCTGCGTTGCGCGTGCATATGCGCAAGGAGATCCGCGCCCTTCATGATCGGCTCAAGGCAACGTCCGTCTACGTTACCCACGATCAGATCGAGGCGATGACCATGGCCGATCATGTGGTCGTCATGCGTCAAGGGATCATAGAACAACAGGGCGCGCCGCTGGATCTCTATGATCGTCCGGTGAACAAATTCGTTGCCGGCTTCATCGGCTCGCCTGCCATGAATTTCGTGCCTGCGTCGTCCGGGGCCGATGGAAAGTCTCTCCGCCTCGAATTCGAGGCGCCGCAGGCGATTCCTTTGACAAGACCCGTCCAGGCGGGCCAGCCGTTATTGGTCGGTATTCGGCCGGAGCATTTCGAACTTGCCGGCGATGCGGACGCGATGCTGCGCCTGCCCGTCGGCGCCGTGGAAACCACGGGCGCCAGCACTTACATCACCACCGCGACGGAGCCGGAACTCGTCATTGTGCTCAATAGCCGTGCAGCGATCCGATCCGGCGAGGTGATAGGGTTGCGGTTCGATCCGTCCCACCTACACCTCTTCGACCAGCAGACCGAGATGCGGCTCGGCTGATACTGACCGCGACCGCATGCAACAAGACGCAGTCTCTCCGCCGCGTCTGGTGGTCGGCTCACGAAAAGGAGGGGAAAGCCCACGCAGTAGCTCGCGTGGGTCATCGAATCGAGGTGAAGGCCGGTTAAGCGGCGGGCTGCCTGGTTTTCCGCAGGTAAGGCAGGATCGTCTCGAACGAGCCGAACCTGGCGATGGCGTCCTCGTTCGATACGGCAGCCGTGATGATGACATCATCTCCCTGCTGCCAGTTTGCGGGCGTAGCAACCTGATGTTTTGCGGTCAGCTGGATGGAGTCGATGGCGCGCAGGATCTCGTTGAAATTGCGGCCGGTGGTCATCGGATAGGTGAGGATCAATTTGATCTTCTTGTCAGGGCCGATAACGTAGACGGAGCGGACTGTGGCATTGTCCGCCGGGGTGCGGCCTTCCGACGAACTGCCTGCACCGGCCGGCAACATATCGTAAAGCTTGGCAACGTTGAGGTCTCGGTCGCCGATCAATGGATACTCGACGTCGAAGCCGGTTGCCGTCTTGATGTCGCCCTTCCACTTTGCGTGGCTTTCGACCGGATCGACGGAGATGCCGATGATCTTCACGCCGCGCCTTTTGAATTCACCTTCGAGGCCGGCCATGGTGCCGAGTTCCGTCGTGCAAACCGGGGTGAAGTTTTTCGGATGCGAAAACAGGACGGCCCAGCCATCGCCGATCCATTCATGGAAATGGATCGTGCCTTGACTGGTCTCTGCCGTGAAGTCCGGGGCGATGTCGTTGATACGAAGGCTCATGATATTCCTCTTGGTGCTGAAGCCGGTGCGACATGCGGCAATCTGTACCGTACTCTCGATTTTCCCGGCTTATTCTTCAAGGAAGTTTATTCCAATTGTGCGGAAGAATGCGGTGCTGCAATCTCTCCACGTCAAGCGGCTTGTTGGTTCCTTTCACTGAGAACCTGCTCGGCTCCCGGTTTTCGTTCGAGTCCGATTTGTCATCTTACTTTTCGCAAAAGCCAAGTCTTCTTAGACCTTAGGCCAGTTGCAGCGCCATGCTTTTAAAACGAGAATGAGGCACCGTTCGGTGGGAGGAGCCGATGCAAGAGCATGTCACGCATGCGGATCAGGTCTATGTGTCAGCGCAATCGGCTGCCGCCAGCTCGCGCGTTGTGGCCTCCTGGCGACGCTGCATGACGGTCCACCGTCTCGCGCCGGAAGAAAAAAGGTTGCCTCTCCGCCTGACGGAGCAGGAATTGCGCCTGGTGCGCGCGCAATCGCAAGAACTGATTGCCCAGGCGGTAGATGAACTGGATCTATTGTTCCAAACCGTCGGCAAGGCCGGATGTTGCCTGCTCCTGACCGACCACGAGGGCATAGCGCTTGAAAGGCGCGGCGTCGCCGCCGACGACAAGGAATTTCACGACATTGGCTTGTGGCCTGGTTCGATCTGGACCGAAGCCAGCATCGGCACGAACGGCATCGGCACGGCGATTGCCGATGATCGGGCCGTGTCCATCATTCGCGACCAGCATTTTTTCAGTTCCACAATCAACCTCAGCTGCACGACCGCCCCGATCCGCGATTCACGTGGCCAATTGGCCGGAGCACTGGACGTCTCGACTTGCCGCGACGACCTCAATGAGACCACCCTTTCGATCATCTCGCAGACCGTCCGCGATACGGCCATGCGGATCGAACTTAACCTCTTCCGTCACGCTTTTGCGGGAGCCCGTTTCGTCGTGCTTCCAACTCCGACCGGCACGATGTCCGCGCTGCTTGCTGTCGACAAGAGCGACATGGTGCTTGGCGCCACCCGGACGGCGCGCTCCGCTCTTGAACTCGATGACGAGCGCATAGATGCGGGCATCTGCGCAGCCGACCTTCTTGGCGAAGGCGTAGGCGCCGAGCGGCAGGACTTGAGGGAGGCCGAGCGTGCAGCTCTCCTCCGCGCCTTATCCAGGGCTAATGGAAACGTGACCCAGGCTGCTCTTTCCCTCGGCATGAGCCGGGCGACGCTGCACCGGAAGATCAACAGGTTCGGTTTGCACTGATTGCTGCAGATTGCCTGACGATCTGTCGCAGATTTGCGACACTGTGCACTGCGGTATGATGTTCCGCCTCTGTCACATCTACGGAAAGAAAGGCAGATTCTCTTTCGGTTCGGGATGAACCTGTTATCCTGGGAGGATCAGATGCTGCATCAGAAAATTATCGAATCTCCGTTCAAGCTTAAATACGGCAATTACATCGGTGGCGAATGGCGGGAGCCGATTAGCGGTCGGTATTTCGACAATATCACGCCTGTCACGGGTGGAACGATTTGCGAGATCCCGCGCTCGGACGAGAAGGACATCAATGCGGCCCTCGATGCCGCCCATGCCGCCAAGGACAAGTGGGGGCGCACCTCGACCACGGAACGCGCCAACATCCTGATGAAGATGGCGCAGCGTATGGAGGACAAGCTTGAGGTTCTGGCCCAGGCGGAAAGCTGGGACAACGGCAAGCCGATCCGTGAGACCATGGCAGCCGACATTCCCCTTGCCATCGACCATTTCCGCTACTTTGCCTCTTGCATTCGGGCGCAGGAAGGTTCGATCGGCGAGATCGATCACGATACGGTTGCTTATCATTTCCACGAGCCACTGGGCGTCGTCGGCCAGATCATTCCATGGAATTTCCCGATCCTGATGGCGGCATGGAAACTTGCTCCGGCACTTGCCGCCGGCAACTGCGTCGTCCTCAAGCCTGCCGAACAGACACCGGCATCGATCCTCGTATGGGCGGAGATCGTCGGCGACCTTCTGCCTCCTGGCGTACTCAACATCGTCAACGGTTTTGGGCTTGAAGCGGGGAAACCACTCGCCACCAGCAACCGGATCGCCAAGATTGCCTTCACCGGCGAAACGTCGACCGGCCGGCTCATCATGCAATATGCCAGCCAGAACCTGATTCCGGTCACGCTCGAACTCGGCGGCAAGTCGCCCAACATCTTCTTTGCCGATGTCATGGCCGAAGACGACGACTTTCTCGACAAAGCGCTTGAAGGCTTTGCCATGTTCGCGTTGAACCAGGGCGAGGTCTGCACCTGCCCGAGCCGCGCGCTGGTCCAGGAATCGATCTACGATCGTTTCATGGAAAAGGCCATCAAACGCGTTGAAGCGATCAAACAGGGAAATCCCCTCGATGCCGCGACGATGATCGGAGCCCAGGCATCCAACGAGCAGTTGGAAAAGATTCTTGCCTATCTCGATATCGGCAGACAGGAGGGGGCTGAGGTGCTGACCGGTGGCGGGCGCAATGATCTCGGCGGCGACCTCGCAGGCGGCTATTATGTAAAGCCGACGATCTTCCGGGGCCACAACAAGATGCGCATCTTCCAGGAGGAAATCTTTGGTCCGGTCGTGTCGGTCACGACGTTCAAGGATGAAAAGGAAGCTCTGGAGATTGCCAATGACACTCTCTACGGTCTTGGCGCCGGTGTGTGGACCCGCGATGGTATGCGCGCCTACCATTTTGGCCGGGAGATCCAGGCGGGACGTGTCTGGACCAATTGCTACCACGCCTATCCCGCCCATGCTGCCTTCGGTGGTTACAAGCAGTCAGGCATCGGCCGCGAGACGCACAAGATGATGCTCGATCACTACCAGCAGACCAAGAACATGCTGGTGAGCTATAGCCCGAAGGCGCTCGGCTTCTTCTGAGCGTCTTTCAATCGTCGGGAGCCCCATCCTTTTGGGGCTCTCCTTTCTGCGGCGCGGAGGGAAAGAAAGATGGCCGAGTCAGAGAACGAAGCGCCGGTTCTGGCGACGCAGCAAGCCCTCGATCTCATTTTGGAGATCCAGCAGGATCACCCCGATATCCTGTTTCATCAGTCGGGCGGTTGTTGCGATGGATCGTCCCCCATGTGCTATCCCAAGAGCGAGTTTCGTATCGGCGAAAACGACGTACGGCTTGGCGAAATCGGCGGCGTGCCTTTCTATATCAGCGGCGGCCAGTACGAAGCCTGGAAGCACACCCAATTGATCATCGACGTCGTCCAGGGCCGCGGGGGCATGTTCTCGCTTGATAACGGCCGGGAACGACGCTTCCTCACCCGCTCAAGAATACGCGGCGGCGAGAGCTGCCCGATTTTTCGGTAAATGCACCCCATCTCAAGACGACGGGTGGGCAGCTGCGTCGCGGTGGGATCGGCCTCAGGCAGTGCCGTCAACAATCACCAGCGGGCGCCCATGCGTACAGGTTTCGATACGGGCGCTCACCCGGTAGACGTCACTCAGGAGCGATGCGGTAATGACCTCCGCTGTAGGCCCGTTGGCTACGAGCCGGCCGTCGGCGACGACCATGGTATGATCGCAGTATCGCATGGCGTGGTTGAGATCATGCAGTGCGATCAACACGGCAATCCCGCTTTTTCGCGCAAGCCCGCGCATATACTGCAGCACTTCGATCTGCCGGAAGAGATCGAGCGCCGAAGTGGGTTCGTCCATCAGAAGAACCTGCGGCTTGCGCACCAGGGCCTGTGCGATCGCAACCAGCTGGCGCTGTCCACCTGAAAGAGCGCCGAGATCGCGAAATGCCAGGTCCGTGATGCCGAGCGAATGAAGGATCTCGTCTATGCCGTGGAGATCCTGATCGGCAACGCGCCAGCCCGAGCCCTGCTTTGCGGCAAGCAGCACGGATTCGTAGACGGTCAGGACCGCGTTGGCGCCTGTATCCTGGGGCATATAGCAGACCGGCCGCGACAAGGCCTCCTCTCCGCTGACTTCGACGACGCCGTCGCCTTTGAGCAGGCCGGCGATTCGCTTGAACAGGGTGGATTTACCGGCGGCGTTCGGTCCGATCACGGCGGTCAAATGACCCCCTTCGATAGGTCCGGTGGTAATGTCGGCGAAGATGTGAGTGCGACCATAGCGCGCTCCGACGCCGGAAAGCTCGATGCTTACCATGCGCGCCTCCTGTTGGTGAAGATCAGTGAGAAGAAGAAGGGCACGCCGACGAGGGCCGTGATAACGCCGATCGGCAAAATGGCGCCCGGGATCAGCACTTTTGATACGACCGAAGTTGCCGAAAGCAACAAGGCCCCGCAGATGGCGGAACCCGGCAGAAAGAACCGCTGATCCTCACCAACGAGCATACGCGCGATATGCGGGCCGACCAGTCCCACAAAGCCGATGGTACCCACAAAGGAAACCGGAATGGCTGCAAGCAGGCTCACAAGCATCATCGTCTCCAAACGGAGCCTTCTGACGCTGACGCCGAAGGAGGAGGCTTTCTCGTCGCCGAGCCTAAGCGCCGTCAGTGCCCAGGCATTGCGGGCAAACAGTGGAATGACGACGACCAGTATCGCTCCGGTGACGGCGACCTTGCTCCACGTGGCCTTGGTGAGCGAGCCCATGGTCCAGAAGACCACGGCGGCAAGCGCCTGTTCGGATGCGAGATATTCGAGCAGCGACAGAAGTGCATTGAAGGTAAAGACCAGAGCGATGCCGAGCAGAACGATTGTCTCGACGGTAACGCCTCTGAGTGTCGACACGCCGTAGATGAAGAGCGAGGCGGCCATCGCCATTAGGAAGGCGTTGATGGGAACCATGTACTGTACGGCCGCCGGAAAGACCGCGACGCCCGCAACGAGGCCCAGAGCTGCGCCGAAGCCGGCTGCGGCAGAAATTCCCAGCGTGAAGGGGCTGGCGAGGGGATTGGCGAGGATCGTCTGCATCTGCGCGCCGGCGACCGAGAGGCAGGCGCCTACGGTCACAGCCATCAACGCGATCGGCATGCGGATATCCCAGATCACGACACGAAGCTGGTTCGGTACTGTGCTTGGCGTGAAGATCGCAGCCAGTACCTCACCCAATGAATATCGGGCTGGACCGAGGCCGATATCGATGGCGATGCTAAGCGCGAGCGCCGCCAGCAGACAGCAGAGGATCAAGATTCTCCGCGCAGCAAGGCTCCGGTAGCGCCGGCCCCCTTCGACAACAGATTGCTGCTGAATCAAGACGGCCATCAGTTCAGTCCTTTTTCCAGCGAGACGAAATAGCCGGGCTTGTAGGTGACAGGCAGGAATTTCTGGTGAAACTCGATGAAGGTCGCTTCCGGATCGAGATCGGCAAACAGTTCCGGATGGAACCACTTGGCGAATTGCTGGATCGGAATGAACTCGTAGGGCGCGCCATAGAATTGGTGCCAGACGGCATGAACCTGCCCGGTTCTGACGGCTTTCACCTCGGGAAAGGGGGTTCGCTTCATCAGGTTGGCGAGACGTTCGCGCGCGGCTTTGAGATCGGCGCCCCGGCCGACCGCGACAAATTGGTTGATGTCGGATTCGGCGGCCCAGTTGGAACCGGTGACGATGACCTGGTCCGGATCGGAGACGATCAGTTGCTCGGGATTGAGATCGCCGAAGGTCGTCCCGATGATCCCGTCCGCAATATTCTGGCCCCCCGCCTGATCGACCATGGCACCGAAATTATAGGGACCGAATGTGCGGCAGCACCTGTCTTCGCCGGAAATGCCCGGAGACCGTTCGATGAATACGTTCGGACGCTTCAGATCCTTGACGACCGCCAGGCGATCGGTGACGCGGGCGATCTGGGCTTTGCGATAGGTCTTAAAGGTTTCGGCCTTGTCGCTCGCTCCGAACAACTTGCCCAGTATGTCGATTGAGCGTTCCGTATTCTTGTCTGGATCGATGCGGAAATCGAGATAGACGACCTTGATGCCGGCTGCGGCCGCTTTGTCTTCGAAGCCGCTCTCCTTGGCCACCTTGGCGGCTTCGAGATTTAAGGTGATGACATCCGGGGAAAGAGTGATCGCGGTTTCAAGGTCGAAATTGCCCTGGGGCACATAACCGAACTGCGGCAGATTGGCGATTTCGGGGAAGCGTTCGACATAGGCCTGATAGCTGTCGGGATCCTTCTTCAAGAGATCGTCGCGCCAGCCGACGATCGTGTCGAAGGTTCTATCTCCGCGCAAGGCGGCAATCACATGGACCTGGCGCGCTTCTCCGACGATCACGCGTTTGGCAGGTAAGTCGATATCGACCGTTCTGCCGGCGACGTCAGTGATTTCAACAGCAAGAGCCGAGCTGGCCAGAAACGGAAACAGGACGACAAGCGCCCGAATAAACCATGTGATGATCATTACTCTATCCTTTGGCGGCCGGCGGTTGGCACCGCCGGCCCCTTGGGTTTACCAAATATCAGAGGCCCGCCTTCAGCGACGCGAAATAGCCGGGGTTGTAGGCGACCGGCAGGAAACGTTCGTGCAGCTGCTTGAAGGTTGCATCCGCATCGAGATCGGCAAACAGTTCGGGATGCAGCCATTTGGCGATCTGCTGCACAGCAACAAACTGATACGGGCTGTTGTAGAACTGGTGCCAGATGGCATGCACATTGCCGTTTGCCGCTGCCTTGATGCCGGTAAAGGCGGGCCGCTTCATCAGTGCAGCGAGCTTTTCTTGAGCTTTTGCTTTGTCGGCGCCCGGACCAACGCCTACCCAGGCGCCGCCGGGAACGTAAAGCTCCCAATTCGACCCTGTCACGATCACCTGATCGGGATTGGAGGCGATGATTTGCTCGGGATTAACCGTGCCGAAGGTGCCCGGAATGATGCTCTTCGCCATGTTGGTTCCGCCGGCCAGTTCCACCATGCGGCCGAAATTCTCGTTGCCGAAAGACATGCAGCAATCGTCCGAATAGCCGCCGGCGCGCTCGATAAAGACAACCGGCTTCTTCAGATCGGTTGTTTTTTCGAGCTTGTCCGTTACCCGGGCAATCTGCTCGTCGTGGAATTTGACGAATTCCTCAGCGCGCTCTTCCTTGCCAAACAACTTGCCGATGATACGCATGGAATCATCGGTGTTTTCCATCGGCTTTTCCCGGAAGTCGATGTAGACGAGCGGGATGCCGACCTTGGCGAGCTTTTCGATATAGCCGCTTTCCTCGGTGGCTGATTTTGCCTCGGTGTTCATAATGATCACGTCCGGCTTCAGTGCGACGGCCTGTTCGATGTCGAACGTGCCATCCTTCATGCCCCCGAAGGTGGGGATCTTTGCCATCTGCGGAAACTTGCTCAGATAGATATTGTAGCCGTCGAGATCGGCCTTCTTGAAATCGTCGCGCCAGCCGACGACGCGTTTGAAGGGTTCATCGGTATCGAGAGCAGCCGTGAAGTAGATCTGCCGGCCTTCGCCCAGGATCACGCGCTCGACCGGCACGCTCACCTCGACCTCGCGGCCGGAGATGTCTGTGACCTTGATCTTTTCGGCAGCCGTGGCAATCGTTGGCAAAACTGCAAGCATAACCGTGGCGGCACCGGCCGCCATCTTGAGCTTCAACACGGGGTTCCTCTCCTGTGTAGGTGTTAATAACGGCGATTTATGTTTTCATGACTTTATCCGTCAAGAAATATCTTTTAGAAGTCTTCCAATCTAATTCGACTCGTCCAAGAGATTTCGCGATGCTCAACCAGACTGCCCTGCATAACCATGACCTGCGTGATGAAATCAAAGCCTATTGGTCCCTGAGAGCCGAGACCTTCGATACGCAGCCTGGACATGAGATTTTTTCGGAGGAGGAGCGGGCAGCGTGGCACGCGCTTCTGCGTAAGCATCTCGGAGACGGTAGGGGCAAAGTCGCGCTAGATCTTGCTTGTGGAACAGCAGTCGTCTCGCATCTGATGGACGACCTCGACTTCAAGGTGACCGGGATGGATTGGTCCGAAGCCATGCTGGAGCGGGCGAGGGCCAAAGCCAAGACCCGAGGCCGGCAGATCCGCTTCCTGGTCGGTGATGCTGAGCGCACCATGGAAGCCGATGAGACCTATGACGTGGTCATCAACCGTCATCTCGTCTGGACGCTTGTCGATCCCCTGGCCTGCTTTCGTGAATGGCATAGGGTTCTGAAGCCGTCCGGCAAGCTGTTGATCATCGACGGGGACTTCGTCAATCCGAGTCTGGTGTCGCGTTTGGCGAAGAAGTTGTCGGTGTGGCTGGCGAAGGCGGGCTTCGGCGAGAGCGGGCAGCAGAATGGCCCTCACACGGCGGAGCTGACACAGACGCACCAGAGCATTCTGTCGCGGGTCCATTTTTCGCAAGGGGCTCGGGCCGATGCAGTCGTGGATCTGCTCAGGCAAGCGGGTTTCGAGAAGATTACCGTCGATACAGGTTTGGGAGCGATCCACCGAAGCCAACGCAAGAATTTCAGCTTTTTGAAAGGGCTCGAGCGGGCTACCCAGCACCGGTACGCGATTTGTGCCGAAAAGCTGGGTTGACCCGCAGGCGAGAACCTCCCGCTGCAACAAGGCGGCCGAGTAGTCAGCCCAGAGTCACGCCATTCGTCGCCACGAAGACGGAGTAGACGGATGTGGTGGCGGTAATAAAGAGCCTGTTGCGACGGGGGCCGCCGAAGGTGAGATTGGCGACCGTCTGCGGCACCAGGATCTTGCCGAGCAGGGTTCCTTCGGGAGAGAAACAATGGACGCCGTCGCCGGCACTGGTCCACAGATTGCCCTGCACGTCGATGCGAAAGCCGTCGGGCAGGCCGTTATCGAGACTGCAGAAGACCCTTCCGTTCGCGACGGTCATCTCCCCGACAACGTCAAAGACGCGGATGTGGCGCGGCGCGGTCACGTCGTGGCTTGAAGCGGAATCGGCGACATAGAGCCTGGTTTCATCGGGCGAAAAGGCGAGCCCGTTGGGCTGGCCGAAGTCGGTTATCACGGCTTCGAGCGCGCCGGTTTCCGGATCCAGCCGATAGACGTTGCGGGTAGCCTGCTCGGGTTCTGCTCGATAGCCTTCATAGTCGGACTTGATGCCGTAGGTAGGGTCGGTAAACCAGATACTGCCGTCGGAGCGGACCACGACGTCATTGGGGGAGTTCAACCGCTTGCCCTGATAACGGTCTGCCAGAATGGTGAGCGTGCCGTCGACCTCCGTCCGCACCACGCGTCGGCCGCCGTGTTCGCAGGATATCAGCCGGCCTTGGCGGTCGCGCGTATTGCCGTTGACGAAATTGGAAGGGAAACGGAAAACCGACACACCGCCGTCTGGCACCCAGCGCAACATGCGCTGGTTGGGAATATCGCTCCAGATCAGGCAGTTGAGGTCGGCAAACCAAACAGGCCCCTCCGCCCAACGGCATTCGCCGTAAAGTTCCTCCAGTCTCGCACTGGCCACGATCAGCTGCCGAAAGCGTTCGTCGTGAATTTCATAGATCGACAATTTTTGGGGCATGGCTACTGTCCGATTGGGGTTCATCGGGTGGATCGGCGTCCGCCGGCCACGAGGATGACGGCGATGATGATGAGGCCGGTGAGGATGAGACGGAAACCTGCGCCGAAGCCATAGGTATTCAGCATCGATACAACGAGGAACATGAAGAGCGAGGCTCCCCAGATCCCGGGAATATTGGAATTCCCCCCGGCCACCGCGGTTCCGCCGATCACGACGACAGCAATCGACATGAGGAGGTATTCCGTCCCCATATTGAGAGCGGCACCGCCGGAGAAACTGGCAAGCAGATAGCCGCAAAGAGAGGCGAGCACAGCGCAAAGAATGTAGGTTACGAGCCGCGTGCCATCGACCGGAATGCCGGCCATGCGCGCGGCAGGCATGCTCTGACCGACCGCGGAAATCCAGCGCCCGTAAATGGTCTTTTCCAAGAGCAGCCACGCGACGGCCGAGAGGATCAGAGCCACGAGCGCGACATTCGGGATGCCGAAAAGGCTGGATGTGGTAAAGCTTGCAAGCATTTCCGGCGGCTTGATGCGCAGGCCGCGATTGGCCCATATGGCCGTCGACTGGACGATAAAACTCATCGACAGGGTTGCGATGATCGGTGGAATTCTCAAAAGTTTGATCAGCGCGTAATTGCCCAGCCCGATAATGGAGCCAAGTCCGACGGATAGGATGAGACCAACCAGGATCATGCTGTCCTGCACATCCATCAGTTTCAATGCCAGCGTGCCCGAAAGCGTCATCGTGGCCGGCACGGACAGGTCGATATTGCCCGGCCCCAGAGTGATGACGAACATTTGGCCGATGCCGACCACGACGGAGAACGCGGCAAAGGTCAAAGCCGCCTGAGACAAGCCGAGCGAGCTGGCTCCACCGGTGAAAAGCACCGTGATGATCCAGACGGCGGCCGTTGCTGCGAAGGACCAGATCCAAGGCTTGGCGAGGAGCAGTCGATGTGCATTCATCGGCTTTTCTCCCGCTTTTCCAACCGGTTCAGGAACAGACGCATCGCCAGAACGATGATCAGGATCGCGCCCTGAGCGCCGATCTGCCAGTCCGGCGAAATCCGCATGAAGGAGAGGAACGAGCCGGCAAGTGCCAGCGTCAACGCGCCGATGACGGCTCCGATCGGCGAAACCTTGCCGCCGACGAATTCGCCGCCGCCGAGGATAACGCCGGCGATGGAAAGCAGCGTGTAGCGAAGCGCGATATTGGCGTCCGCCGAGGTCGTCAGGCCGACGAGCGCAATCCCTGACAGCACCGCGAAGAGGCCTGCGAGCCCATAGGCGGCGGCCCGCACCTTGATGACGGACCAGCCGGCGCGTTCCACCGAGCGGACATTGCCGCCCACCCCGCGGATGAGCACGCCGAAGGACGATCGCATGATGAGGAAATGGGTTATGAGAGCGATCACCACGCTGGCGACGATTGCCATCGGGACGAACGGGGGCTTCGACGTCATCAGCCAGCGTGCCCATCCCGGGGCGGCGCCGCCGGGCGACGGCAAGATCAACACCGCAAGGCCGCCCCAGACGAAGCTCATGCCGAGCGTCACGACAATTGCTGGAAGTTCGCGGACATAGATGATGACGCCGATCGCTGCGTAAGCGGCGATCGCGCCCAAGAATATCAGCATACCGGTTCCCGGTGAGGCCTGCAGGAAGGTGGCTGTGACACAGGCGCAGAAGCTGACGAACGTGCCCATCGACAGATCGAGGTCGTTGACCGCCATGATGAGCATCTGCGCCACCGTCGCGAGCGCAATCGGGACGGCGAGATTGAAGAGCAGGTTGAGCCCGGTATAGCTCATGGCACGCGGCTGCATATAAAACACGGCTGCCAGCAGAACCGACAGCGAGGCCGCCGGGATGATCAGCCGAACGGTGCCAGAAGAAATTTTCATGCCGCTTCTCCAGCGCTGAATGAGGCGGCGAGCACGTTCTTTTCGGTGATCTCGTCACCGGTGAGTTCGGCGACGATCGCTCCCTCGCGAAAGACATAGACCCGGTCGCAAAGGCGAATCTCGTCCATTTCCGTAGAATACCAGATGAAGGTCCGGCCCGACGCGGCCTCGGAACGAAGAATTTGATAGACCTCCTGCTTGGTCCCGATGTCCACACCACGCATCGGGTCGTCCATTAGCACGGTTCTCGCCGTGGTGGCGAGCGCGCGCGCAAACAGGACTTTCTGCTGATTGCCGCCGGACAGCGACAAGATTCGGTTTTCCAGGTCCGGAGTACGGATCTCGATGCGGTTCTTCCAGCCGAGGCCCAGTCTGCTTTCGCGCGCATTGTCGATGAGCATGCGTGAGGAAAGATCCTGCAGGGAAGCGATGCTGAGATTCTTCAGGATGCTCCAGAGCGGGAAGGTACCGTTGAGGCCGCGGTCTCCCGCGACGAAGGCAAGTTCGCCCCCGCGCCCCGGCCACCAATTGCTGTTGCGTGAGAGGTAGAGGTCGAGAAGTGCTTCGGTCTGACCATGGCCGCCAAGGCCTGCCAGTCCCACGATTTCGCCGCGATGGGCCTCAAAGGCGAGCCCGCGTCCACGCCGGGGCGGCATCGAAAGTACAGGCGAACCCGACCTTGCGGCGGCCGAGCGCAGGTATTCCTGTTCGCGCACGACATTGCCCATGGCTTCGACAAGGCTCCGGGAATTCATTTCCGAGGCCTGACGATCAGCGACAACGCGACCGTCCTTCATCACCACGATACGATCTGCGGTCGACAGGATTTCACCAAGAATGTGCGAGATCAGCAAAACCGCGCCGCCGCCTGCAACAAAACGTCGAATATAGGCCATCATCTGCGCGGCAAGCCCTGCGTCCAGCGAGGACGTTGGCTCATCCAGAATGACTAGTTTCGGCGGAGCGCCAAGCCCCGCAAAGCTGATGGCAATTTCAACCATCTGGCGTTCGGCAATCGAAAGATCGTCCACGGTGCTGTCGCAATCGATCAGATGGCCGGGAAAGATGTCCTGAAGCTGCCTTTTTACGAGTGCCAAGGCGCGGCTGCGCCAATCCCAGCCTTTCAGGTCTGGATGCATGATCCTGACGTTTTCGTTGACGGTGAGGTTGGGGCAGAGCGAAAGTTCCTGGAAAACGCACCGCACGCCATTGGCTCGCGCCGCCGAAATTCCGTGCGCGCCGGTTTTGCCGCCATAGCTAACGACGCCTTCCTGAGGCGAGAGGCCGCCATTGATGACGTTGACGATGGTCGATTTGCCGGCCCCGTTATGGCCGACGAGACCGACGCATTCGCCGGCCTGGATAACAAGATCGACGCCGTCGAGCGCTTTGACGGCACCGAAGGCGACCTTGATGCCGCGGGCGGCTACCACCTCGTTTTTCATTGGGTCTGCAGTCATGAAGGCTCGTGTTTGTGGCGCGGCCGAGAGGCCGCCGAGATAGGATTGGCGGAGCGGATGGCCCGCCAACCGTATCGGCTCCCTCTAACCGTCACTTCGCGGCGCTGATCACCTTCTGGGCGTCCTCAAGCGAATATTCGACATTCGCTACACCGCCCTTCTGGGTTTTGGAAAGGTTCGCCTCGAGGTTATCCTGGTCGATGCGCAGGAAGGGCACGACGAGGTCCTTTTTGACATCCTTGCCGTCGAGGATCTGCTGGGCGACCCAGAAAGCCAGGGTCGAGACGCCGGGGGCGATCGAGACGGACATCGTCTCGTAGCTGTTCTTGTCCTTCTGTTGTTTCCACCAGACAAGTTCGTCCTCGCGGTTCCCCATGACAATCGTTGGGGTCGGCCGCTTGGCCGCCGCAAAGGCTTGGGCGGCGCCATAGCCGTCCCCGCCCTGGGTCACGACAGCGGCGATTTCCGGAAGGCTCGGGAGGATGCCGGCAACGGCGCGTTGAGCCACATCCTGAGCCCAGTCGCCATTAACGGATCCGACGATCTTGAACTGCGGATTTTTCTGGACGCCAGCTTGAATGCCCGCGTGAATTTCATCGTCGACCGAAACCCCCGCAAGACCCCTGATCTCCAGCAGGTTTCCACCCTTCGGCAGTTTTTTCGCAAGGTATTCGACCTGGCTTTCGCCCATCGCCTTGAAATCTACCGCAATCCGCCAGGCGCAAGGCTCGGTGACGATGCCATCGAAGGAAACGACGGTGATACCTGCGTCGCAGGCTTCCTTGATCGCGCCATTCAGAGCGGTCGGGGAGGCCGCGTTCACGACGATGGCGTCATAGCCCTGCAGGATGAGGTTCTGGATCTGCGCAGCCTGTTCGGTTGCCTGGTTTTCAGCTGTCGTGAAAGGATCGGCTGCTGCGACGATACCTTTGGCAACGGCCTCCTTGGTGATCTTGTCCCAGCTCGTCAGCATGGCTTGCCGCCATGAGTTGCCGGCATAGTTGTTAGACAGTGCAATCTTTTTGTCGGCGGTGTCTGCGACCGCGGAAAGTGGGATTGCGATGCAGGCTGTGGCGACAGATGCAAACAGCATCTTCCTGATGATCATGGTTTCCTCCCTAGTCCCGACGGGCTCATCTCCGGCCGCTCCTCAACGGTTTGCGGAGATAGTGAAAGCGCTGAGGCCCGGTTGCTCAGTAGATCGAGAATGAGGAAAAATACCGGTGTTGTACAGGCGCATCCAAGCAATCTGTTTGCGGATATTCGCGCAAAATATGCGGGTTTCCGCAGGACAAAGGTGTAAAGCAGGCGCTTAATTGCAAAAGGACTTGGGAGGAGGTCCAGGCATGCTCAATCCGGCGCGAGAATCGCTGTTCGACCGTTATCTCGGGATTTCGCGGCTGCTCGCGGGCCAGCTCGATTTTCATTCCATCATCCAGGCCGTGGCTGCCGAGATCAGCCACATCATCCCGCACGACCATCTCGATGTGTGCATCAAGATGGTCGACGGCAAATATCACATTGCCTATGAAAGCGGTCTCGAAACCGCCTGGAGCAAACACCCGCCGGCTCTCTTGACCGGCAGCCCGATACGCAGCCTTCTATCGGGCGAGGTGGATTTTCTTCTTTCGCCGGATGCCTGCACGGATCCGAGATTTCATTTTGAGGGTGCCTTTTCGAGCCCGATCGTCGAACTGTCGCTGCGCAGCCGACTGCACGTGCCTCTGAAGGTGCAGGGAGATATTATCGGCGCACTGAGCTGCTCCAGCCATTCCCATGACTGTTACACCATGGAGGATGTCGAGAACGCCCGCTCGATTGCCGACTTGCTGGCCCCCTATTTCTTTGCGCTGCGGGCCGCCGAGCAAGCGAAACGCTCGGCCATCGTTGAGGCTGAAGCCCGGGCTCGCGAGGAGGGGCTGAGACTCGGTGCGTTGAAGCTTACCGAGGCCTTGGAGGCGGAGCGGCAGCGCATCGGCATGGACCTGCACGACCAGACGCTCGCCGACCTGACGCGGCTTGCCCGACGCATGGAACGGCTGAGCGGGCAGGCAGAGCTGCCCGGGGAAAGTTTGGAGCCCCTGTCTCGAGCGCTGCAGCAGTGCATGCATGATCTGCGACAAATTATCGAAGAGGCAAAACCCACGGTTCTGCAGCTCTTCGGCGTCGCGGAAGCGATCGAAAACCATCTCGATCGTTCGGCGCGAGAAAGCGGCCTGTCGATCCAATGGCGGATGGTGGACGAAAGCAATGGTGCGCTCGACGCCCTGGGCCAAACGGTGGCGACGGCGCTGTTTCGTATCGTGCAGGAGGCCGTCAATAATGCCATCCGCCATGCCCAGCCGGAGGTCATCCTCGTGATTATAAGAAATCTGAACGGCACTTTGTCCATCGAGGTTATCGATGACGGTAGCGGCTTGATGTCCTCCCGCAATCCGGGAGGCCACGGAATTGACAATATGAAGACGCGCGCCCGTCTCATCGCTGCAAGATTTGAGATCGGTCAGAACGACTCAGGCCCCGGCACCTTCGTGAAGGTCCAATTGCCTCTCGGCCGCAAACGAATACGGGATCATTAAAATGAGGGTTTTGATCGTTGAAGACGACCCGTTGCACCGTTCTTATCTGCATGAAGCGGTTCGTGCGGCGCTGCCGGAATGCGACATGGTCGTCGAGGCGGAAAGCGGCCAAAGCGGTGAGATTGAAGCTCGCAAGGCGCGCGTGGAACATGTCGTCATGGATCTGCAGATGAGCGAGCGCAACGGGATCGAAGCTGCCCGCACCATCTGGCGCGAAAGACCCGACACCAAAATTCTCTTCTGGTCCAATTATTCGGATGAAGCCTATGTACGCGGCGTCTCGCGGATCGTACCGGAAGGGGCGACTTACGGTTATGTGCTGAAATCGGCCTCGGATGAACGGCTAAAACTGGCGCTTCGAAGCGTGTTTGTCGAATCCCAATGTGTCATCGACCGCGAAGTGAGGGGCATCCAGCAAAAGAGCCTGGGCAATGCTCACGGACTGACGGATGCGGAATACGAGATTCTGGTGGATGTGGCACTCGGCCTGACCGACAAGGCGATCGCCCAACGCAAGAGACTTTCATTGCGTAGCGTCCAGAACAGGCTACAGCAGCTTTACGAAAAGCTCGAAGTCTATGATCTGCCGGACGATGGCATGGAAGGCTGGTACAATCTGCGCATGCGTGCCGTCGCAGTTGCGCTACTCCGCAAAGTCCTGAATTCCAGTGCGTTGGAACGCGCCGAACGGGAGCTCCACGACCGCAGCGGCTCCTGACTCGGCTGCGGCCTTATCTTTCACGACGACGGTCGTGGACTAGAAGCCGATGCCTATCGCCATCCCAGCGCCGGGGCCACGTGCGAGAGAATAGCTTCGATCACGTGGGCGTTGTAGTCGACGCCGAGCTGATTGGGCACGGTCAACAACAGCGTGTCGGCTTCCGCAATCGCCTCGTCCCTCGCCAGTTGCTCGATCAGAACCTCCGGTTCGGCGGCGTAGCTGCGACCGAAAATCGCCCGGGTCTTCTCGTCGATGAAGCCGATCTGATCCTGGCCGTCGTCTCCATGGCCGAAATAGGCGCGGTCGCGATCGTCCACCAGCGCGAAAATGCTGCGGCTGACTGATACCCGCGGCTCGCGCTCATGACCGGCGGCTTTCCATGCCTCCCGGAAGACGCGGATTTGAGCGGCTTGCTGGATATGAAAGGGCTCCCCCGTCTCGTCGTTCTTGAGTGTCGAGCTCTGAAGGTTCATCCCCAGCTCTGCCGCCCATTGAGCCGTCGCATTGGAACTTGCGCCCCACCAGATACGCTCGCGCAATCCCTCGGAATGCGGCTCCAAGCGTAGCGGGCCTGGAGGATTGGGGAACATCGGCCGCGGATTGGGCTTGGCAAAACCTTCGCCGCGCAGAACGTCGAGGAATACTTGCGTATGATGCCTCGCCATCTCCGCGTCGGTCTGTCCCTCGGGCGGCACATAACCGAAATAACGCCAACCATCGATCACCTGCTCCGGCGAACCGCGGCTGATGCCAAGTTGCAAGCGCCCGCCGGCGATGATGTCGGCGGCACCTGCGTCTTCAGCCATGTAGAGGGGCTTTTCATAACGCATGTCGATCACCGCGGTGCCGATCTCGATACGACTGGTTTTGGCACCGACGGCCGCCAGCAAAGGGAAAGGCGAGGCGAGCTGGCGGGCAAAATGATGAACGCGGAAATAGGCTCCGTCGGCCCCCAGTTCCTCCGCGGCAACCGCCAGATCAATGGACTGCAAGAGTGCGTCGCTGGCGGAGCGCGTTTGTGATTGGGGCGACGGCGTCCAATGGCCGAAGGACAGAAAACCGATCTTTTTCATGACGAGTTTGCCTTACCTGACGATGAGTCATGCCTTATGGCACAGAATGATCACCAAGGCAGGGGCAAAACATTTGTGTGCGCGGGCCATCCTGCACTTTGAGACGGCGACGCAGACACCGATGTTGGAGCCACGCTGTCTGGAGACCTATGGACGATCCGCACCTATAAAAGCGCCAGAAATCGCGCGATGTCCGGCATCGCTCGGATGGACTGGATCGGCGGAGGCCAAGGCGCCGTCGCCGTAAGCTTTCATGGTCTCGTAAACAGGCGCATAAAAAAGTGAGAAGCGTCGTGCCAGCATGAGCACCGCTTCGGCATAACTTTCGAAACCCATCCGCGTCTGGCCCGTGAATCCGGCGCTGCCAACCGAAAACCCAGCATCAGGAATGTAGGGCGGGCTGCCGATTGCGAGCCGATCTCCGTGGCCGGCTCTGATCAATTTTTCCAGCATCCATGCATAGTCGCGCGTGAAGTTCGGGACATTCATGGTGTCGGGCGCCGCCGTATAACGGGCATCGTTATACCCATAGAGAATTAGGATCGCGTCGTGGTGGTGTGCATCCAGGAGCGCGTATTCAAAACAGCCGATGCCGTTGTCCGGCCGTGCTTTGTCATCCGCAAGGTGTGCTCCCTGCAGCACCGTGCCGGGGATCGCGCAATTACGGATCGGGAAGCCATCGACCTCGGCTGCGAATAGAGCCGGCCAGGCAAGATGTGGCTGGCTGGCATTGAAGCCGGCGGTGATGCTGTCACCGAAGACGCGGATGCCGGAAATTCCCAGCGATTTCAAATGTTCTCCAAACCTCATCGGTCCTCCTTCATTTTCTCGCTTGACAGTCGGTCGTCTAATTTTGTTTATACGTATTAGCTGCTAATACGCATTAGCAGTCAAGAGGAGCTTGGGAGGATGATGCGTGGCGGGCACTAAGCGCTTGACCCAGCGCGATATTGCGAAACTGGCCGGTGTGAGCCAGGCGACCGTTTCGCTTGTCCTCAATGGTGCTCCCACGGCCTTGGCGCGTATCCCGCAGGAAACCCGCGAGCGCGTTCAGCACGTTATCCGGACGACCGGCTACGTGGCTGATCCGATTGCCCGACGCATGGCCAAGGGCCTCAACCGTATCCTCGGCGTCTTCACCTATGAGCCGGCTTTTCCGAGCGAGCAGGCGGACTTTTTCACGCCTTTTCTGCTCGGCATCGAGGAAGAGGCGCAGGCGCAGAATTACGACCTTCTGCTTTTAACCGGCGCAGGCGTCGGGCGGGAACGCAAAATCTTTGCCGATGGCAACCGGCTTCGGATCGCTGACGGTTGCCTCGTGCTCGGCCGCGAGTTCGATCGGGCTGAGTTGAGGCGGCTGGTGCTGGGTGACTACCCCTTTGTGGCTATCGGCCGACGTGAGGACGCTGGCGGACCCGTTCCTTATGTCGGCGGCGATTACGCCAAAGGCACCCGTGCATTGGTCGAAAAGGCGAGAGCGCTCGGGCACGAGAAACTCGCCTATGTCGGCCCGAGCGGCTCGGCGGAATCGATCGTCGACCGCTGGCGCGGTTTTTCCGAAGTGATCGCTGAAGGCGCCGAACTGGTCCTGCACGTGAACGAGGTCGGCCGACCTGCTGGTGAAGCGCTGGATGCGATCGTCGCAAGTGGTGCGACCGCGGTCTTCTTCGTCGAACTGGCTGATGCGGTGCGTGTCGAGGCGGCGGCGAGGGCGAGAGGGCTTTCCGTGCCTGAGGACTTCTCAGCCATCGTGCTCGGCAGCCACGTGCGTGCAGAACGCAGCCATATGCAGTTTACCGCCTTCGACATTCCCCGCGAGGAAATGGGGCGACAGGCTACGGCGATGCTGGTGCGTCGCATCGAGGGTGCGGCCCCGATCGAACAAATTCTTCTGACTTGTGAACCGGTCGAGGGGCAAACCCTCGCGAACAAACGGACGTGATTGAAATGCCTGCAAAAGAGATGCGTGCGGATATTCTGGTGGTCGGCGGCGGCCTCGGCGGCGTGGCGGCGGCCATCGGTGCTTGCCGGGCGGGCAAAAGTGTCATCATGACCGAGGAATTCGATTGGATCGGCGGCCAGTTGACGAGCCAGGCAGTTCCCTCCGACGAACATACCTGGGTCGAGCAATTCGGCATCACACGCTCCTACCGCAAGCTGCGCAACGGCATCCGCCAGTATTACCGCGACAACTACCCGCTGACCGAAGGCGCTCGCGCCTGGGGTGATCTCAATCCGGGTGGCGGGTGGGTCAGCCGTATCTGCGCCGAGCCGCGTGTCAGCCTTGCGGTGATGGAAGCGATGCTGATGGCCTATCGCGGTGCCGGCCGCCTCAAGGTGCTGCAGCCCTTTCGTCCGGTCGCGGCGGATGTAGAGGGCGACATCATTCGCTCGGTCGCCGTCCGTCATCGCGATACGGGTTGGGAGATCGTCATCTTCGCAGATTATGTGCTCGACGCGACCGAACTCGGCGACCTGCTGCCGATGACCGGTACGGAATATGTGAAGGGTTTCGAGGCGCAGTCGGATACCGGCGAGCCGAGCGCACCTTCAGAAGCGCAGCCGAACAATGTCCAGGCCGTTTCCGTTTGTTTCGCGGTCGATTGTGTCGATGGCGACCAGACGATCGACAAGCCGGAGAACTACGACTACTGGCGCAAGTATGAGCCGCATTTCTGGGGCGGGCCGCTACTCGGCTTCACCGCACCGCATCCGCGCACGCTGGAATTCACCACCCGCTCATTCACGCCGAATGTCGACGACGATCCATTGGCTGTCGATGCCGACCAGCGAAAGGGTGGTGGCGATGAGAACCTCTGGCTCTTCCGTCGCATCGCGGCGCGGCGCAATTTTACGCCTGGTTTTTATCAGTCCGACATTTGCTTCGTAAACTGGCCGATGATCGACTACATGGACGGTACGATCATTGACGTCTCGGAAGAGGAAAAGGCGCGCCACCTCAAAGGCGCCGCGGACCTTTCCTATTCGGTCTTCTACTGGCTGCAGACGGAAGCACCGCGTATTGACGGCGGGCAGGGCTATCGCGGCCTTCGTCTGCGCGGCGACATCACCGGCACCGAGCACGGTCTCGCCATGGCGCCCTATATCCGTGAAAGTCGCCGCATCAAGCCGGTCACTCGCATTGTCGAACAGGATCTTTCCCATGCGGTACGCGGCGACAAGGGCGCGGTAAACTATCGCGACAGCGTCGGTATCGGCATGTACCGCATCGACCTGCACCCCTCGACCGGTGGCGACAACTATATCGACGTGCCGTCCTGTCCGTTTGAGATCCCGCTTGGGAGTCTGCTGCCGCAGCGGATGAAGAACCTCATCGCCGCCGGCAAGAATATCGGCACCACCCATGTCACCAATGGCTGCTACCGCCTGCATCCGGTCGAATGGAACATCGGCGAAGCCGCGGGCATGCTCGCCGCCTATTGCCTCGAAAAGGGGCTGAAGCCGCATCAGGTGCAGGCAAACGACGAGCATCTGCAGGATCTTCAGCGGGCGCTTATCCGTGAGGGCATTGAAATCCGTTGGCCGGATATCTCGGCCTATTAATCAAACCCATCTTTGGAGGAGGAACGGGAATGAACTATCATAGGGCACTGAAATCGGCGGTCGCGGCATTGGCGCTTGCTATGCCGCTCGGCTGGAGCTGCACTGCCACTGCGCAGGATGCGGTCAATCTGCGCATGACCATCTGGAGCGCCAACGAGGCCCATCTGAAGCTGTTCAATGAGATCGCCGCAGGTTTCAAGAAGGAGCATCCTGATGTCACGGTGACATACGAGTCGCTGCCGTTCGATACCTATACGACCGCGCTGACCACCCAGATCGCTGGCGGCAACGCGCCGGACATGGCCTGGATCTTCGAGACCGCAGCCTACGACTTTGTCAATTCCGGTGCGCTTTTCCCGCTGAGCGATACCCTTAAGGCAACCAAGGGCTACAATCTCGAAGAGCTGAGTGCGAGCGCCGCCGAACGCTGGTCGAAGGATGGCAAACTCTATGCCTATCCGTTCTCGACGTCGCCGTTCGCGATGTTCGTCAACAACGATCTCATCAAGGCTTCAGGCGCCAAGCCCCCAGCCGAATTGATTGCTGCCGATCAGTGGAGCTGGGACAATGCCATCGCGACGGCTTCGGCAGTGGGTCAAACGGGCAAGGGTGGGCTGATCGTCCGCGATTTCAACTACCAGATCTGGCAGAATCTCGCCTCGGTCTGGAACGGCTGGGGCGCTTCGCCCTGGAGCGCCGACGGCAAGGCATGCACTATGGCCGAAAAGCCGATGGTCGATGCGCTAACCTTCATCCATGACGCGATCTTCAAGAAGAAGGCGATCCCGGGTCCCGGAGAAAACGTCGATTTCTTCGCCGGCAATGCGGCAATGACGATTACCCAGATCAGCCGCGCCTCGTTGCTGCCGAAGGAAAACCCCTTTGCCTGGGATCTCGTACCGCTGCCGAAGGGGCCAGCCGGCAACTACGCGCTGATCGGCCAGGCCGGCCTCGGCGTCATGCAGACGGGCAAGAACGCCAAAACCGCTGCCGAATTTGTCGCGTATATGACGAATCCGGAGAACTCGGCCAAGCTCAGCCAGTTCTTCCCCTCGGCCCGCAAGTCACTGCTGAATGCCGAAGTGCTGAAAAAGACCAACCCGCTCTTGAGCCAGGAGCAAATCGACAAGGTCGTGATCTCAGGCATCGCTACGGGCAAGGTCATCCCGGGTCATACGGGTTTTGCGCAGATCCAGCAGGCGGTGCGCTCTGGCCTCGATGCGATTTGGCGTCCGGATGCGGATATCCCGGGCACGCTCCTAAAGATCTGCGGCCAGATCGGCCCGCTCCTGAAACGCTAAGGAAGCATAAGATGGCTGTCGCGCAGGATCACGCAAGTCCGGAAGGACGCTCCTCATCGCCCTTCTGGACGATTGCCCGGCGCGACAGCCTCGCCGGTTTCCTCTTCATCGCCCCGCAGTTGGTCGGCATCATCGCCTTCGTGCTGATCCCACTCGGGCTCGTGTTCTGGTATTCCCTGCACGAATGGAATGTGCTTGCCAATACTTTTACCTATACAGGCGCACAGAACTATCGAATGCTGATCGAGGATAGCAATCTCCTCGAAGTACTCGGTGCGACAGCCGTCTTTTCCGCGGGCCTGGTCGTCTTCAATCTGTCGCTGGCGCTGCTTTTGGCGATTCTGCTTAACCAGAGGCTCGCCGGAATAACCATCTTCCGCACCCTGTTCTTTTCGCCGGTCGTAGTATCGCTCGTCGCCTGGACGATCGTCTGGGGATTTCTTCTTCAAAAAAACGGCGGCATCAACGGCATGCTGCAGGTCTTAGGCATCGAGGGGCCGAACTGGCTGCGCGAAGAGACGACAGCGATGATCTCGGTGATCGTCGTACAGGTCTTCAAGAATGTCGGGCTCAATATGATCCTGTTCCTCGCAGCACTCCAGGGCGTGCCGAATGAACTTTATGAAGCCGCATGTATCGACGGGGCGCCGCGTTTCAAGCAGTTCCGCCGCATCACGCTGCCGTTGATCAGCCCGACCATCCTTTTGACCTCGATCATCACGATCGTCGGGTCGCTGCAGGTCTTCGCGCAGATTGCGGTTCTGACCCAGGGCGGGCCTGGTCTGTCGACGACCGTGCTCGTCTATTATCTCTACCAGCAGGCCTTCCAGTTCCATTTCTTTGGCTACGGCTCGACGCTGTCGATCCTGCTTTTCCTGATCGTCGCCGTGCTGACCTTCGCCCAGTGGCAGATGCGCAAGAGGATCGTCTTTTATGAAACCTGAACTCTCCCCGCGCCTGAAAACCCTTCTCTATGGGCTGATGTGTGTGTTTCTCATTCCCTTCGTTTTTCCAACCTGGTGGATGGCGACGTCCTCGGTAAAGCCGATTAGCGACATCTTCGCCTTTCCGCCGCAGCTCATTCCTGAGAGCTATGACTGGACGACCTATTCCAAGGTCTTCGAGTTGCAGCCATTCGTGCAGCAATACTGGAATTCCGCCTATATCGCAGCGGTCGTGACGATCGGGACGATGGCCGTCTCGTCGATGGCTGGTTACGCGTTTGCCCGTATCCGCTTTCCATTCGCGAATACGATCTTCATGATCGTGCTGCTTGGCCTGCTTATCCCCTCGGAGGTGACGATCGTGCCTCTCTTCCGGATGTTCCTGAAAGCCGGCATGGTGAACACCCATTGGCCGCTGATCCTGGTGCCGATTTTCGGAGCGCCAAGCGTCTTCGCCACCTTCGTCATGCGACAGTTTTTCGTGACCTTGCCGGCAGAGCTCGAAGAGGCGGCACGCGTCGATGGCCTTGGCCGCTTTAAAATATTCCGCATGATCGCGCTTCCGCTCGCCAAGCCGGCACTGGCGTCAGTCGCGATCTTTACCTTCCTGCATTCCTGGAACCTGTTTCTCGAACCGATCGTGTTCCTGTCGAGCGCGGAAAAGTTCACGCTGCCGCAGGCGCTGACCCAATACACCGACGCTTACGGCGGCCCGATGTGGAATATCCAGCTCGCCGCCGCAACGCTGACGGCGCTTCCCGTCCTCATTGTCTTCATCATCGCGCAGAAGCAATTCGTCGAAGGGCTCGCGCACACCGGTCTCAAGGGCTGAAAATCGGATTTCCTATGGCTGAAGTTACCCTTTCTGATGTCCGCAAGAGTTATGGCGCCGTCGATATCATCCATGGTGTCGATCTCGGCATCAACGACGGCGAATTCGTCGTGCTGGTCGGGCCGTCCGGCTGCGGCAAGTCCACGCTGCTCAGGATGATAGCGGGGCTCGAGACGATCTCCGGCGGCGAGGTGAAGATCGGCGGGCGGGTGGTGAACGATCTAGACCCGAAGGACCGCGACATCGCCATGGTCTTCCAGAACTATGCGCTTTATCCGCATATGACGGTTGCGACCAATATGGGTTTCTCGCTGGAGCACCGCGGAGGCGGCAAGGCGGAGATCGCCGAACGGGTCAAATGGGCGGCTGATATCCTCGGTCTCGCGCCGCTGCTCGACCGTTACCCTCGCCAGCTCTCCGGGGGGCAGCGGCAGCGCGTCGCTATGGGCCGGGCGATCGTTCGCAACCCGCAAGTGTTTCTCTTCGACGAGCCTCTGTCGAATCTCGATGCGAAGCTGCGTGTCGTCATGCGGGGCGAGATCAAGAGCCTGCACCAGAAGCTTAGGACGACTACTGTGTATGTTACTCACGATCAGGTTGAAGCCATGACCATGGCCGACAAGATCGTGGTGCTGAACGGTGGCCGGGTGGAGCAGATTGGCGCGCCGCTCGATCTCTACGACCGACCCGCCAACCAGTTCGTGGCAGGGTTCATCGGTTCGCCGGCCATGAATTTCCTGACCGGCACGATCACCGCGGAAGGATTTGCTGCGCCTGGTATCCTGTTGCCGCTGCCGGAATCGGCACATAAATTCCGTGCTCGCAAGGCGATCTATGGTATCCGGCCGGAGCACTTCGTCCTCGATAGCAGTGGGGTGCCGGCCGAAATTGTGCTCGTCGAGCCGATGGGCTCGGAGACTCAGGTGACGATGAAGCTCGGCGAAACGCAGATCACGGGCGTTTTTCGCGAGCGCGTCTCGCTCTCTCCCGGCGCGACGATCCGTGTTCGTCCGGATATCAATACCGCCCACCTCTTCGCGGCCGATGATGGGCAGCGTTTGAACTGAGGTCTTATCCATGCCAATCTATCCGGAAACCAGACTTACCAGGGCGCTACGCGGTGGGGAATTTCCCGTCATCGTCTCGCTCGCCCGCCACGATCTCGATCTTGCGAAAGCCGCGATCGGGGCAGGGGCGTTCGCGATCAAGGTGCACCTCAACGCCTATCATCGCGCCTCGGGCACGACCTTCGGAAGCTTCGCCGAGGAGCGGCCCTTCTACGAAAAACTTGCGACACTTGGCGTGCCGTTACTGGTCATGGCTGGACAGGAAAAGGTGCCGAGCCCTGAAGAAATGGATGTGCTTGCCGATCTCGGTTTCGAGGGTTTCAATATCTATTTCAGTGACATGCAGCCGCATCTCCTGCAATCCAGGCTCAGGCCGATGCCGGCTCTCGGTGAAAAGGGCACGGATGAGGAATTGGCAAAGATCATCGCCATTCCGGGCGTGATGATGGAGGCGTCTGTCGCCGCCTTCGCAGACTATGGCAAACCGATGAATGAGACCGATCTTGCCCGCTACAGGGACATCACCAGCAAGGTCGGCATCCCGGTCATCGCGCCGAGCCAGAAGCGGTTCGTCGGGGACGACATGCCGAAGCTGAAAGCCGCTGGCATCGCTGCGCCGCTGCTCGGCTTCATCGTGACCGGCACGACGACGGAAAGCATGGAAGCCGCCGTTGGTCCGATCGCAGAGAGCGCAAGAGCGTCGGCCCCGCTTGTCTAGCGTCTACCAGCTTGATGAAACGGCCCTGCAGCTCTATCCGTTCAGGGCGGCTTCCTTATGAAACATGGCCGCCGAAGAGACTTCGGCGGCCATTTTCACGGATCATTCCGCGCTGATATTGCCTTTTTCGATGACGTCCTTCCAGCGCGTCATCTCCTTGCCGAGATAAGTCCCGAACTCTTCATTGGAGTTCGCTACGACCTCGAAGCCCAGCTTGCTGAACTTGGCGACCACCTCGGGGTCTTTGAGCGATGCCTGGATCGCCTGATTGAGTTTCGCCTTGACGTCGGCCGGTAGGCCCTTGGGTGCGGCAACACCCTGCCAGGCGTTGACCACGACATTGCCATAGCCGAGTTCGGTGAGTGTGGGCACGTTCGGCAGCAGCGGATGGCGCTTCTCGCCGGTCTGTGCGAGCGCCTTCATCTGCCCCGCCTGCACGAAGTTCATGATGGCGCCGAGGTTCTGGAACGACACGTCCACATGGCCGCCGACGAGATCGGCCTGTGCGGCGGAACCTCCCTTATAGGGCACGTGCACACCTTTGGTGCCGGTCGCCTGCCAGAAGAGGGCTGCGGTCAGGTGGTCGGAGGAGCCGGTGCCGGAATTTGCGAAGGTGACGCTCTCCGGCTTTTCCTTCATGGCCGAGATGAGTTCCTGCACGCTGTTTGCCGTGAATTTCGGCGTCGCGACAAGCACATTGGGCGTGCTCACGGCGACGGTCAGGAGATCGAAGTCCTTCATCGGATCGTAGGAGAGCTTCTTCTGCAGGTAGGGATTGGTGGCAAAGGTGCCGAGCGAGGCGACCAGCAACGTTTGGCCGTTGGCTTCGGCATCGGCGACCAGGCCGGCCCCGATCGCACCGGTGGCGCCCGGCTTGTTTTCCACGACAATGTTTGCGCCCAATACTTTTGACATCTGCGGTTCCATGAGCCGCGCAGTCGTGTCGGTCGCGCCGCCTGGCGGGAAGGGTACGACAATAGTGATCGGGCCATCCGGGAAGGCTTTGGCAATGCCCGCCGCAAAGGCGATGCCAAGGCCGAGTGAAATGGCGATCAGGTTTTTTGCTTTCATAGGTTCATCCTCCTCAATGATCCTTGGCGCCGCTTCCAGGTGATGCCGCCCGGGCGCTCGGACGTTCTGTGGCTATCGCACGAGGCAAGGTCGCTTGTTGTCGAAGCGCCAGCCCTTGATGAGGTACTGCATGGCGGTCGCGTCATCGCGCGCGCCGAGCCCGTGTTTCAGGTACAGTTCGTGAGCCTTCTCGACTTGGCTCATATCCAGTTCGACACCGAGACCTGGCCGGTCCGGTACGGCGATATGTCCGTCCTCGATCTTCAGCGGCTCGCGGGTCAGCCGCTGGCCGTCCTGCCAGATCCAATGGGTATCGAGCGCGGTGACGCGTCCGGGTGCTGCCGCGCCCACATGGGTGAACATGGCTAGCGATACATCGAAATGGTTGTTGGAATGCGAGCCCCAGGTCATGCCGAAGGTCTGGCAGATCTGCGCGACGCGCACCGAGCCCTGCATGGTCCAGAAATGCGGGTCGGCCAGCGGAATGTCGACCGATTGCAGCTGGATGGCATGTGAGAGTTGGCGCCAGTCTGTTGCCACCATGTTGGTAGCGGTCGGCAGACCGGTGGCACGGCGGAATTCGGCCATGATCTCGCGCCCGGAATAACCCTGCTCGGCGCCGCAGGGGTCTTCCGCATAGGCGAGCACGTCGCCGCGCCCCTTACAGAGGCGAATGGCCTCTTCCAGCGACCACGCGCCATTCGGATCAAGCGTCACGCGCGCTTCGGGGAAGCGGCGGGCAATTGCCGTTACCGCCTCGATTTCCTCGTCGCCTTGCAAGACGCCGCCTTTCAGCTTGAAGTCGCGAAAACCGTAACGCTCCTTCGTCGCCTCGGCGAGCCGGACGATCGCCTCCGGGGTCAGGGCCTGCTCGTCGCGCAGTCGCAACCAGGCGTCCGTTTCGTCTTTGCCATCGCGATAGGGCAGGTCAGTCTTGCGTCGGTCGCCGACATAAAAGAGATAGCCGAGCATCTCGACCCGATCGCGCTGCTGGCCATCGCCGAGAAGGGCTGCCACCGGCACGCCGAGATGCTGGCCGAGAAGGTCGAGCAGAGCCGACTCCAGCGCCGTCACCACGTGGATAGTGGTGCGCAGATCAAAAGTCTGCAGCCCACGGCCGCCGCTATCACGGTCGCCGAAAGCCTTCCGCACCTTGTTGAGCAAGCTGTTATAGTTGCCGGTCGTCTGTCCGATCAGGAGCGGGCCCGCTTCCTCGATCGTCCTGCGGATTGCCTCGCCACCGGGAACTTCACCGATGCCGGTATGGCCAGAGTCATCTTCGATGATCGCGAGGTTGCGGGTGAAGAAAGGGGCATGCGCGCCGCTCAGGTTGAGCAACATGCTGTCCTGCCCTGCAACCGGGATAGCCCGCACGGAAACGATATGCGGCGTGTGCCGGGCGAGGGGGCTGTCCATGGTGGGTGTCGACGAATTCGGCTCGATAAGCATCCGATCCTCTGTCACTGTCCCGCAATTCTGGTCACGCGGCTTTAGGTTCTTTGGCGGCAATCACTCACCGCATCGTGTTATTAGTTGCGCAGGCAAACCAATTTGTCAATATAAGTAAATATTAGTAAATTTGCCCTGCCTATTGGAATGGCGGAATGCCGACGGTAGTATGGGCGTGATGAATGAGATCACTCAACAAACACGTCCCCTGCAAGACCTGTCGTCTCATGTGCTCGCCCGGCTCGAAGCGATGCTTGATGCGCCGGCCTGGCACGGCGGCGGACGCCTGCCGCCGGAGGCGGAGCTTGCCCGTCAGTTCGGCGTTTCGCGTCCTGTCCTGCGAAAGGCCCTGGTGAAGATGCGGGAAGCCGGCCGGATCGTCTCGCGGCGCGGGTCGGCCAACTTCGTACAGCCTCGCGCGGATGTCGTGGCGGCAACCACCGACATTCAGAGCCTGTCGATCCAGACAGTGTTCGACATGAAGCGCTGCATGCGGTTTCGCCAGGTGGTGGAATGCGCGGCGGCGGAAGATGCAGCACGGCTTTGCGATCCAGAAGCGATCCGCGGCATCGAGGAAGCGCATCGGCGAATGCTGACCCTGCCGCGCGGCGAGGGTGTGCTTGACGCCGACTTCGCCTTTCACATGGCCGTGGCACAGGCGGCTCGCAACCCCTATTTCACCTTCGCGCTCGGCACGATGCGCAACCAGATCAAGCTGACGATGGAGTTTACCCGCAAGCTGCAGGAGCGGCCGGCCGATCAGGTAGCGCCGCGTGTCGTGGAGGAACACGGTCGTGTTCTCGAAGCCATCAAGGCCGGCGATCCCGCGCTTGCACGCGAGGTCATGAACTTTCACATGAGGCAGAGCGTCATTCGGCTTTTAGGTGAAGAAAGCGGCTGAAAAGACGGGCGGAGCTCACACTTTCGCGGGGCGCCAGCCAGCCACAGGGATTGTCAATGAAGACGGATTCTTGGATTAACCAACGCCGGCGCGGCATCCTCAGACGAAATAGTGAGGGAATTCCTTTCGGAGGTCTTCGACCTTTGCGACAGTGCGGCTCAGATGCTCGCGGATGGCATTGACGGCACCCTGTTCGTCGCGTGCGGCAATGGCCTCGATGATGGCGCGATGGCCTTCGAGAATGCTGACGATCTTGCCCTTTTCGGGCAGATGAAGACGACGAATGCGTTCCAGATGACCGGAGCGTTCGCGAACCAGCTGGTGCAGGCCGCTGCGCTTTGCGCCGGCAAACAATGTCTGGTGGAAGATCTCATCGAGCTCCTGGAAGATCGCGACCTGCTCGGCATCGTCGGCGATCGCCGACTGCATTTTGATAATCGAACGGGCGCGCGTGACGACGCTCGGATCCAGATCGGGGTCATTGGCCAAGCGGCGGCAGACTTCGGTTTCCAGTGCAACGCGAAGGAAATGCGCCTCGTGAATCTGCAGGACATCGATCCGGGTCACTACGGTGCGGGATTGCGGATAGATGCGAACCAATCCCTCCTGTTTGAGAAGCTGCAATGCCTCGCGAATCGGGGTCTGGCTGACTTCATAGGTCTCGGAAAGTTCGGTGCGCGACAACGTGGTGTCCGGCGGAAGCTGGATGGTGACGATCCGTTTGCGCAGGTCGTCATAAACCCGTTGGACCGTACCGCCGAGGACGACTGGAAAACCGGGTGCCGACAAGCCGAGCGTCGTGGCAAGCTGGGGATTCATACGAGCCAATCCTTTTCGCTCATCCATAGCCGCAGCACGGCCAATGCACAATGAAGAGCCGCCGTTGATATATATATCAAACTAAAATATCAGTTTGACGGAAGCACAGACGGAAGTGGCCGCTGTGTGCGTGGAGGGGATGCAGTGACGGTGAGGAAAACTTACGAGCAACTGCGCTCGGCGCGATGGATGATGCCTGACGATCAGCGTTCTTTCGGCCATCGATCACGAACCATGCAGATGGGCTATGCGCCGGAGGACTGGCAGGGCAAGCCGATCATCGCCATTATCAACACCTGGTCCGACGCCCAGCCATGCCACATGCATTTCCGTGAGCGTGTCGAGTGGGTGAAGCGGGGCATCCTGCAGTCGGGCGGTTTTCCCATGGAGCTGCCGGCTCTTTCCCTTTCCGAAAACTTCGTCAAGCCGACCACCATGCTCTACCGCAATATGCTGGCGATGGAGACTGAAGAGCTGCTGCGTAGCCACCCGATTGATGGCGCTGTGCTGATGGGTGGTTGCGACAAGACCACGCCGGGTCTCGTCATGGGCGCGGTCAGCATGGGGATTCCCTTTATCTATCTCCCCGCGGGTCCCATGCTCCGCGGCAACTACGCCGGCAAGACGCTCGGCTCCGGCACCGATGGCTTCAAATATTGGGACGAGCGGCGCGCCGGCACTCTCACTCAGGAAGAATGGCAGGGCATCGAGGGCGGGATCGCCCGCAGTTACGGCCATTGCATGACGATGGGGACGGCCTCGACGATGACGGCTATCGCCGAGGCGATGGGGCTGACTTTGCCCGGCGCATCCTCCATTCCGGCCGCCGATGCCAACCATCAGCGGATGTCGGCGGCCTGTGGTCGCCGCATCGTCGACATGGTCTGGGAAGATCTGACGCCGGACCAGATCATCACTCCGGCGGCCGTCGACAACGCGGTCACCGTTGCCATGGCTACCGGTTGCTCCACCAATGCGATCATTCACTTGATCGCCATGGCCCGCCGGGCGGGTGTTCCGCTGGAACTGGATGATCTCGATCGCATCGGGCGCACGACGCCGGTCATTGCCAATATCCGGCCTTCCGGTTCGACCTATCTGATGGAGGACTTCTTTTATGCAGGTGGCTTGCGTGCCCTGATGAAGCAGCTCGGGGACAAGCTGGACCCGACGGCAATTACCGTCACCGGAAAGCCGCTGGTGGAAGGCCTCGATCAGGTGAAGATCTATAATGACGACGTCATCCGTCCACTATCGAACCCGGTCTATCATGAGGGTTCGCTTGCAGTGCTCAAGGGGAATCTCTGTCCCGACGGCGCGGTCATCAAACCGGCTGCCTGTGATCCGAAATTCCATCGGCATCGGGGTCCGGCATTGATCGCCGACAGCTATCCGGAAATCAAGAAGATCATCGAGGATCCGGACTATCCGCTGACGCCGGATACTGTTCTGGTGCTGCGCAATGCCGGTCCGCAGGGCGGGCCGGGGATGCCGGAATGGGGCATGATCCCGATGCCCAAGGCTCTTCTGAAGCTTGGTCTGCGCGACATGGTTCGCATCTCGGACGCCCGCATGTCGGGCACCAGCTTCGGCGCCTGCGTGCTGCATGTCGCGCCGGAAGCTTATGTCGGAGGGCCATTGGCGCTGTTGAAGACGGGCGATCTGGTTGAGCTCGACATTCCCGCGCGCAGCCTCAACATGCTGGTTTCGGAGGAGGAGATAGCCGCCCGCCGCTCAGCCTGGACTGTACCGGTCCGACATTACGAACGCGGTTATGGCTTCATGTTCTCAAGCCATATCGAACAGGCAGACAAAGGTTGCGACTTCGATTTTCTGAAGACCGAATTTGGCAGCAAGACGCCGGAACCGGTTATCAACTGAGGGGAGCATTACCCCGTTGCTGCGCATCGCTCGCAACGGTCATCGATGGATGGGATCGATCCAGGGCACGTCTTCCGGCTTCTCGACCGGCTCAATATCGAGGTTGACGACGATCGGCTCCTGGCCGGAGCGGACGAGAACGCATTCCAGGGTTTCGTCGCGGCTGGCATTGATCTCCTGATGCGGCACATAGGGCGGTACATAAATGAAGTCGCCGGGACCGGCTTCGGCAGTATATTCGAGATGCTCGCCCCAGCGCATGCGGGCTTTGCCCTTGACCACGTAGATGATGCTTTCCAGATCGCCATGGTGATGGGCGCCTGTTTTGGCATTGGCGTGGATCGTCACCGTGCCGGCCCAGATCTTCTCCGCTCCGGCGCGCGCCTTGCTGATGGCGGTGGCGCGGTTCATGCCGGGCGTCTGGGCCGTATTTGGATCGAGCGAATTGCCGGGAATGACCTTGACGCCATTCTCGCGCCAGTGGTCATCCGCATGATGATGGTCGTCGTGGTCGTGATGGTTGTGGGTCACTCTGGTCTCGATTCTAGTCTGCTTGGTCGGGTTTTCTCGAATCAGGCACTGCGCGTGCATAAAGTCTTCGAGCCGCGCTGATGACGTAGGCGGATTCGGTTGGATCAGCCAGTCCTGCTGACATGGGTAAAGCTAATGCCCCGCTGATAAACGACAATGATCACCTGCAGTCCGCATTCGTGGAACTGCACTTTCGAAATCATTCGCCTATCAGGCCGTCGAAAACTTCAAGCATCGCATCGCTGATGGCCTTACCGAGTGCGGCCGCAGTCTCCGCCAATACTTCTTCGTTCATGTCACGGGCGGACATCGCAAAGGCGGCACCTTCGGCTGTCACAATTTCCTGTGCGCGCTGGATCGCCCAGAGGGCAAAATCACTGCGGCTGCTAATCTCCACGGTTTCCATTCTCTCTCCTGGTTTGCTCCAGAGACGTCTTATAGGGATTTGAAGGAAAATGCAGCCTCGGAGACGTTCTGAGAATGCGTCCCGGATAAGACACCGGCGGAGCAGTTCGGACGGTCGTCACGTGCTACAGCCCCGAGTATTTACCGAGGCCGACAAATAGGATTGGGGGGTGTCCGACCGTTGCTTGTAGCCGGGTTTTCCACTGCGGTCGATCCAAACGAGGATGGCGCCAAGCTCGCCTTGCAGGGGGATGGTGTAGCTGCCGCGCTTCTTTCCGGGAGTCACGACGCTGCGATCGATGACCCCGCGGAAGGCGTCAGCTGCATCGACTGCCTGGTCGGGATGATACAGCGTCTCGGTCAAACGCTCGATCCTGCGCCGGTAGGTTTCCGCGATGCCCGGATGCCGACCATGCCGGCCTCTTGATGACAAGCGCACGTCCGTCCGTGACATGCACCAGCGCGTCGGCCTGCTCGCCGGACAGCATAAGGCCACGCTGTCGGTCGTTCCTCCGACCTTCGAGACCGATCACTTCTTCGAGCGGCTTCATCGACACATATATGATGCTGTCCTCCGGGGGCGCGCAGTTGGGAAGAGCATGAACCCGGTCACCGTCCGGTCATTCATGGTTCCAGAAATAGCCGCCGAGAAAGTGGGGGACATGACCGTTTCCCAACATTTGGCGAGGTTGGTTTCCGACGCGGTCAGCATCCAGGGCGTTCCCGACTTCGCAGACGCGATCACCGGATATTTCCACCGTCGTGAGGCAATGAGCATTGGGGATGATGCCCATCTTGCCGGCGTCAAGGCGGAAGACGAGCTCGAATTCATTGATCGGATCAAGGAATGCCGGGACAAGCTTACTGCGATCGTTTCAGCGATAGAAAGCCGTAACGATCCGCAAGACAGCTTTGCCGACATGGTCGACGATATGCTCGACCGGACCAATGATGCCGTGCGCGGCGCGACCCCGGTCGGAATTGATCCGGGCATTCCGGAGATCACCACGCTCACCGGCCCTTGGCAGAAGAAGCAACTTATCATCATCGGTGGCGGTGTGAAGCAGGGCAAAAGCGCGCTCGCGATGCAGTGCATGTTCAATATCGCTGAAAAGGCTCCTGTAGGGCTCAACAGCGGCGAAATATGCCGAATGCATCATCATGCGCGAGAAGGCTCGGCGCACTGGAATAAGCTCCACCCGCCAGCAGCGCGGATCCATAAGCGATAACGAGGTTGAGGATCTATTCCGCGCCGGCGAGGACATGAAGCGCCTCAAACACATCGACATAGATTGCCGTCGCCTGACCCTCGACCAGATCGACCAGAAGATTGCGCGTCTCATCGGGGAACATGGCATTGAAGCCTTCTTCCTAGACCACATCGGCAAGATCCAGTGGACAGGTAAGATGGAATACGAGGATGAGTTCAAGCAGGGCCAGCGCGCCACCTCGATCCTCAAGGACTTCGCGCAGAAGCACGATATCCCAATCATCGCGCTCACCCACCTGAAGAAATCGACGTTCCAGGGCTACCAGGGGCGCAGGTTCAAAGAACGTCTCAGCGCAGCCATGAACCGCCGGCCGACCTACCGCGACCTTGTTGGCAACATGGACAAGGACGCTGACCAGGTCCTGATCGTCTTCCAAGCCCGCCCGATCGTCGCCGGCATGGAACCGGCCGAAAAATCCGACGACTACCCAGTCTGGGAAGACGCCATGAACCGCGTCGCCGGCAAGGCCGACATTATCCTTTCCCTGTCACGCGAGAGCGAGTTCCCGCGCCGCAAGGAGATCGAGTGGGACGGCAAGTCCACCAGCTACGGCCCGGCCTTCCGGCAGGCGATGAACGAAAGGACGCTGCTATGACCTTCGTCTCCCAGAAGTCGAAGCTCCAGCAGGAGGAGATGTTTTAGTGTTCACTCCGAGCCCTCAGTTCACTCTCATAGGCAGCAAGGAAAAAGTGCCTCGCGACATCCGGCTCGGTTTCTCGACGAAGCGCCGCGAAACAGACGGCAACCGCACGGGAATAAGCCGTGCCGGAATGCTCTTTGAAGTCGGTTTTCATGAACCGGATAGCCTCCGCCGGCCCCTTGATACGCTTTACTGCCCGCTTCTGCACAAGGCAGACCGGCGCTCCCCAGCGAGCACCGAACGATACCGGAATCACATCCGACATAGCCCATTCCCTCTAGACCATCCGTGCAAGTTCTATGGAGAGATTGGCCTATTGCACCGGCCAAGCCAATTAGCTCGGGCTAACCAAATGGATGTAGCCAGGTACGTCGGACGATCTAGACCGCGGTTGAAGTGCCAGCAGTGGGGGCTTGGCCTTTGATGCAGCAAGTAGCCCTTCCCCGTTCCCACGGCACCAAAGCTCCGATCCGGTTTGTCGTCTTTGTCAGCTACGGAAATGACAGCATCGCTTTGCTTCAATGGGCTCACGAAAACAATCTTCAGGGCGTTGCTGCGGTATTTACGGAGATCCTGCCCCCTCAGATCTCAAGTGACCTCGATCGACTTTATCTTAGCAGGGAGGCTAGTGTTGTAGGTATTGTCATCGCTGCCAAAGTGCACCCTCCGATGGCAGTTCGGGCAAAGAGCGATGACAAAGCGGGGATCATTCGGGCCTCCATCGGACAGTCGCCGAATGTGATGCGGTTCCAGGTAGGGTATTCCGTTGGCGCGAACGAAGGGAAAAGGGGCACTGCATCCTTCGCAGTGACCATTGGCGCGGGCGACCCCATAGTCCCTGACGGCGCGCGATCGCTCTACAACTTGGGACAAGATAGTAGTCTTTTTAGGTGGTGGGTTCGCAGCGCTGAATGCCATTTCAAGAAGCGCTCCCATGTCGAGTGCGGACACTTGTTGCGCGTCTACCCTTTCATTCAAGTTGTCCATTGGGCGGAGGTGAAACACGAAGGCGTCCCGAATGTTGCCCAGGCGGCCCAGCGCCTTCCTGACCTCGTATCCTTCGCAGACCACATCGTCTGCGAATTTGACACCCTGGGGCCCAATCTTAAACAAGAGAATGCTCTTGCCGTTCTTCGCATGCTCCGCAACAGCGCGATTGCCCTTCTGCATCTGCATGTCGCCGACCTGGCCTTCACCGTAATATTCGAAAACGCCGTCCGGACGCCAGCGATCAGAATAGCCGTGGCTCTCGCCGGTCTCGCCAGTGAAAATACAGAAGATTACATTGGCGCCGGACGGGTGACGATACCTCCTCGTTGCTCTCCATTGAATCGCGCATGGATGTCAGCTCGCCGGTTATAGATGCGCCCTCGCTCGAGTCCCCACGACATTTCGAACATCTCCCAGCTGTCTCCGCCGATCAAACAGGGCGGAGCTTGCCTATCACTGGAGGACAGCAGCATGAACCAATTCGCCGGTTACGCCCATCCAATCCGCGGCGGCGGTGGCTGCAATCAGTGCCTGCCGTGGGCGACCAGTTGAACAGCGGACCAGGCTTCATCCGCGGGAAGTCGCCCCTCGTGGACGGCTCTGCAAGTCTGCCACGCATGTCGCCATTTGGAGCTCCTCTGGTCGCGCTCATGAGCAAGCCAATTAATGGCCTCTTCGGGCGACGTAAGGGTTATCCGGATACCGCCGTCATTGATCACAACGGGTGTCTTCCAGCGTGTCACCAACATATTCAACGTCCTCATGAGCGTTCACTGATCCCTTCTACTAATCCACGTGGCGGCGTCATAGTTCCCGGGGACGTCATATCTGCGGGAGACCGAATATGAACAAATACAGCGCATATCCTCATCGAATCCCCGGCGGGTTCGGGTTCTGGGCAATGATCCAGTTCTGCCGGGACAGCCACCCGACCCCGGTCATGGATGCCGGCGATAAGCCGAAGTTATTCCCGACGAAGGGTGAAGCGGCCGAGGAATGCCTGAAGCATGTGGTCGCGTTCATGAACGGCAAGCCCATCCGCGGCGAAAAGTTCGAGGATGGCGGCAGCGTGAAGCAGGCCAAGTTCGCGGCGGCGGAGAAGATATTCAAACAGGGCAGAGCTATCGAGATCGGGAGGAGGGTCGGCACCGCATGAAGGCCAATGAAAAAGCCGCCCGCGTCGAAGCGCCGGCGGCCATAGTGAAAACGCCTTATTACTTAGTGGCGATGGCCGAGAGATCCTTCTGCCGCCGGCTCTCCAATCGAGATAGCCCGCGACAACGGGATGATCTGATACAGGGCCGACAGCCCGACCAGGACGTAGACGATCCGGGACAGAACAGCATCTTGCCCCCCGAAGAGTACGGCGACGAGGTCGAACTGGAAAAGACCCACGAGCAGCCAATTAAGGCCACCGACAATGATCAGTAGAAGCGTGACGAGGTTGAGCAGGTGCATTTTATTTCCTTTGTTCGGGCTAATCGCCGCTCAACATTGTTGGTGCCCGCTTGTTCCATAGATGGGGAGCAATCATTCGTGATACCGACCGGAGCAAGAGTCGAATGAACTATACCGAAGCAGAAGCGATCTTTGCGGAGCACGGCATTCAGGTCGTGCCTGCGCATGTGATGCCAACTGTGGGGCAGACGAGGGCGATCGCCACCTTGGACCGGATCAGAAACCGCTTTGGAGACCATCACGCGCGGTTCGTGGAGGAGGCAGCGATGGCAAACACCCTTTTCGACAGTCCGTTGTTGGTGAAAAGAGCTCGCTATGTTCAAGAGCTCGGCAGCCTAGAAGACGTCTTCGACGTGCTCGATGATTGGCCGGCAGAAAAAAGGGATGCAACGTACGAGATATTGGCGAAGGCGTGACGGATGGCCTACCAGGGAATTTTCCCTTTGCCCGCGATCCGGGAGAACGTTCGCCGGTTCTTGTTGAAACAAGGTGTACTTGCAAACCTCGAAGAGGTGCCGCCCGTTTCCAGGCGGACGGCCGAGCGAAATTTGTGCTCGTGAACGCGTCACGATGTAAGCACGGGCCAATTCGTTATCAGCAAGCCACCTTCTGGTGTTAGGCGCGAAACAAGCTCTGCAGAAACCACAAATGAAAAAGCTCGCTCTCGTAGTGCTTTCGTTGATGACGGCTTTCGGCAGCGTCACCTCAGCGCAAGCCTTCCCGTCTGCGCCGGGAGCACCCGCTGGGGTAACCGCTGTCCAGCAGATTCAGTATCGCGAAGGCGACCCGAGATACGTTCCGCGCGATGCCCGACGCTACGATGGGAACAGGTACGATCGCAGTAATCGCTATGAGCGGCGCGATCGATACACGCGACGCCACGATAACCGCCGCCGAGACAATACGGGGGCAATCATCGGCGGGCTCGCTGCTGGAGCCATCATCGGTGGAGTCGTTGCTAATCAGCGGAGAACAAGCGGCATGTCTGACCACGTGCAATGGTGCGCAGACCGGTACCGCTCGTATCGTGCATATGACAACACTTACGTGCCCCGCGCAGGTGTAAGGGCGCAGTGCAACTCCTCTTACAACTAACCGCAGGGAAGTAACTGATCATCAGCCCGTCGCCTCACCGCGGCGGGTTCTGTATTTGCGGAATCGGGCAGCGCTTAGTGAAGATAGAATGCGGCAGCGGCAATAGCAGTGAACACAAAGACAATGACGACAGCGACGAGAACGCCGAACTGGATTGGAGTCAGCCTGTCCAGCCAGAAGGTGCGCTGGATATCCTCGGCAAGCACCTTCAGCTTTTCCCGCGGGTTCCCCCATTTTACCTGCCGGAACTTGTAGACGTTGTTGACCATGCCCTCAGGATAACCAACTGCCGGTTAATCCAAGGCTAATCGGGAGGGCGACGCAAGTCGTGAAGGTTGGGGTTCGTTCCTGGCCGTTCCTTCCTGACGAACGGTAGCTTTCGGGCCGGTCAAGCATATGGCCGCGCTGGTGCACACAGCGGTCAGACCGGCGGGCTATAGGCGCAAGCAGCGAAACAAGGGCATCTACTTCGATGTCTTTGAGATCGCGAAACGGAACTCTGCGCCATTTCCGAATGCTGTTCTTGTTCGCGGAGAACTGCCTGGAACCCTCGACAACGTAACGATCGGCAAGATTTCTTATTTGTCGGTCGACTTGAACGCCGCGAGCTTTGAGAAGGCGAGCATTGAGAAGATCTGGGACCGGGTCGTGCCGGGCGCCGCTATTGTCTTGGACGACTATGCGTTCCAGGGACATGAAGAGCAAAACAGCATGTGGGACGCTGCTGCCGATCACGGTCAGGTCGTCCTCACACTCCCCACGGGGCAGGGCCTAATCGTAAAACAGTAGGGTTGCCCGCCCCCGACAATCCGAATAACCGCAAGGCTCCCTCACGGGGGCCTTTTTCTTTTCCCGAAAGGACACCTAATGAACCTCGCAGAACTCAAGGAGTTCGCGCCGGCGGCGAAGCCTGTTCTTCTGGAAGGCCTGCTGGCGGCTTGGTCCTTCGCTGAAGCAAGGGGCATCACCACGCCGAACAGGATCTGCCATTTCATGGCCCAATGCTTCGTCGAGAGCGGCGGGTTCCGCGTGGCTGAGGAAGCCCTGAACTATACCGCCAAGCGTCTCGTGCAGGTATGGCCGAAGCGGTTTCCGACGATCCAGGCCGCAACGCCTTATGCCAACAATCCCAAAGCTCTCGCCAACAAGTCTATGGCGGCAGGATGGGGAATACAGAGCCCGATGATGGCTGGCTCTACCGCGGCAGGGGGATCAAGCAGATCACGGACAAAGACAATTATCGGGCCCGCGGCCGTGCGCTAGGGCTCGATCTGGTGAGAAATCCGGATGTGCTCTTTGACCCTGCTATCGGCGCCAACGCTGCGATGTGGTATTGGGATCAAGCCGGCTGCAACAGGCACGCCGACAAGAACGACATTCGCGCCGTCACCAAGGCAGTGAATGGCGGATATAACGGCCTTGCCGATCGGCGTGCTGCGTTTCGCAAGGCGGTCGATATCTGGGGCAGCGAACAGGTATCCGAGATCGGCGCCAAGGGACCGGCTACTTCGAATATCGGTAGGGCTTCGCTCGCCGGCATCGGGTCTCAGGCCTACGAGGTATCGAGCCTTGTGAGCAGCGGGAGGGACATTTCCGACGCGTTCGGCGTTCCTTGATCACGCTGGTGCACTTCGTCGCCGTCCTCGGGCTGCTAGTCTACATCTTCCGCGATCGCATCTTCATCAGCCGGTTCGAGGGCTTGTGATGATCCTCGCTCTAATCCCCGACGTGATCAAGCTGCCGGCGGCCGCAATCCTTGGCGCTGCTCTGATGTTCTTTCCTGCCAGATGGATAGGCCAGTCCGAAGGCAAGCAGATGGCTGCGACTGCCTCGCTTGCCAATTCAGTCCAGATTCTCCGCGAAAGGAATACGATCGATGAAGAGGTCACTGCTTCTGATGCTGCCGCTTTGTGCGGCTCTTACGGCCTGTCAGACGACGAGCAAGCAGAGTGTGTGCGACGGGTTCAAGAAGCTGACGCCATCGCTGGAGACAACGATAGCGATCCTGCGCAAGGACCGGCCGTTTGCGGACCAGGTCGCGAGCCACAATAGGTTCGGGTCGTCTCAAGGATGCTGGAAATGATGATGGCTGGACGCTGAAAAAGCAAAAGGGTCAGGAGGTCTCCGCCCAACCCTCTCACTGTTCCGCCGCCGCATTGTTTGTACCGCGATAGTTGCCCTCGCGGCAACGCTGAGTTCTCGCCAGTGGTAATCGATAAATGGAATCCCTGATGTCGCGCTCCCTTTCTCTCTCCCTCTCCCTTGGCGCCCTAAGGCGAGGCGGTCGGGTTGATGGCAGGCTTGCCCAGTTGCGGCCATCCGATCCCCAGTCTAACCTTGCTCCAATACCTCGCGATAACGTTTGAGCGGAGCTCCCTAAACACCAGGACTTTGGGGTGTCTTGACTGCAACTTTGCGCCGAATGCGGCCATCCCTTGAAGCGTCTATCGAGGGCTCCTCCAGACCCAAAATTCAGACGTCCGTTGCCAGGAGCGAGTTGCTGAGAGAAACCACCGAATGCCATGGTCAGAAACTGCTGGAACTTGGCCGATCATCTCATGAGCCAAAACAACCCTACCTTAGGAAATTCATCGAAGACTGAACGGTTTCTGCGCCCGGCAGCGCTATGGGCGGCCGACTGCGCCGCCGTAGCGCTGGCAGTGTTCGAAGATAGAGAGCCTCATGACAATCGACCACGGCAGGCCATTATGGGTGCGCGTGCGTTCGGGCATGCAGGCGGAAGAGACAAAGCGCTGCGGACACTGGCTTGGGCAGCTCATGCTGCAGCCAAAAGGAGTGATCAGCAATCTGCAAAGTATGCAGCCCGCTCAGCGATGCTGGCAGCGGCGGTGGCGTACACTCACACAGACCTGAATGTGGGAAGCCGAGGTATCAGCCAAGCTAGGCATCTATTGGGGCCAGCTGTTTATGCGGCTTTGGCCTGCGAGGTAGCCTCTGAAGACCCCGCAGGGGTTGCCTATACCGTTTTGCAGACTGCGGCCGACACTGCGCCGGAAGAAGTCGGTATTCTTTTGCGCCATTTTCCACCTCAGCCTCATGGCACTACTCGGCTTGGCCAACTCTTTCGAGAACTCGACACCAACTTGAGACTGGCTTCTGCTGGTTCGGCGCAATAGCCGCTAAACAGCATCCACCCCACCGCCAGAGCAACAAGCAGAGTAGAAGCAAATCGGCTCATTACATTCTCCGCCAAATTCGTTCGCGAAGGATAGCGGAGCTTGTTCTGGCAACCTCTCAATTTCCATACAAATGAAATGCTATTGTATTTGTCTGAAGTCCGCTTCGGGCAGATTTCGTTGAAAAAGTCGGCGTGTTCTCCGTCGATGCCTTGATGCGATGGCAGGTCCTGCGGATTTTGTGATGGGTCGTGGCCGTTATGCCGGCTTGGGTGCAGGCACCGGGATCAATTTGGCGAGCTTTCTGAGTTTTTGGGCGGTGGCTGCGAGATGGAATTCATCCCTTGCGCCATTCGGTCCTAGCAATCGCAAGCGATCCAGCTTGAGAATGCGTTTGAGATGGGCAAACAGCATCTCGATCTTCTTCCTCTGCCGTCTCGATGTGACTTAGGCTTCCGTCTTGGCGATATCGCGAGCCATATCCCGCGCGCCCTCATGAATTGATCGTGGGACCTTGCGTGCCGGTTCCTTCGGGCAACATCTCGCTTTGAGTTCGCAGACCTCGCAGTCGTATTTGCTGGCGCGGTAGAGAAGCTGGTTGTCGTTGACGATCGTACCGCTGGTGGTCAGCACCTTGCTGCCGGGCAGCGGTAGATGTCATTCGGCCGATCCCAGGTGAAGTCCCCGCGGGAGAATGTGCCGTCCGTCCTTGCGGACTTATCGAAGACCGGAATATGCGGCTCGATGCCTTGTTGGTGCACAAGCCAACCGAGCATCTCCGCCGATCCGTATCCGCTATCAGCGGCCAGCCGAGCCGGATAAAGGCCGAGCTCCTCTCTGGTGCGCTCTATCATACGCTTGGCGGCTGTCACTTCTCCCTGGCGAATGGCGGTTGTCGCCTCGACGTCGACGATGATCGCGTGGTCGAGATCGATCATATAGTTGGCGGTATAGGCAAAGAAGGCCGCGCCCCCCTTGGCGGCGGTCCAACGAGCTGCCGGATCGGTAGGTGAGATGCTTCGGTGTGACCGCGGTCGCTGACCCAAACGCCGCGTCATCCAAGGCTGCGACGTATTCCTTGACCGCACGATTGGCCTTTTCCGGTGCGCTCCAAGTGGCTCCTTCGATACCGCTTTGGCTATTGGCATCTGCCTTGATAAGGCTGCCGTCCACGGCAAAGCCCTCACCACCAACAAACCCTTCCTCGATGCAGCGCGACACCACCATCTCGAACACGCGCCGAAAGAGATCACTCTCGCGGAAGCGCCCATGACGGTTCTTCGAAAAAGTGGAATGATCCGGTACGCGGCCATCAAGACCGAGCCGACAGAACCAGCGATACGCCAAGTTCAGATGGACCTCGCCGCACAGTCGGCGTTCCGAACGGATGCCAAAGCAATAGCCGACAAGCAGCATGCGGATCATCAGTTCAGGATCAATCGATGGCCGGCCCGTGTGACTGTAAAAACTGGCCAGCTCTCTTCGAACTGCCGACAGATCGATAAAGCGGTCGATCGCGCGAAGCATGTGATCAGCGGGGATGTGGCCTTCGATTGAGAACTCGTAAAACAACACGGCCTGATCGACTTGCCTGGGTCCCAGTATCTGCTTCGCTCCACGTTAGATATTGGAAGTGGAATCAGTGATTTGCAGTGCAGGCAACCCCGGAGTTTTTCAACAAAATCGGCAAAGAGGAGACCCGCTACAAAAGCTCTTTGCTGGAACGAACCTTCACCAATAGCGACCAGGGGCTGCTAGTTGGAACCACCGAGGGCGCCCAGGAAGGCATTGCCGATACCGTGGCCGGTGTCTGCAGCGCGCAAGTCTGGACGCAGGCGGAATGCCTGGCGCATGACCAGAAGACGGCGGGTCCGAGCTGACGTCGCTTGCGCTTTTCCTCGGCAGCCCAAACTTTCCACACAAGAGAGGACTCGACCGTTTTTCCCGTTCGAGCCCTCAAGCAGTCTGTCGAGAACTTCATAGGGTCACGTCCCACTGGGGGAAGCAACCGACTTAAAGGAGTAGGCTCTCCGCGTAGTTCGCATCGTCGGCCTTGAAGGACCGGTAACCGGCCATCCAGATGGCGCAGCGCTCTGTGGTCACGTCATCCAGATAGGGGCAAACGATAGAGCTTTGCTCGAGGGAGGCGGCATGCTTCCCTTCCTCGAAGATCTCTTGTCTCTCGTGGTGCGTCAGTGGCATGCGGCAGAACTTTTAAGGGGATGCCTCTGTTCCACCCATCGCCCTAACCACGGGCGGACGGCCGATGATGCCGTTTCTCATTCCTTGGAAAGTCCTTATGGCCCGGGCCTTACCCAGCCGGAACTTTATTCAGCGCTTTGCCGGCTCCCCTGTTCGAGGCTCGGTCGAGGCGTCAACGGCCGCGTCGTCTCCCGGGTGATTCTTGTCTTTGCCCGGGTTTTGATAGGGCTGTTGTTCGGGCTTCTTCTGCTGTTCGTCCGGCTTTTTCTCGTTCGGCATTTGCTCGCTCCTTGTCGCGGATCGCCACGGACACACAATCCTCCAGTTGATGGTTCGTTCCGGAGGTTTCTCGCCCCCGCGCCACAATTGCCTTAACTAAGGTCACCGCGAATACGGTCGGTGTCCTTGGCATTGATGATCGCGCAGTAGATGTTGGCTTGGCTTTCTGACAGATCGACTAAACACCATGTCGACGGATAGCGGTCGGTAAAGGTGTCATACACTGTCCAGCTGCGATCGCGTTCTTCGCGAACAGCATATCTCGGTGAAAGGGCGGCCATTCGACCCTCGTGAAAGATGGCAACGGCCGGGATGGTCCCTGCGTTCATCGATCGCTGTCACCATACCACCTAACGAACGCGGAGCTCGGCAAGGCAGTGAGCCGCCTCAATGACGAGGACAGGCCGATCCTGCAGAGGACTACATTCAATACTACAACAACGATCGTATCCGGATGAAACTCAAAGGGCTGAGCCCTGTGCAATACAGGTCCCAGCCCTTAAATCATCCCAGCCATTGAACCGTCCAACTTTATGGGGTCAGTTCACGGACCGGGGTCAGTAATCAGTGGAAATTCTGGCGACCGTACCAATCGTCTATATCTTTACGCGTACGATCCTTTTCATAGCCATACCGTTCTTGAATCTTGCCTTCGAGCTGGTCGCGTTTTCCAGCGATCATATCAAGGTCGTCGTCAGTGAGTTTCCCCCACTGTTCCTTGATTTTGCCCTTCATCTGTTTCCAGTTACCTTCGACTCTGTTCCAATCCATCATGGCTGTTTCCTCCTCACGGATCGTGATGAGACCAAACCTTTGATGGAAGGAAAAGTTCCGGATCGCTCCGCGACTTCGCGGCGCTGGGTGCGTTCCTGCATAAGCCATCGCCCCAAATACAAAGGCCGGTGTTTGCGCGCGGTTGCTCATCGATCAAGATCCTATGACCTGATATTTCGGTCTATATCGAGGATATATCGATGGCGAAGGTCAGCAGGGAAGAAACTGATCGATGCGGCTGGTCAGTTCGTCGAAGCGATGCGGGAGGACTTTTACCGTTCTTGCGAGTTGGTCGATTTCCGGTCATACGCCCGAGTTTATCGGGGCTGGCGCGACAACGACTGGCAAGACATGGGAGGCGAGGCAGCCTTGATCCAGTACTTCAACGGTCATTACGACCTGGAGAGGCAGCCGATCGGCATGCGCTGGGACTTCATCAACAATACCGTGGAGAAGCAGATCAATCTGGACAGGCCATTAGGGTAACAACACCGCGGCTACTCAGCGTCCACCTTGATACCGAGTTGGAGAGCAGCATCAATAAATGCTTTTCGTCCCTCCCGGATCGTCCTCGCACCGCGAAGAACGTCGACGAGAGTGTTTCTGACGGTGGTCACGGTGTGGATATCGGACGAGGGCCATAGCTCGAGCGAAAACAATGCCGCCTCTGAGTTAGGAACCGTTACTGTAGGGCCATCTGGAATGCTGAGAGTTATTATCCCGATCGGGGCGGCACGAAGGCGTCTGAACTCTTCAAGGATGCTCTGAGAGGAAACAGAGCCTAGGGAAGGGCTTTCGGCGCCACATACTCGGCAAATCCAGATGCTTGTCCGGCGCCGCGCTGTTGTCGGGATCCTCCGTTGGATTTTCGATAGTCGTCCCAAGCCTAACGGGGAGGTCTGAGTGCCAAAAGTGAGACGCTTCGCACAATCTCAAGATTTCTTGAGCGTGCTGAGGGCAGCCGTCGTTGGCTCCTATGCCAGAGGCGAGGTAACTGACCTCTAGGTTTTTGATGACGGAGCGATGCGCCGGCCCGGCTCACTCCGGATACGAAACAGTGTGTAGCCAGCCAATTTGCAGAATAGCTTGTGGAACAAATTGGCTTCTCTGGCCATGATTCGATTTTACGCCGAACCACCGATTTGTACGCCAGTACTTGGAGTTTCAGCTACTTAGAGGCTCTCAGGAACAGGGCTCAGGTTTCGTATCCATTCAAGGCATCGTTGACTTTCGCAATATGCGCCTGCCGAGGAAATAGGAGATCCGTCCATTGAGCGGCAGCTTCGCGCCCCGTCTCCGCCATTAATCATCGTGTCTTCCATTTTGCGGTCTTCTCCGTCCTGTGGGCTACAACCACATCATCTTGGCATTTTGCAATGCCTTGAGGGGAGACGGCAACTACCCCATCTTGTTCTGACCCCATTCTAGCAACTCTTATCCGCGCACGCCGCAGCGTCTCGCGTGTTTACAATTCCGCGCAATTTTATGGCCGATCGTCGAACGAATGAACTCATGGGTTCGGCTTCAAACGTTCACTCAGGTGTGGGTGGTGCATCGCTGTAGCTGACGGCCAACGGAGGAGACGTGCCAAGCTTCAGCGTTGGCAGTCCAAACCGGTTAAGGACTGTGATGCCTTTCGGTCTCACCAGCCCCCGATCACCGGATGCCAATCGGGGCGTCGAGGATCGGCCCGGAAGCGCGCGTAGTAGTCTCCCTTCTCCTCGTAGTAGCGCTCGTATTTCTCCATTTTGTCAGGGTCCAGTTCGACACCGAGCCCCGGGCCGGTTGGGACCTGGATCTGGCCGTTTTCGTAGCGCATCGGACCCCCGACAATGATATCGTCCATAAGGTAGTGATAGTGCGCATCACCTGCATAGATCATGTCCGGAACGGTTGCAGCCGTATGCAGCATTGCGGCAAGCTCGATGCCGAATTCGGATCCGCTATGCATGGCGACGCCGATCTGGAAGGTCCGGCAGACCGCGCAGAGATCCTTCACGCCGCGCGGACCCTCCCAGTAATGTAGGTCGGTCAGGATGACGTCGGCGGCATTCATCCGAATGCCGGGTCCGAGGTCGTCGAAACGGGCCGGATACATGTTGGTGGCGATCGGCACGCGGATCTTGCTTCGCACGGCCGCATTTCCCTCAAGACCCCAGGAGGGGTCTTCGAAATATTCGATGTCGAGGTCTTCGAGGCGCTTGCCTATCTTGACGGCGGTCCCGACCGACCAGGTGCCGTTCGGGTCGATGCGCAGCCCGAAGTCGTTACCGAGGCGGTCCCGGCAGAGTTCCAGGACGCGCGCCTCCTCGGCGGGTGGCATCACGCCGGCCTTCAGCTTCATCGACTTGACGCCGAGGGTCTCGGCGAGTTCGGCGCAATGATCCGCGACGTCTTCGGCGCCGAGATCGTCCTTGCCGTCGGGCCGATCGTAACGCCAGAAGAGATAACCGATGAAGGAGACGCGATCGCGGACCTTGCCGCCCATGAGATCGTGCATCGGGCGGTTCATCGCCTTGCCCTGGATATCCATGCAGGCGATTTCGATCGCCGCATAGATGCGCGCGTTGGACTGGAAATAGGTGTTGCGGAGGATCTTCGCCTTGATGGTTTCCGTATGGAACGGATCGAGGCCGACAAGCCGCGATTTGAGCTTGAGAATGGCGCCGCGCTGGTCGCCGCCGCCCACCTCGCCGAGGCCCACGATGCCCTCGTCGGTCACCAGTTCGATGATGGTGCGCATGAAATAACCCGGATGGACACCGGTATTGCTGCGCAGCTGCGCGTTGAGCGGAATGGCGACGCAGCGCGCCTTCAGATCGACGATCTTCATGAGGTCAGTTCTCGATTGAAAATGGAGGGAGGGCGGGTTTGCCGGCGGCAATCCAGGCCGTAAACCGGGTATGGACGAGAGGCGTCGGCGGATAGATATCGACGATCGGCTCGCCTGCGAGAACGCATTGGGCGATATATTCCTCGACCGCCTCCTTGGCGACCGCTTCCTCGGCGATCTCGGCCGCCACCCCCGCCGGTATGGCGACCACACCCTCGTCGTCGCCGACGATGATGTCGCCCGGGAAGACCGCGATGCCGCCGCAGGCGATCGGGCAGCCGATATCGGCCGGATGATGCTTGACCATGATCGGCGGCGCCGATGGCGTCTGGTGGAAGGTCGGGATGTCGAGCTCGCCGATCGAGGGGGAATCGCGATACCCCCCGTCGGTGACGACGCCTTCGACGCCGCGCACCATCATGCGCATCATGAGGATCTCACCACAGGAGGCGGCTTCGGCATTGCCGCGGGAATCGATGACGAGAACATCCCCCGGCGGCACGGTCTCGACGGCGATGCGCTGCAGATCCTTGCGATTGTCCCGCTGGAACACGTTGCCGAGATCCGGCCGGTAAGGGATGTAACGCATCGTAAACGCCTGGCCTACCATGCGGCGCTTGCCGGTCATGACGGGTTTAACGCCGATCATGAACGTGTTGTCGAAACCTCTTTTGAGGAGCAGCGTGGTCAGCGTCGCGGTCGTCACCGTCCGCAGCTTTTCCCTTGTGTCGTCGTCGAGTGGGGCCGGTCGATTTTCAAGCACGGCTTTCAGCTCCTTTTGATTTCAACGCGTCGATATCGTCGCGAATGCAGGCGTTGTCGTGGTTTTCGCCGACCCGGCGCATTGCCGGGCGATCGTCGCCGCAGGCGGGCAAAGAGTAAGGGCAGCGCGTCCGGAACGCGCAGCCGGAAGGCGGAGAAATGGGCGAGGGGATATCGCCCTTGAGCAGGATGCGGCTAGGTCTCGTTCCGGCGCGTGCGACGGGCACGGCAGACAGCAGCGCCGCCGTATAGGGATGGGCCGGATTGGCGAAGACCTGGTCCGTCGGTCCGATCTCGACGATGCGCCCCAGATACATGACGGCGACGCGGTCCGAGATTTGCCGCACGACGGCCATGTCATGGGAAATGAACATCATCGCCAGTCCAAGCTCGTCCTTGAGGTCCTGAAGCAGGTTGATGACCTGCGCCTGGATGGAGACGTCGAGCGCCGATACCGGCTCGTCGGCGACGATGAACCGAGGTTCGGAGGCGAGCGCCCTGGCAATGCCGATGCGCTGGCGCTGGCCGCCCGAAAATTCGTGTGGAAAGCGGGATGCGGCCGAGCGGGGCAGGCCGACGCGTTCGAGCAGGCGGCTCACCCGCTCGCTCCGGTCTGCCTTGGACCCTATCCTGTGGACCTCGAAGACCTCGGCCAGCGCATCGCCGATGCTCATATGCGGATTGAGCGAGGAGAACGGGTCCTGGAAAATCATCTGCATCTTCCGCCGCTCGGTCCTGAGCGCCGATCTGCCGAGCGTGCCGAGATCCAGCCCGGCCAGCCGCACGGAGCCGGATGTCGGCCGCTGCAGGCGCAGGACCGCGCGGCCGAGGGTCGATTTCCCCGAGCCGCTTTCCCCGACCACAGACAGGACCTCGCCGGCTGCGATCGTTAGCGAGATGTCGTCGACGGCCCGGAGCTGCTGCCTGCCGCGGCTGAACAGGGGCGAGCGGACCGGAAACCATTTCCGCAGTTTGGTGACTTCGACAAGCGGTGCATCAGGCATGTACGACATCCAGCACCTCCACGAGTTCGCGCCAGCGCAAGCAGCGGACCTGATTGCCGTTTTCCATGGTTTCGAGAGGCGGGACCTGGGCGTCGCAGAGCCCGGTCACCGCATGCCGGCATCGCGGCGCGAAACGACAGCCGCCGGGCAGGCTGTTCCGGTCGGGCACCATTCCCGGGATCGGCTGGAGACGCCGGCGAGGGCCGTCCAGTTCCGGCACCGAATTCAGCAAACCGTGCGTGTAAGGGTGGCGGGGCGCATCCAGGATGTCACGAACAGGGCCGGACTCGACGATCTGTCCGGCATACATGACCGCCACGCGATCGGCGATTTCCGCAACGACACCCAGGTCATGGGTGATGAAGAGCATCGACATCGAGATTTCCGATTGCAGCTTGCGCATGAGGTCGAGGATCTGCGCCTGGATGGTCACGTCCAGCGCGGTGGTCGGCTCGTCGGCGATCAGCAAGGCCGGCCGGCATACCAGCCCCATGGCGATCATCACCCGTTGCCGCATGCCGCCGGAAAGCTCGTGCGGGAAGTTGCGCATCCGCCTGGCCGGCTCGGCAAAACCGACGAGCCGCAGCGTTTCTTCAGCCAGTTCCCGCGCCTTTTTCGTCGGCATGGCATGGTGCAGGTTGATGCTTTCGATGATCTGCTTTCCGATCCGCTGGAGCGGATTGAGAGAGGTCATTGGTTCCTGAAAGATCATCGCGATACGGTTGCCGCGGATGCGGCGCATCTCGCCAATGGACAGGTTTACGAGATCGACGGGCGGCTGGCCTTTCGTCCTCAAAAGGATGCTGCCTTCCGCCGTTGCGTTCTCGGCAAGCAATCTCAGGATCGCCAGGCTGGTGACGGACTTGCCGCAACCCGACTCGCCGACGAGCGCGAGCGTCTCGCCGCTGCCGATCCGCAGCGAGATGCCGTCAACCGGGCGAACCTGACCGGCCGGCGTTGCGAAGCTGACGGCGAGATCGGTGATCTCGAGCAGCGAGTGCGAAGATGCCATCAGCATTATTTCGCAGCGATCCAGGCGCGGTCGAAGAGCCAGTTGCCGCTGAGTTCCCGGCGCATGCCCATGACTTCGGCGCGCTTGATGTCCTTGTTGGCGCGCCAGAACAGGAAGGTCTGATAATAGTTGTCGAGGATGGTCTGCTGGATGTTCGCGTAGATCTTGGCGCGCTCGGCCTGGTTGGTGGTGCCGCGGGCGGCATCGACGCCGTCGAAGATCTTGTCGTCCTTGATGCCGGCATAGTTCGACGGGGCCTTGCGGCTGTAATAGACCGAAAAGCTCATGTCGGGATCGACACGCGGGGTATTGGCGCGCTGGAGCGCGAAATCGTAGTCGTATTTCAGAATGCGATCGAGCCAGGCCTGGCGTTCGAAGGATTCGATCTTCACGTCGATGCCGATCTGCTTCAGCTGCGACTGCAGGATCTGGGCGATCTGCGTGTCTGGATCGCGCTGGATGATCGCCAGCGAAATGCCGCCCGTAAAGCCGGATGCCTTCAGGTGCTTCCTGGCTTCCTCAAGATCGAACTTATGGCCGACGACCTTGTCCGAATAGGCCCAGGAGCTGGGTGGCTCGAAGAAGGGCGAAACAATGCCTTCGCCCTTGGCGACGACCTTCGAGATCACGTTGCGGTCGATCGCCATCGCGACCGCCTTGCGGAACTCGATATTGTTGAACGGCGGACGCGTCAGGTTGAACGACATGTACTGCGCCGTGCCGACGGGGTTTTCGACCAGCTGTGTCGCAGGATCGCTCTCGATCTGGGCATAATCCTTGACCTGCACCAGGTCGCCGACCTGGACATTGCCAGAGCGCACCTCGACGATCTTGACCGTTGTATTCGGAATGAAACGGGTGATGACGCCGTCGATATATGGCAATTGCCGTCCCGCTTCGTCCTTGCCCCAGTATTTTTCGAATTTGGCGACCTCGATGCGGTTGCCGCCGGTCCAGCCCGTGAAGCGGAACGGCCCGGTGCCGACCGGATTGCGTCCATAGTCCTCTCCGAGCTTCTTCACCGCGGTCGGCGAGGAGATCATGCCGGCATCGTTGGCAAGACCGGAAATGACCGCACCGGAGGGGTTGGTGAAGTTGACCCTGACAGTCAGCGCATCGATGACGTCGGTCGATTTGAGATCAGTCACGAACTGCCTGGCGCGCGGTTTGACGACCGGATCGACCAGACGGTCGAAATTGAACTTCACCGCCTCCGCGTTGAAGGGCGTGCCGTCGTGGAAGGTCACGTCTTCACGCAGTTTGAAAGTGATGGACTTCTCGTCAGGCGCGATTTCCCAGGATTTCGCGAGCTGCGGGACGAGATTGCCCTTTGGATCCTGAACGAAGAGGTTCTCGAGTATCATGGTAAAAAAGGCGCGGTCCTTGCCGGGCGCATTGCCGAAGGCGGGATCCAGCGTCACCGGTTCCAGGTCGACGGCCTGGGTTATGGTGCCGCCCACGCGCGGCTCCTTCGCCGTGGCAGCCACTCCCATCGGTACCGTCGCCATTAGCGCAAGTGCTGAAAATACAAGCTGTTTTCTCATCATTTCCTCCCCTTGGCGCCGAAAACCGTTTGACCGGCGCTTTCCTCTTGCCCTCGACTCCTACATCAAGTACTAACATGACGTCAACTCATCAGATGAGTAGTTGAGAAGAGGACATTGATGCAGGACCTGCGTATCGAAACGGTGGGACGCGCCCGCCTGGCGGACGTGCTCATCGACCAGATGACCGATCTTATTTCCTCCGGCAGCGTGAAGCCCGGAGATGCCTTGCCGTCCGAAGTGGAGCTCGCGCGGCGGTTTGCCGTCAGCAAGCCGGTGCTCCGCGAGGCGCTCCAGCGCCTTGCTGATATGGGTGTCGTCGAGATTCGTCACGGTAAGCCGACGGTGGTGCGCAGCCAGAGCTCCCGGCCCCTGGCGCAATATTTCGAGTTTGCCGTGCGGGTTTCGGCCGACCGGTTGCGCGATGTCATTGACCTGCGCCGCGCGATCGAGACCCATACGGCCGGCCTTGCCGCAAGCCTCATCACCGACGAGGAGCTGGACGAGCTGCGCCGCATCGTCCGCATCCTGGACGAGAACCGCACCAATTCCGAAGTCTGGATCCCGACAAACGCGGCATTCCACATGCTCCTGGTGCGCGCGAGCCGCAACGTCCTGATCGTCAATCTTTTCGAGGCGCTGTCCGGCCCGATCGAAGCCAGCATGCGAGCCCTTCATTCCCAGCGTCATGTGCGTGACCCGAACGAAACCTTCCGGCGGCACGTGGCAATTCTGGAAGCGATGGAGGCGCACGATCCGGAGCGGGCGGTGAAGGCGATGCAGCAGCATTTTTTCGCGACGGAGCCGGCGATCATTGCGGCGCTGCAGGCGGAGGGCGCGGCGCAATCGAAGGACGGCAGGTAAGAGGCCCGGCCAATTCGGGAGGAGTGAAGCGAGATGATAAGCTTTCTTATTCGCCGGTTTCTGCAGCTAATTCCGGTCCTGCTGGTCATGAGCGTCGTGGTGTTTTCCACGACATTGATGCTCCCCGGCGATCCGGCGATCAGCATCCTTGGCGAAGGGGCGACAGTGGAGGAGCGCCAGGCGGTGCGCGAACGGCTGGGGCTCGATCAGCCGATCCCGGTCCAGTTCGTGAACTGGCTCGGTCGCGCCGCCACGGGAGATCTGGGGCGCTCGATCAAGACGCGCCAGCCGGTGGTCGAAATGCTGGCGGATCGGGTTCCGGTCACGCTGCAGCTGGCATTGGGAGCGATGGCCCTGTCGCTGATCATCGGCGTGCCGCTCGGGACGATCGCAGCGCTGTATCGCGGCAGATGGATCGATTCCACCGTCAGCGTCGTCGCCATGTCGGGCATGGCCGTTCCCTATTTCTGGATCGGTATCCTGCTGATCATGTTCTTTTCGATCACGCTTCGCTGGCTGCCCCCGTCCGGCTACGTGCCGATCTGGGTCGACCCGCTGACCAGCCTCAAGCTGATGATCATGCCGACGATCACCATCGGCACGGCGCAGGCGGCCCTGGTCATGCGCCAGACGCGCGCGGCCATGCTCGGCATCCTGTCCCAGGACTTCATCCGGACGGCGCGCGCCAAGGGCGCCGGCGAATTCCGGGTGATCGCCGGGCACGCGCTGCGCAACGCCATGGTGCCGGTGGTGACCGTGGTCGGCCTGCAGCTCGGCACGCTGATCGGCGGCGCCGTCGTCACCGAGACCGTCTTCTCGCTTCCGGGCCTCGGCCGCATGATCGTCGATGCGATCTTCGAGCGTGACTTCACGGTCGTCCAGGGCGCCATCCTGACCGTCGTGGTCGGCGTATTGCTCGTCAATATCCTGATCGACATCCTGTATTTCCTCCTCGACAGAAGGGTGAGCCTGTGACCTTGGCAAGCACGTCCATAACCGTCCAACCCGCGGCTCCGGCTATGCGGACACGCGGCGCGCTCCAGACGCTGGCAAAGGTCTGGCGGCATAGGCTTGGCCGGTTCGGTCTGCTTGTCCTCGGCCTGCTGGCGGTCTGCGCCATGGCCGCGCCCGTCATCAGCCCGTTCGATCCGACCGCTATCGACTACGAAGCCATCCTTTTGCCGCCCGATGCGAGCTACTGGTTCGGGACGGACGAACTCGGCCGCGATATCCTTTCCCGGATCATCTACGGCTCGACGACGTCTCTCCAGGTCATGGTGCTGTCTATTGCCGCGTCTCTTGCGGTCGGCATCGTGATCGGCCTTTCCGCCGGATATTTCGGCGGCTGGTACGACGATGTGGTGATGCGCGTCATGGACGGGCTGCTCGCCTTTCCGATGATCATTCTGGCGCTTGCCATCATCGCGGTTCTCGGTCCGGATCTGTTCAACGCCATTATCGCCATTGCGATCGTCAATGCGCCTGGTTTCGCGCGGCTGGTGCGCGGCCAGGTCCTGACGGTGCGCGAAAGCGAATTCGTGCAGGCCGCCCGGGCGATCGGCATGGGAGACGCGAGGATATTGCGCCGGCATGTCTGGCCGAGCGTCAGGGGCAATGTTCTCGTCTATGCCTCGCTCAAATCCTCGGCGGCGCTCATCACCGAAAGCGCCTTGTCCTTTCTGGGATTGGGCGTGCAGCCGCCGGCACCGACCTGGGGATCGATGCTTTCCACGTCGATGCAATACTGGGATGCCTGGTGGATGGGGGTTTTCCCCGGCCTTGCCATCTTCCTGACCGTGCTTGCGCTGAATTTCGTCGGAGACGCCCTGCGGGACGCGCTGGATGTCAGGCTCGGAGATTGAAATGAGCATCAATCATGTGCTCCTGACCGGCGCCGCGGGCCGGATCGGAACGGTGTTGCGGCCAGCGCTGGCTTCCCGCTATCCCAACGTCAGGCTTCTGGACCGCTTGCCGATGCCGGGCCTCGCCGCAAACGAGGAAGCGGTGCAGGCGGACCTCACCGACGCGGATGCGATCGCAAAGGCTATGAAAGGCGTTGACGCGGTGGTGCATCTGGCCGGCATTTCCCGCATTGGCGACTGGGATGACATCCTGCCGCTCAACATTGCCGCAACCTATGCGCTGTTCGATGCCGCGCGCCGCAACGCTGTTAAGCGCATCGTCTTTGCCAGTAGTCATCACGCGGTGGGCTACTATCTCCGCGAACGGAAGATCAATCATCAGGTTCCGGTGCGGCCGGATTGCGGTTATGGCCTCAGCAAGGCATTTGGTGAAGCCGCCGCGCAGATGTTCGCTGATAAGTTCGGGTTAACATGCATCAGCGTTAGGATCGGGACCTGTGCGGAGCGACCCTATGATAGGCGCACGCTGTCGACGTGGATCAGCCATCGAGACATGCAGCATCTGTCCATAGTTGCATTGGAAGCGGACATCCGAGGCCACGAAATTGTCTATGGCGTCTCAGCAAACGATCGGTCGCTCTGGGATAATGCACGGGCGCTGGAACTAGGCTATCGCCCCCAAGATAACGCGGAGCGTTATGCGGAAGAAGTCCTGAGGCTTCCTGATACCGAGGATCCAGTCTCGGCGAAATTTCACGGCGGAACGTTCGCCGCTCACGATCTTACTGGAACTTCACCTGTCGGGTGAGAGCGCCATGAAAGGGATAGCGCCTGCCTGCTTCGGCCGTCTCGACCCTGCTATCAACACCTGCTGATCCACCGTTCCAGGACTCTTTTATTTTGCCGCCGTTTGATCCAGAGCAAACTGTAGTCCGCGCAATCATGACATCGAAACGAGTTCGACCGAGTTCGCAGTCAATGGCTTCCTCGTCTTTGTGGGCATGTCGTCGAATTGCTTATCCAGAATCGACCGATTCGTCGTTTCCAGTCATTCATCGGTGATATTCGCAGTCGGGAGTCCTCGAGGAGGAAGGTCAGCGGGCGCGCGAACCTGCGTCTTCGCTTAAATGCGATTACCAACGCGCCTTCTGATAGCGAGATTTCCGACGAATTCGGCAGCTAAGTGAGGTATTCGCGACAGGCAGATGAGTACCATGGCAGACGTGTTATCGAGGTAGTGGGCGCGAGTTCAGCGTCTAAGCTTCTCCGGCGTGACTCCCCGAAGTACTCCTATCACGCTAGCGACTGTTCCCCCGGCCACAATGCCAATGGAGCCGCCAGCCAGCAATCCGATGACGCCTCCGAGTATTATGGAAAGGAGGCCGCCGGACCACGACACTACGATAGCCGCCACCATTCCGATCACCGCCCCCAGCATTCCCCCGATGAACCCGAGGGCATGAACCAGTTCGGAAGGGTCGAGAACAAGCGCGCGTCTAAGACCCCGATTCGCGGGGCTCAGGCCAGGAGTGTGATCCGTAGAACCATCTGTCTTCTCCATGTTTTTCCTCATTTTTAACAGAAGCCCACTCCAAACCTCAACGCTTCGGCTTTTGAGCTGTTCCTGATCAATTGTCTTCATCGTCCAGCAGTATTCTCGCGGCTGCGCCCTCAAGGTCGTCATACTGGCCACGTCCAAGGGACCAGAGGAACGCGCCGAGGGCAACGATGCCCATCGCCAGCGCCACGGGGACGAGGATAATCAGATAGCTCATCGCGAACCTACTGCTGCCGATTTTACCAGGGACGTGCCGAGTTCATGCGTCTGTCCGTCGACGAACACTCTTAGGCGTAGCGCGTTTGCCACAACGGTAACGGACGACAACGACATGGCGATAGCCGCGATAAGTGGCGTTGCGAGGCCGAGGACAGCCACCGGGATGCTGACCGCGTTGCAGGCGATAGCGATGGCAAAGTTCTCACGCACGAGCCTGTCAGCACGCGTCGAAACGTCGATAGCCTGAAGAACCGCCGAGAGGCCGTGACCGAGGAAGACGAAATCAGCGGCACGCTTTCCGATATCGGATGCGGTCGCCGGGGCCATCGATGCATGCCCTGCCGCGAAGGCCGGCGCATCGTTCAAACCGTCCCCGACCATCAGGACTTTGCAGCCTTGTGCCTTGATGGCGGCGATCGCTTCAACCTTTTCCGCCGGAAGCACGTCGCCGGAGAACTTCGAGATTTCCAATTGTCTCGCCACGAAGGCGGTCGCGGCAGCGCTGTCGCCAGAGAGAATCCGGACGTCGAAGCCGCGATGTTTCAGCTCCGAAATCACTTCCTTTGCGTCTGGACGTAGCGGGTCTTCAAGAAGAAGTCTGCCAACAATTCCCCGTACCGTGCCAACACCGTGCCCGAAGAACCCTGCACCTCATCGGATGCCACTGCCCAACGGGGGCGTCCCAACCGATAGACATTTTCTCCGGCGCGTGCCTCCAGGCCGAAGCCGTGGACTTCCTCGATCGCACCCAGATGCTGAATGGCAGCCACGCCCGGAACACGAGCGATCGCGACCGACGCGGGATGCCGGGAATGTCGCGCCATATCCTTGGCTATCGCAAGATAATCCGAGGCGATCTCAGCGGCGTTGACGATGCGCGGCTCGCCGATTGTCAACGTGCCTGTCTTATCGAAGACGATGACGTCTACCTCCTTCAGCCGCTCGAGAGCGGAGCCGTCACGGACAATGATACCACGCTCGAAGAGGCGGCGGGCGGCCATCACCTGCACGATCGGCACCGCGAGACCCAATCCGCAGGGGCAGGTAATGATGAGCACCGCCACCGCTACGGAGATGGAGCGATGGAGGTCGCCGCCGAAATATAGCCATCCAAGCAACGACAGCAGCGCGAGCCCGTGAACTACAGGCACATAAAGGCGCGCCGCGCGATCCGCTTGCCGTCGATATCCGGCCCTGCCGCCCTCGGCCGCCTCCATCATGCGAGAGATTACCGAGAGAAAGGAGGTGTGGGATGTGGCAGTTGCCTCGACGACAAGGGGATTCTGAAGATTGATCACGCCAGATCGCAATTGTGCGCCAGCGGCTACATCCAACCAGCAGCTTTCACCGGACAGGAGGGAATAGTCGATTGCGGAAGTGCCGCTGATGACGGTCCCGTCGACTGGTACGCGGTCTCCGGCCGCGACGATCATCTGCATGCCGGGTTCTATCTCGGAAAGCGGCACATATTCCGACGATCCGTCCGGGAGAAGGACAAACGCGCGACGCGGAGCGCGCTTCGCCAATACTTCGACCGCGGAACGCGCCCGGCTCATGAGATGATCGAGGGCTCTGCCCGCCAGCAGAAAGAAGATCAGCGATGTGCTCTCTTCAAAATACACGGCTTCTTCCGCATTGAAGGTGTCGTAGAGGCTGAGCGCGAAAGACAGCAGCACGCCGACGCTGATCGGCAGGTCCATGTTTGTCCGTCCGCGAATGACCGCCGACCAGGCCGACCTGTAGAATATGCGGCCGGAGTAGATGATGACCGGAAGGGCGAGTGCAGCGGAGAGCAGGTGGAAGGCCTGGCGCGTACCGGGATCGGCACCGGACCAGACAGAGACCGACAGCACCATGATGTTCATCGCGGAGAATCCGGCCACCGCGAGAGCGCGCACTAGCTCCGAAAGCCGTCCGTCTGACCGATCATCCTCCCATGAAGCGAGGTGGGATGAATATCCGATCGCTGAGAGCTCCTCTACGAAATCTGGCATTCCCTCCCTCTCGCCGCGCCAGCGCACCACCGCGCGTCGCTCCGTAAGGTTGACGCGTGCGGCTTCGACACCAGGTAGGGCGCGCAGAGCCTTTTCGATTTTAGCGATGCATGCCGCGCAGCCCATGTCCGGCACGGACAGCACGATCTCCCTTGATCCTCCGCCCGCATCGCGGCTAGCCGCCCATGCCTCGTCCCGCGCGCCGGGGCCTTGGGTATGCGGCGAAATGGATGTATCGATGGGGACACAGCATGACATGGCATCACCCCTATCGCATCGCTCTATAGGCGTGCCATGTGGCGTGTTGTTGGTTTCCACGCGGAACTGAGCCGGTTCAGTTCTGCGTGGAAACCAACAGCCCTTCGGCCCGAAGCGGGCGTTCGCCGTGCGCTTGACACCAATGCGCCCTCGCTGGATCATCCGGCCTTGGAGGATACTCATGGACATGGTTACGCTCGACTACTTCCGAGAGCCGGGCCCGCATTCCACGGCAAAGAAGAATAAGGTCGGGCTGGCAGGCGCTCCAACGGACATCGCCGACCTAGCCGCCTGGATTCAGGGAAGAATGCTTCACGAACACTGGGCGTCGAGATATGGCGAAGAGCTGACTCCGGAGCGCCGTGAACTCTCGCAAAGGAGATCGGTGGACGCCGTGCTGGACGGCCTCCTTGCGGGGGGCAATTCACCACGTCCTGCTGCGGGTCGCGCGGTTGGTGTCTGCAGCCATTTCTCGCTGCTCGCGGTGTCGGCCTTGCGAGCGAACGGCCGTGCGGCCAGGTCGCGGTGCGGTTTCGGCACTTATTTCGCTCCCGACAAGGCGATCGACCACTGGGTGGTGGAGGTCTGGAATGGTGATCGCTGGCGGATGGTCGATTTTCAGATCGATGACTTTCAGCGTGCAGAACTGGGGCTGGTCTTCGACACTCTCGACTTGCCGTCGGGTCAGTTCCTGCTGGCCGCCCAGGCCTGGCAACTCTGCCGGCGTGGCGAGGACGACCCCAATCGCTTTGGCATCTTCGATGAAGGCGGCTTCTGGTTCATCGCCTCAAATATGATCCGTGACCTCGCCAGCCTGAACAAGGTCGAGATGCTGCCGTGGGACGACTGGGGGGCGATGCCATCCCCAGACGCGGATATCAGCACCGAGGAACTGCGACGCTTCGATCATTTGGCGGAGGTCCTGCTCGACCCCGACCGTCACAGGGAAGAGCTGTGTTTACTCTATGGCGCTCCAGGGTTCGGCATGCCCGGAGAGGTCTTCAATGCTGTCAGGCAGGTTCGTGAGACGGTTTCGGTCGCGCAGTAGGTACTCAAAGCTCGTCGGCGGAAGCTCTCCATGCTCGGGTACGATGCGACCGCAAATATCAATGACCGCTGTTGGCGCTCAGCGGCAGACGCCTCTCGGCCCGGAAGCGGCCCGGAGCGGTAATTCTTCGGTTAGCAGCGACGTTGAAAACTGACTCAGAATATGCGAGCGACAAATCGCTCGATCTCCCATGATCTGAGAACGGTCATTTCCCGTGCTTACCTAGTAGTTGCATTAGCACTTTTAGCCGGGACATTGGGCTGGACCACTCACGCTATTACTGGTGTGTCCCTTTGCGAACGGGATAAGCCTTATTGATAAGGGCCGCCCGTCCGAGGTTCATCTTCTTTAAGGCTCCTGGCCCGCGCCGACCAATTCGTTGTAGGGGCCTTGTAGCGGTCGTTGTCGTGGCTGTCGCCTTTGGATCTGATCTCGTCCAGGATCGAACTCATATCGACAGCGAAATTGCCAGGTTCAAGGCGCATGGGGCTGACCCCCAGGTGGTGGAGGCCGAACAGGCGCGCCTCGGTGGAGTAGACCGGGCCGCCGGAACTGCCGTTTTCGGTGGTGCAGCGCTGGAGGGCTTCAAGCTGTCGCTCGAGCTCCTCACGTTCAGGCATCTTGGAGTTGGCTTTGCAGCGTTTCATGGATGATGGGGCCTCATGACCGAGAAGCTGGTCCTTCCAGCTGTATGATGTCGGCCTTGAGACGCCCAGCCGGTCAGCGACCTGTTGAGCGCTGTCATCTCCATTGCATAGTCCGATGACCCACAGCTTGCCGCACCGCCTCGGAATTTCCAGGATGCCACGATCGCCCCACCATCGATGTTCGCGTCTCCGGAAAGGCCTCGCGGACCCATGCGGTCAGGGTCCCTCGTCCGGGATAGCCAAGCGCCATCATCGTCGCAGAGATGCAACGATCATGGGTGCGAAAGTGCTCAAGTGCCGCCTGCCTCTGAGCCTCGGAATATTTTGGCGCTCGCGCTACCGGCTGAATACGCAGGTCGAGATGCTGCAAGTACTCGCGGTACCAGCCCCTCAGCGCATTCTTGGTGGGATATCCTGTCAACGCGCTTTGCCGAAAGACATGGGAGCTTGTGGTAGAAGGCAAACGGCACTTCATACCGGGGGTCGATCTCGACGAGGATTTGCTCGATGGGTTGCACGAAAGGGATGTCCGTGTTGTACGAACCACCGAGGGTAAGACCTATGAGTTTCGACATGACGAGATGCGTGGCTACCTAGCTGCACGGTGGGCTGCATATGAGGATGTTTCACCGATCACTTTGCTCGAAAAGACCGAGAAGATTTGGCGTCCGGGTAGGGACGATCAGGTCGTTGTTTGGGAATTCTTTGCTGAGATGATCGAGTCGGAAATGGGGGAAAGAAATCTGGCTTTGGGCAACTAAGAGTCCCGAGCGTGTACTTTTGCAGCACGCCCTTCAAAAGCGTGGGAAGTGCCAGGTAGCGGAAAAGGGCTCCTGACGCGGTCCGATCTCGTGAGTGCAGTCCAGTAAATAAGTGGATGCAAGCGACAACCTTAATGGGCGCCGCCGCTTCTTGAAGGATGCTAATCGTATTTCCTATATTTCCTCATTTTTTTAATCGTTTTTCGATGACTAAACTCGTTTTCGATGTAATTTATAGCGGATATAATGAATTTTCGATATTCTCGACAAGATTTGATTGTTTTTCGATGACGCTTCGATGTAAGCATTTTTCGATCGCACTCTTCACTTTAACTATCTTTCGATGGCGCGGTTCGCTTTTCGATAACAAAGGAGAGGGCATGACAGCCAATCCTGCAAATCCGGCGGTTTTCCAGGAACGAATCGTGCCATCGGATACGGCGCCTGTTGGGTATGCCGCTCTCGTCCAGAAATACGGGATCGCAGCCCCTGTTCGTCTTCCCTCATGCGTCGCGAAGAGCTTCATATATGGCTCCAGGAGAGCACATGAGGATTGGACGATCTTCGACAAGCGCTTCACTCCAAAGGACAGCTTGTTTGGACATCTGTCTTTCGCACTGAGGCACGAGACGATCGACCTGTTGGTCCTGAAAAAGCTGTTTCACATCGTCCCGGCAAATGAGATCGCGGCGCTGATCGAAGCCGAGCCGACAAGCAGCGCGACTCGCCGAATCTGGTTCTTCTATGAATGGCTGACCGGTACACGCCTTGATATTCCGGACGCGGAACGGGGAAACTATGTTGAAGCGCTTGACACCGCCAGCTACTTTACATCGACCCCTGTGAATTCGCCCCGTCACCGCGTGCGGGACAATCTTCTCGGAACCCCTGCATTCTGCCCCGTTTTAAGGCGCACCGAATACCTTGTCGAAACGGTCACCCACCGCTGGGATGCGGAAGCCAGAGAACTCATCGGAAAGATCGGAAAAGGGATCATCGCCCGTGCGGCAAGATTCCTCCTTCTATCGGACAGCCAGGCATCCTATCAGATCGAAGGCGAGCGCCCGCCGCGAAGCCGCCTTGAGCGGTGGATGAGGGCCGTCGCCCAAGCTGGAAAGCGGCCAATCACCGTGGACGAACTCGTGCGCCTCCAGCACCTCGTCATCGAGGAGAACCGATTCATAAAGCGCGGGCTGCGAGACGCCGGCGGCTTTATTGGCGACCGCGACTGGAACGACGACCCCCTCCCAGAATTCGTTTCAGCTCGGCACGAAGACATTAACGATCTTCTCGGAGGGATCATAGCCGGAGGAAGCAGGATGGCGGAGAGTGGGGTTGACGCCGTACTTCAAGCCTCGGTTATGGCCTTCGCCTTCGTATTCGTCCATCCCTTCGAAGACGGAAACGGTCGCCTGCACAGATATCTCATACACCTTGTTCTGTCCGAGCGCGGATACACGCCTGCCGGCATGATCTTTCCAGTTTCTAGCGTGCTTCTCGAGCGCCAGGAGGAGTACGGTGCGCGCCTGCGCGGCTACACTGGACGGTTACTACCCTTTATCGAATGGGTGCCGACAGCGGAGAAAAACGTGCGTGTAGTCAACGAAACCGCCGATCTCTATAGGTTCGGGGACTTCACGGAGTTGACGGAATTTCTCTATGCTTGCGTCGTACAGACGATCCGGCACGACCTGCCAAATGAGATCGATCACCTCGTGCGCTTCGACGAGGCGAAGGGACGCATTCAGGATTTCCTTGAGATGCCGGACGCGATGATCTCTAGCCTCGTTAACTTTATCCGTCAGAACGATGGTACGCTTTCCAAGAAGCGGCGCGGCCGTGAGTTCGAAAAGATGACCGACGAGGAGGTAAAGTCAGTGGAGGCGGTGGTTCGTGACGCCTTCGACATCGGTCTATCGAATGAGAATGGCGATCGGTCCGAAGAAAATAAGTTCGACAGTTTCGGACGGCGGCGATAGGTCCCCTGCAGTTGGGGGCGGAAATGTGTTTGCTTCCGATGTGAACCGATTCCAGCGAAGGATGATCGATCTTCCACAACGGTGTCTTCGTCGCTGGTTGTCCCGCTTCAATCTTCGCCCAATATCCACGACCAGGTACAGGAATGTGATGGCGTTTGCACACCTTCGTGAGGCCACGCTCGGAAAGGTCGAAGCTTCCCGGCCTGAAAGTTACCATTGAGCGACGAGTGGTTGTCACGCATTGGCCGTGCGCAGCTATCGATTGCGCTCGTGGGCGCTTTGATATTGGTCGAGCACGGCCTGCACGGCGTCAATCAGCAATTGCCGCGGGTCGAGGGGGCCTCCGGCATACCTCACCAAATGAGGCAGATGCTGTCGGAAAAGAGGGGCCGGGATGATCCTTTTGTCCAGCGCTTCCGTGAGCTGCGAGACGGCTGCTTCCGCCGCAGCGTGGTTCCAGTAGTAGCGAATGCGATCGGAATAAGAGTAGTGACGGAGGATGTGCTGCTCGGCCTCCGAGCCGTGATAATGACCTCTCCAGTGGCGGGGATCCTCCCTCATCAGGGCCTCAATGACCGCCATGAGGTTTCTGTGCGGATAGCCGGGGACGCAATCGCTGGCAATGAGGTCGAGCCCGTAGAGAGCCTCGCGCAGTGCGAAGGTCAATTCAGGCCCCACTTTAAGGATGGCGAATCCGTCCTCGACGAGCTGGCGAAGTGCCTCCGCGCCCTGGTAGTCAGTCGAATGCGCCTCGTAGACAAGCGCAGGTTCCTCGGCGAGCAGCTCGGAAAGCGGCCGCGCCTTCGTCCGGTCGTAGACAATGATATTTTCATTGCCGAATTCGACCCCGGGCTGAACCACGAGCGCCAGCACGCGGCGGAAAGCCTCGCCCAGGCCCGCTTCCTCAAACTGCAGCCGATGCAATGCAATCGTCCTTCGCGCGGCGTCGACGCCGGTAGGTTCGAGCGCCGTGATCAGGTGATGGGCTCCGCCCGGTGGCGGCACTTCGGTGCCGATGACATAGACCGGCGCCGTGCCGCCCGCAAAGACCGCGCGCCGTTCCGCCACAGCCGCCAGTCTTACCGCACGCTCGGCCGTCAAGGCGTCGTCGAGCGCTGCCGGTTCGCCCGCACAACCCATGGACGTGTCGAGATGGAGCTTGCGGAAACCGGCTTCGACATAGGCGGCGATCATGTCTTCCGCCTTCGCCATCGCAACTTCGGCAGGTTCTCCGCGCCAGGGATTCGGACCGAGATGATCGCCTCCGAGGATGACCTTTTCTCGTGGCAGCCCCTCGTCGCTGGCGATCTGTTCCACCAGTGCGACAAAGTCACGGGGCTTCAAGCCCGTATATCCTCCGAACTGGTTCACCTGGTTGCAGGTCGCCTCGATCAGGACCGGAGCTTCACGTCGAATGGCATGTCGAAGGGCAGCGCGGATTACGATGGGATGGGCCGAGCACACGGACGTGATGCCCGCAGGCCCGCCAGCGCGTCGGCTGCGCGCCAGGTTGTGAAGAACGGACATCATGATCTGCGTCCCGGCGTAACGGCGATGAAGGCGTCGAGCTCAGCAAGGGTCCCGGCTCCTTCCATCGGTCCCATGACCGTGACATTGCGGGCGCCGGCAGCGTTGGCATAGATGAGTGCCTGTTCGATCGGCATGCCGAGCCGGCGGCACGCCACATAGGCGCCGCCAAAGCAGTCTCCGGCGCCGGTGGGGTCGATTTCCTCGACAACGAAACCGGGGCAATCGATGCGTTGGCCTTCCCGCGTGAAGACAGTGGAGCCGTCTGCGCCACGCTTGAGTGCCACCTCGCCGGCATTGCGGCCGAAGAGCGCGCGGATCGCCTCGCCTTCATCCTCGCCACCAGCCGCGACGAACAGCTCTTCTCCGGACGGGAGGATCAGGTCGGCGATATCCACCAGCCCCGCGAAGCGCGTGCGCGTTTCGGTGTCGCCCAGCAACTCCTTGCGGACATTGGGATCGAAGGAGATACTGCCGCCGCGCCCCTTGATCACCGTGACCGCATGCTCGATGATCTCAGCGGCGCCAGGTATCGCGAGAGCGGTCCCCATGACATGCAGGTGGCCCGACCGGTCAATGAGTGCGCGCGCCGCAGACGTAAGATCGATCTTGGCGGCGGCGGATTTTGCGATGTTGAAGACGAAATCGCGCGAGCCGTCATTCCGATATCGCACGAAGGCGCTACCGGTGGGAAAGTCCGGATTGATTGAGATCGCCGAGATGTCTGCCCCGTCTGAGCGCAGCCGAGTGACATTAACCCGGCCGAAATCGTCGTCGCCCACGCAGGCAATGATTCCGGCCGAACCTCCGATCCTGGCGCACTGATCGATGAAAATCGCAGGCGCTCCGCTAGGATAGGGGCCAACGAGCGCAGTCGGTTCGAGGAAGCCGGTGCCACGGTCTACAGCCATGATCTCGACAAGGATTTCGCCGATCGTAATCGTTGGCCCGAGTGCGTCGGGGGCGAGCGCGATCCCTGTCATGCAGCGTCCTCGGCAAGGCGCGCGCCATCGGCTGACAGATAGCGCTGGTGAAGCATGCATGCAGCGCCGAAAGCAGGCCCGACCGTCTCATCCTTGTTTGTCTGGATCATGGGCAGCGGAAAGCTTTCCTCCTGCATGGAGCGAATGTGATGCAGAACACGCGCGGCCATCAGCGGATAAAGTGCGGCAACCGAACCGCCCAGCACGACCCTGTCGGCATCGATGATCCTGCCGGCCTGGATCAGGCCGTAAGCCAAAGCGCGGGCCCACTCTTCTGCAATAGCGACGGCGCCTGGAACTCGGTCGCGCACATCCGCCAGAAAAGTCGCAAGGTTCGGGTCCGGTTGGGTTGAGATAGCGCGATAGGCACGAAGGATACATTCCAGCCCGAGGACGCTTTCAAGGCTGCGGTCGGGGGCATCCGAACCATTGACGCGCAGATGCCCGATCTCGCCGGCAAGCCCCTGCGCGCCTCGAAACAAGGTCCCATCAACGACTATTCCGCCGCCCACGCCGCTCTCCATGACGAGATAGAGCGTAACCCCTGAATGGACCTCCCGAGCACCGTAGCTAGCGCCGATTGCGAAGGCATTCGCGTCATTCTCGACCATGACGGGCATTTGCGCCGGCACGGCTGCACGCGCGAGATCGGCGAGCTGTATGTTTCGCCATCCAAGTAGGGGGGCTATGTTGATCAGCCCTTTGCGATCCATTTGCGCCGGCACGGCGACCCCCAGCCCTTCGCAGCGGCTGCGGTGGCTGGGCGGCAATGTGTCGAAGGCAAGCGAGACCGCACGCGATACCGCAGTTTCGACATCCACAGAGGGCCCGTCGAACAGTTCCATGCGATTGTTGACGATGCGACAGGCGAGATCGATTTCAACTACGCTGATGTGTTCAACACCTATCTCTATGCCGAGAAAAAAGGCAGCGTCCGGTGTGAGTTCGAGCATGATTCCTGGCCGGCCTGCGTGAGAAGTCGGTGCCTGCTCAGCGGCTCCCACTTCGCGAACGAGGCCTTCAACGGTCAGCCCGGCGACGATATGGCCGGACGAGGAGCGATTGAGGCCCAAAATGCGTGCAAGTTCTGCCCGGCTCAGGCGGCCATGACGATAAAGCGCCCGCATCGCCGCGAGTTCATTGCGCTGGCGGATCCCGCTTGGAGGCGCGATTGGACCCACTTCATTCACGGGCAGTTCTCCTTGCCTCTCTTTGCCGTCACGGCCGCGCTACGGTGGCGCGCCTGCGTCTCGCCTCGTCCATCTTGAGGTCGATGAATTGTTTTGCATGCTGCGCGAGCGGCATGTTTTCGGTCCAGGTGTCGCGCCAAATCGCGCAGGCCAGCGACAAACCTTCATCGACGACAGCGCCTGAGAAGGATTCGAACGTGATGTCGCGCTGGTAGTCGATGTCGAGCAACGCGTCGAAGATCAGATCAAAATTGATGACCCCGTCGCCGAGATAACCGCGATTGCTCTCGCCAATGTGAAAATAGCCGATTTTGTCGCCCGCGAGCCGAATAGCGGCTGCCGGGTTGGCCTCTTCGATGTTCATGTGGAACGTGTCGAGGTGTAGCCGCACATGCTCGGACCCTACCTGCTCAATGAAGGCGAGGCCCTGGGCGGTGGTGTTGAGTAGATTGGTCTCGAAACGGTTCACGACTTCGAGAACAAGCTCAATCCCCGCGGATTGGGCAAGGTCAGCCGTCTTGGCAATGGCCGAGACGCTGCTGTCCCATCCCTTTTTTGTTGGCAGCCGGGCGTATTTTGCGTGGGCGGAGTAAAGGATGCCGCCGAGCTTGCTCCCGCCTATGTCGCGCACGGCGCGAACCGCGTCCGCTAGCATGTCTTCGCCAGCCCGCACCACCTGGGCATCATCGCTCGACACGTCGTGGCTGAACGGAAGACCCATGGTGACAGCGATATCAAGTTTCAGCGCAGCCGCTCGCTTGGCGAGGGCGTCTAGATCGAATTTCTCCGGTCGCAGATAGGCAAATTCAATGAGATTGTAGCCGCAGGAGGCGGATTTCTCCATCGCGTCCTCAAGCATGGACTGGGTTTGTCCCCCCGTCCACACGAAGGAATGAATACCTAGCCGGCCCATCTTTCCCCCTGAAAGTATTATGTTGCATTACACAACAAATAAGACATCTTCTAACCCTGTCAAGCAGATTCCCGTCATGTTGAGGATGAGTATTTGATGATGAAGTGAGCAGATGCCTTTTTCGATAGGCAAATTCACCGCTATTCAGTCAACAGCCACGGAAAACATTGGAAAACGAGATTAGCATTGACAGCTTTACCAAATGAACTAATTTGTTCCTTCCGGCAACATATAAGGCGGAGAACGGCGCCCAAAAGGCGGATGCTCAAGGTGATCTCGGTGCTCACTTGCTTCAGTTGCGATTGGCTAAGAGAGCCGAACGACGAACCAGCTCTTTTGGTGCGCATGCCGGCATAATGGCCGAGGCCTGTCGGTCGGGAGGAGGTTATTTTCCATGAAAGCCGATTTGCGGATCGTACCCGATTTCGAAATGATCATCTGCCCGCCGGCAGAATCCTTTCGCTGGAATATGCATGATTATCCCTTCTTCCGGGCGAAATGGCACTATCATCCCGAATACGAATTGCATCTTACGCGCACAACGTCCGGCATGATGATGGTGGGTGATTATATCGGTGAGTTCGAGCCAGGCTGCCTGGTGCTGACTGGACCGAATGTGCCGCACAACTGGGTCAGCGATATCGAACCCGGCAAACTGATCCGCAACCGAGACATGCTGATCCAATTCACCCCCGAATGGGCCGATCGCGTCGCCACATTTTGCCCCGAGCTTGGAACGATAAAGCCGCTTTATGAGGACGCCGTCTATGGCGTGCAGTTTTTCGGGGCGACGGCACTCGCAGGCCAGAGGCTGCTGGCGCAGATGGGCTCTGCTCACGGTGCCGAGCGTGTATTGCTTTTCCTGCAGCTGATGATCGCACTTTCGCGCGATCCAGCCGAGCGTCGCAGGTTGTCCCGGCTTGCGCCAACTTCGTCCGAGATGGAACTGCCGCAGGAGCTGGATGTCGCCATGCGTTATGTGCTGGAGCATTACAGTGACGATATAAATTTGGCTTCGGTCGCGAAGATCTGTGGTCTGGAACCGCAGGCCTTCTCGCGCTTTTTCAAGCGCCACACCGGTCATACCTTCGCGCGGTACGTGATCCTTGCGCGCATCTATGCCGCCTGCTCACTGCTCACCCAGACCTATCGTCCCATCACCGAAATTTGCTTCGAGGTGGGGTTCAACAATATCGCGAATTTCAACAGGCAGTTTTTCAAGATCTGTGGACGTACGCCCACCGATTACCGTCGCAATGCCCACAAGATCGGCACGAAGGCGAGAAGCGACCCCTTTCGTGATATCCGCGCATATTCCGCCGGCATGGCGGTCGGCGAAAAAGTATAGGTCGCCGCCAAACCACGCGTGGCGGGGCAAAAAAACCAGCACTAAGCTCCCCTCACGCCAATTGGAGCGAGGCCTGGAAGCAATCCAAGGGTCGCAATCCTAAAAAGGCGAACCGTATCCGGAAGCCGGGAGGAGCCGCGCTGCCGGAATTCGGGAGGAACCGACACATGTCGGGCGTGGGAACATGCTTGCCGGTCAGCTGCCGCAAGCGGTGCAAAGGCACAAGGAGGAGGAACTATGATCAAGAAGAGTGGAATTGGAATTGCCGCGCTTACGCTCAGTCTTCTTGCCGGCGTAATGCCCGCACGAGCCGATTTTTGGTCGGATGCTGGTGCGAAATACAAAGGCGTCGTCCTGCGCGGCGTAACCGAAAGCACGCCGCCGTCCAACTATATCAAGGACGTGCTGGCGCCGGAATTCGAGAAGAAGACCGGCATCAAGGTCCAGATCGAGACGACCTCATGGGACCAGATGTATGACAAGGCTATCAAGGACATGGAAGCCAAGACCGGCATCTATGACATGGTCTATATCGAGCAGGACATTATCTATGCCTACCTGGCTCGCAACTTCCTCGTTGACATCTCGAAATCGCTGAAGGACGACCCTTCGCTGAAGGCGCCGGAATTCGACGAAACGCATTTCACGACCTTCGCCAATTACTTCAAGAACGCCTCAGGCGATCTTTTCGGCATTCCGATGGAAGCCTTCATCAAGGTCTATCTCTACCGTACGGATCTCTTCAGCGATCCGAAGATCAAGGAAGCCTTCAAGAAGGAAACCGGCAAGGAACTGGCTCCGGCCAAGACTCATCAGGAATATACGCAGATTGCTAATTTCTTCACGAAACACGGCAAGGACAACGGGATGGAGCTCTGGGGGACAACGGCCCAGGCGCATACCGGTCATCCGGCATCCTGGTACGAATTCTTCGAGTCGATCGCTCCCACATACGGCCTCTACAACTGGGGTATCGACGCTAAAAACAACTACGCCGCGTCAGTTGCCAATGGCGGCCAGATGAACAGCGACAAGGCAAAGGCCGCCATGAAATACTGGCTGCATCTGCGCGATATCGCTCCGCCTGAATCCGCCGCTTCGACCTGGACGGAGGTCGGTACGACATTTGCCGCTGGCCGCGTCGCACAGGGCCTCGTTTATGGCGAGAACGCCGCCTGGATCGCGTCGGATGCCGAAAAGTCCAAGGTCGTCGGTAAAGTCGGTGTTGCGCTGCCGCCCACGGAGCCTGATGTTCTTAAGGAGGTCGAGGCTGGCAAAGGGTATCTCGGCTATTATGACGGCGGCGCCTTCGGCCTGCCGGTCACCTCCAAGAACAAGCAGGCGGCACTACTCTTCCTGCAGTTTATCGGCGAGGATTCGGTCCAGCCAGACTGGGCAGTCGCAGCACCTCGGATCACCAATACGGCAACCTATGACGACCCCAAGGTCGTTGCCATGGATAAGAAGCTGAACGGCTACTACACCATGCTCAAGGATCAGGGGAAGCTGTTCGCCGGTGCTCCGCCCTTCCCCTTCCATGCGCAGGTGCGTGAGGCCACGGCGCCGATCTTTTATAAAATCCTGCTCGGGGAAGTGGGTCCTGACGAAGGCCTCGACCAGATGGCGGCGGCGGCCGAAGCAGAGCTGAAGAACCTCGGCTATCGCAAATAAGACCGACAAGAGCCTGCGCCCGGGTGGCATCTCCCAAGACCGCCATCCGGGTGCAGTGTCTGACATTGCAGGCCGTTGACCTGCAGGGCTATCTTCGGGAGCACGAATTCATGCGTTCAAATACTGTCGGCTGGCTGATGCTTGCCCCGACGATCGCAATTCTCGGCATCTTCGGCATAATCCCGTTCATCTATGTGCTCTACGTGTCGTTCCATCAATGGAACCCATTCGGCGCCAGTCCTGACATGATCTATAACGGCGCCAATAACTTCCGCCGTCTCGTCTTCGATGCCGAGTTCCTGACCTCCATCGCCTTCACGATGAAGTTCGCCTTCTTCGCGGTAATCAGCGAAGTCGCACTGGGCTATCTGCTGGCGCAGCTCTTCATGAAGGAGTTTCCTGGACGCGGCTTTTTCCGAACGATCCACACGTTGCCGCTGATTGTCGCGCCGATTGTTGTCGGCTCGGTCTGGCGGCTGATGACGACCCCCAGCATCGGTATCATTCCCTATCTTCTGAAAAGCTGGTTCGGCTATGATCTCAACATCGGCCGCGATGCCACTGCCGCCTTCGCGCTGACAGTCATCATGGACATCTGGCACTGGACTCCGCTGGTGACGCTGACTTTGCTTGCAGCGCTTCTTGCCCTTCCAAAAGAGCCGTTCGAACAGGCGCAGATCGACGGGGCCAACCGCCGCCAGATCTTCTGGCACGTCACGCTGCCGATGATCCGTCCGGCAATTCTTGCAACCGTCTTCATTCGCCTGATGGATGCGTTGCGCACCGTCGATGAAGTCTGGATGCTGACCTCGGGCGGTCCAGGCGCTGCGACCCGCTATGTGGGGCTGCATATCTGGAAGATCGTCTTTCCGAAGACCGACTACGGCTATGGCGCCGCGATCTCGGTAATCGTACTCTACCTCACCCTCGTGATGTGCTGGCTGCTCTATGTCGCCCTTGTGGCTCGACGCGAACGCAAGAGGACATTCTGATGCGAAGCGGCAATCCGCTCCTCTACCTGGCGCTCTGGTTTTTCCTGAGCTTGTTGACGCTTTTCCCGATCTATTGGCTCTTCGTCGTTTCAGTGAAGCCAGCCGTGGATCTCTTCACGACACCGAGCGTGATCCTGGATGCGATCTACTGGAAGAATTACGTCAACGTCATCAACAATGAGACGCTGCGTGGCTACATGATCAACTCGCTGATCATCTCCACCACGAATGCGCTCCTGGTCACTGCGCTGGCTTTCCTGGCTTGCTATGCGCTGTCCCGCTTCGAGCTTGCCGGCAAGGAAAATATCTTCTTCTGGACGATCACGAACCGCATGGCTCCTGCCGCCGTGTTCCTGCTGCCGTTCTATCTCCTGTTCACCCAGGTCTTCACCTTTGGCGACTGGAAACTTTATGACACCAAGATCGGCATGATCCTGCTTTATTGCACTTTCAACCTGCCGTTTGCGATCTGGACCTTGCGGCCGACCATCGACGGAATTCCCAAGGAACTCGACGAGGCAGCGACCGTCGACGGTGCCTCCACCTGGCAGGTGATCTACGAGGTGATCTTTCCGCTTGCCCGGCCGGGTCTTGCGGTGACGCTGATCCTCACCTGGGTCTTTGCCTGGAACGAGTTCCTGCTCGCCGCGACGCTGACCAGTTTCAACGCGCGAACGATCACGACAGGGCTTTCGGAATACGTGACGACAACGGGGACCGAATGGGGGGCGATGGCGGCGATCGCGGTGATCACTCTCATTCCCGCATTGATCATCTTCGCTGTGGTCCAGCGTCATATCGTGGCTGGTCTCACCTTCGGCGCGGTCAAGGAGTAACGCCATGCAAGAGCCATTCGATCCTGGACAGATCGATGCCGAACCGGAGGCGGCGCCCCCCACGCGAACCGGCTTCCTGCCGATCACCACCAACTGGTTCGACCGTGTCTTCGTCGGGATCTACCTGTTCGTCGCACTCGAACTTTTCTGGATGCGGTTCCTCGAACAATCGATTCCCTTGATGGTCTGCCATGTTCTCGCCATCGCGCTCGCGGTCCTGATCGTATGGCGCGGCTGAGGCTTGTTTGGAAATAGGACAGAGACAATGAAAGCGCTGGTATTAGAAGAGAAGATGAAGCTGTCGCTGCGCGATTTCCCGATCGAGCGCGACGAGACACTGGGCCCGCGCGACGTGCGGATAAAGCTCCACACCGTAGGCATCTGCGGATCGGACGTGCATTATTATACGCATGGCGGTACCGGCGTGTTCCAGGTGAAAGCGCCGATGATCCTTGGCCACGAGGCGTCGGGTACCGTGATCGAGGCCGGTGCCGATGTAACCTCACTAAAGGTGGGCGACCGGGTCTGCATGGAGCCCGGGATCCCAGATCCCAACAGCCGCGCAACCCGCATGGGGCTCTACAATATCGATCCGGCCGTCCGTTTCTGGGCCACGCCGCCGATCCACGGCGTGCTCAGACCGACTGTCGTCCATCCAGCCGACTTCACCTTCAAGCTGCCCGACAATGTGTCATTTGCCGAAGCAGCAATGGTCGAGCCGCTGGCAGTGGGGGTGCATGCTGCCACCAAGGCGCAAGTCAAGCCCGGCGACATAGCGCTGGTGATCGGTGCCGGCCCGATCGGCCTGGTAACCGCCTTGTCGGCTGTTGCCGCAGGTTGCGCTCGGGTGTTCGTGAGCGACATTGACGATGCCAAGCTGGAACTCGCGGCAAAGCTTGGGCCGATCACGCCAATCAGCGTCGCTAAGCAGGACCTAACCAAGGAAATACTTGCCGCCACCGACGGCTGGGGCGTCGAGATCGTGTTCGAATGCTCCGGCCATCCCAAGGCCGCCGAAGGTGTGTTCGACCCGCTTGCTCCCGGCGGACGGGTGGTCTTCATCGGTTCCCAGGTCCATCCGGTCAACTACGATATCGGCAAGGCCATGGTGCGCGAGGCACGCGTGGAGCATGTCTTCCGTTACGCCCATGTCTTTCCGCGCTGTGTCGCGATGCTCTCCTCCGGTGCGATCGATGTGAAGCCGCTCATCACCCGTACGTTCGATTTCGACGAAAGCGTCCGGGCTTTCGAGATCGCGGCTTCCGCCCCCAAGGGTGAGGTCAAGATGCAGATCGCGCTGCCGCAATAGGGGGATTCCAATGGCTCACGTCACAGTCAAGGACGTTACAAAGAAATATGGTGCGCTGCCGGTCATCCACGGCGTCGGCATAGACATCGCAGACGGCGAGTTCGTCGTGTTGGTAGGGCCGTCCGGGTGCGGCAAGTCCACCCTGCTGCGGATGATCGCCGGGCTCGAGACCATCTCCGGCGGCACGGTTGCGATCGGCGGGCGTGTGGTCAACGACGTCCTGCCCAAGGACCGCGACATTGCCATGGTATTTCAGAACTACGCGCTTTATCCGCATAAAACGGTTGCCGACAATATGGGCTTCCCCCTCAAGCTCAAGGGTGCGCCAAGGAGCGAGATCGAAGCGAAGGTCCGCAAAGCGGCCGATATCCTCGATCTCGGCAAGCTGCTGGATCGCTATCCCAAGCAGCTTTCGGGCGGGCAGCGTCAGCGGGTCGCCATGGGCCGCGCGATCGTCCGCGATCCGCAGGTCTTCCTGTTCGACGAGCCGCTCTCCAATCTCGACGCAAAGTTGCGCGTCACCATGCGGGTCGAAATCAAGGAACTGCACCAGCGGCTGAAGACCACCACAATCTATGTAACGCATGACCAGATCGAGGCCATGACCATGGCCGACAAGATCGTCGTGATGCGCGACGGGCGGGTGGAGCAGATCGGCGCGCCGCTCGATCTCTACGATCGGCCTGCGAATGTCTTCGTGGCAGGATTTATCGGATCGCCGTCGATGAACTTCATCTCTGGCAGATTGTCGATGGAAACCGGCCAGCTGAATTTCGTCAGCGACACGGGCACCATGCTGCCCGTACCGGCCGGTACGCAGAACCATGGTGACGCCGTGATATACGGCATCCGTCCCGAACATATCGACGTGCGGCCCGATGGGTTGACGGCAACGATCTCGGTTCTCGAACCTACAGGCTCGGAAACCCAGATCTTCGCGCATCTGGGTGGCGACGCCATTATGGCGGCTGTTCGCGACCGGATCTCGGTGGCGCCCGGCGAGGCGATCTCGCTTCGGATCGATCCGGGCCGCGTCCATCTGTTCGATGCCAAGAGCGGTCGGCGCCTCTAGTTCTGCACGGCCACGGAGCAAGACATGTTTCTCGAGAAATTCCGGATGGATGGCCAGCTCGCTGTGGTGACCGGCGGCGGACGCGGCATCGGCCTTGCCTGCGCCGAAGCGCTTGCCGAGGCGGGCAGCCGCGTCACCATCATTGATCGTGACCCTGCGGTTGCGGAATCGGGCAGGCAAGCCTTGAGCAGCAAGGGTATCGAGGTTGACGCTTTAGTCCTTGATGTCACCGATTCCGCAGCAGTCGATAAAGCCGCGGCCGATATCTTCGCAAAGCATGGCCGCATCGACGCGCTGGTCGCCAATGCGGGAATTGCCCGCACGGGTACCGCCGCAGAAGAGACGTCGGATGAGCTTTGGCTCAATGTCAACGACGTCAACTACAACGGCGTCTTCTGGTGCAACCGCGCCTTCGGGCGCTACATGCTCAAGGCCGGGCGCGGCTCGATCGTCAATATCGGTTCGATGTCTGGGTATATCGTCAATCGGCCTCAGCTTCAGACCTACTACAACGCGTCGAAGGCCGCCGTGCATCATCTGACGGCCTCGCTCGCGGCCGAATGGGCCTCACGCGGCGTGCGGGTCAACGCCGTGGCACCGACCTATATCGAGACGGAAATGACGAAAACCGCTGTGGACAGTTCATGGACGGATGTCTGGATCCGCGACACACCAATGGGCCGGTTGGGTCAGCCGCATGAAATCGCATCGGTCGTGCATTTTCTCGCCTGCGACGCATCGAGCCTTATCACAGGCGCGACCGTCAAGGCGGATGCAGGCTTCACCTGCTGGTAGGGAGGGTTCTTTCCATGGATTTTTCAGGCAAACACGTGGTGGTGACCGGGGCCGGCAAGGGCATCGGAAGGGCGACCGCCGTGATGCTGGCGCGGCGCGGTGCCAAGGTGACGGCTTTGTCGCGCTCGGCGGCCGACCTTGAGGAACTGAAGAGTGAAATCGGATGTATTCCGATCGCCGTCGATCTCGCCGATCCTGACGCAACGCGCGCTGCAGCCCTTCAATCTTTGCCGGCTGATCTCCTGGTGAACTGTGCCGGTACGACCGAGCTGCAACCTTTCCTGGACGTCACGGTCGAAAACTTCGACCTGCTCCATGCGGTGAACACGCGTGCTCCGATGATCGTTTCGCAGGAATATGCTCGTGACATGGTGAGAAACGGTCGAAAGGGCGCGATCGTCAACGTATCCAGTGTCGCGGCTTTCGTCGGTATTCCCGACCACGCCGCATATTGCGCGTCCAAGTCGGGCCTCGACGGGCTGACCAGGGTGATGGCGAAGGAACTTGCGCCAAAAGGCATTCGCGTCAACGGCGTGCATCCGACTGTGACCCTCACGCCCATGGCCGTGAAGGCCTGGAGCGATCCAGAAAAGGCAGCCGGTATGCTCAACCGCATTCCCGTCGGCCGGTTCGCAGATCCCGACGACATTGCCGAGGTTATTCTTTTCCTGCTCTCCGACGAGGCAGCAATGGTCAACGGCCTGTCGATGCCGGTGGACGGCGGTTACATGATTGCGTGACGGTTATTCTTAAACTCTCCTGCCGCCAGTCTGGTGGCCTCGGATCTTCTCAAGGATCATCGCATGACACGGTTTGATGCAAAAATTGCCAGAATAAGAGCCGGCAACTACAGGCGAACGGATTTCATTATCGCGGATGCGAAGGATGGCGATATGGGGCCGAGCATCCCCTCGTGCGGCCCCAAGCTCGAGAAGGACTGCTCCTACACGCGCTTCCGGACGCGGGCGGAATTCCTCGGGCAGATCAAGGCCGTGATCGCCCAGGACATCGTTGATATCATGTTGACCTCCGCTTCCAATCTCGAACTGTTGACGGAAAGCGGCGCATTCGCCGGAAGCAGCGTCAAGCCGGCCATCCGCGCCAACGATGCGACGGATATCTGGGTTGGGCGCGGCGCGAGCTATGCCGCTCAGCCGTCACGGCCCTATCGCACTGCGTCGCTGTCGATCAACCGGCGCCATACCGATCTCGGCCTCTATTCGATCACCTTCAACAACGACCTCGATGCCGATTATAATTCCCTGCTTGCTTTCCTGGATTTTGTGGAGGACGCCGACGACAACGGCTTCAATTACTTCCTCGAAGTCTTCAATCCGAATGTCGACACCGGTATTCCGCCTGACCTCCAGCCCCATTTCGTAAATGACTGCATCTGCCGGGCGCTCGCCGGGCTAACACGGGCCCAGCGGCCGCAATTCCTGAAGATCCCGTTCAACGGGCCGAAGGCGCTGGAGGAACTCGCGTCCTACGACCCGAGCCTGATCGTCGGCGTGCTGGGCGGCGGCGCAGGAACTGCGCGCGACACGTTCGAACTCATTCATCAGGCGGAGAAATATGGTGCCCGCGTGGCTCTCTTTGGTCGCAAGATCAATCTCGCTGAAGACCCACTTGCCATGGTGGAATTCATGCGCGCCGTGGCTGATGGCGATCTTGGGCCAGAGGAGGCGGTGAGGGCTTATCATGGGGCCTTGCAGGCCGTCGGACAGACACCGATGCGGACGCTTTCCGACGACATGGTCATCACGGAAAAAGTCCTTATGAATTGACGCCGGCACTGGAGGATAGCAATGGCCGGAACGAGCAGGCGTGGCTTCATCGCTGGCGGTACCTGGTGTCTGGACCGAAACCGCAGGATCGACGCATGGCCCCGCGAGGACAGCGTTGGTATCGCCTGGGGGTTGGAGGAACGCGGCGGCGGCCCGGCCTGTAATCTTGCGATCGACATCAAGAGGCTCGACCCATCGATCCCGGTCGAAACCATCGGACTGGTGGGCAGCGACGAAGCCGGGCGAAAGCTCATCGCTGAAGCCGAGCGAGCGGGTCTCGACCATCGACAGATGCATGTCAGCGACCAAGCTCCCACTCATACAACCGAGGCCTTCATTTCGCAGGTAAGCGGCTTGCGCACGCATATTTCCGACCTCGGCGTTTCTACGCTCCTGAGTCCTGAGCATTTCGACTTCTCGACGACTTCGGCCCGTTACATGCATCTCGGCCTTCCCGGCATTCACCCGCGGATGGATTCGATATGGCAGGACGACGCCAACGGATGGGTCACCGTGCTCAAAGCTGCCCGCACCGCGGGCCTCGAAACCAATCTCGAACTCTGCACGGTCACGCCGGAACGGCTACGCGGCCTGATCCTGCCCTGCCTGCCGCATCTCGACACGCTGATCGTCAATGACAGTGAAATTGGGGCGCTGGCGCAGATGGCAACGAGTAGAGACGGCAGGACGGATGTGAATGCTTGCGCCGCCGCATCGGCGGCCATGCTGCAACAAGGTGCGATGCGGCTGGTTACAATCCATTTCCCCGACGGCGCGATTACGGTCCTGCGGTCGGGAGAGAGGGTATTCGTTCCCTCTGTAAAGGTGCCGCAAGACGCAATTGTCGGTCCCAACGGGGCCGGGGATGCTTTTGCTGCTGGCTTTATGTACGGGCTGCACGAGGATTGGGCGATCGAGGACTGCCTGCAGCTCGGTCACGCCGCAGCCGCGTGTTCGTTGAGAAGCGCTGGAACAACCGACGGGGTCGTCGGCTGGCGGGAATGCCTGGACGTTGCGGAACAATGGGGCCGGCGGTGAGGCCAGGTTGCTACGAGATCTCGATTTTTATCGATAGGAGGAGACGAATATGGGCAAGCATTTGGACGGCAAGGTCGCGGCGGTTACGGGCGCTGCTTCCGGCATAGGACTGGCAAGCACGCGGGCGATGATAGCGGAGGGGGCACGTGTAGTGCTCGTTGATCGCGACCGGAAGGCTTTGGACGCAGTCTGCGCTGAACTCGGCAGCGCCGCGATACCTCTGGAGATCGACCTTCTCGATCCCGCCAGTTGCGCGACCCTTATGCCCTCCATCGAGAAGCTGACCGGGCAACTGGATATTTTCCATGCCAATGCCGGCACCTATATCGGCGGCGATCTGATCGAGGCGGACACTACGACGATCGACCGTATGCTCAACCTCAACGTCAATGCAGTGATGAAGAATGTCCATGACGTCCTGCCGCATATGATCGCCCGCGGCTCGGGCGACATTATCGTGACGAGTTCGGTCGCCGGTCACTACCCAGTCCCTTGGGAGCCTGTCTATTCGGCTTCGAAATGGGCCATGACCTGCTTTGTTCAGACCGTGCGGCGTCAGGTCAACAAGAAAGGCATCCGCGTCGGCTCGGTCTCGCCCGGACCCGTGATCAGCGCGCTGCTTGCCGACTGGCCGGAGGAAAATCTCAGGAAGGCTAAAGAATCTGGCAGTCTGATCGAGCCCACCGAGGTGGCCGACGCCATCATCTTTATGTTGACGCGGCCGCGAAATGTGACAATCCGCGATGTTGTCGTGTTGCCGACCAACTTCGATATCTGACGACGCGGCTGGTGCCCAGGAACGCGGACGCGCGCCGATATCTGGCGCCGGACATATGGTCCTCTAGCGCATCAGCCCGGCCTTGCGAAGCGCATCCTCAATGACTTGCTGGATGCCGTCCGCTGCCCTCGTTTCTTGTGCGAAGGGAGCCTCGCGGTTGGGCGCGGGGCCGCTTGCGCGCCGCGCGGGTTCGAAATCGTCGCGAAGCAGTCCCCATCGCTTTGCCGAGCAAAAAGTGGAGGAAATGCCGATATCCAACATGTAGGGCGCAGCGTTTTCGAGCTCCGAGGAGGCGTCGATAGGCGTTCCGTGACCCATTCCGGTAATGCTGAAATATTCGATGACCTCGCGTCCCTCCGGGTTTTTCCAGACTGCCTTAGAATGGGCACCGATCGGTTCATGAAAGTCCGGCCGGGGGCCGACACCGTGGACGCCGCGCCATTGGTCGACGATCGCGCGGGCGTTGATCTCCGCAACGGTATTGTCCTGGCTGCCGTGCCAAACAGACACTACGGGCCAGGGACCATTATGCGGAGATGCTGCCTTCAATTTCGATTGCAAGGTCTTAATTTCGGGGAGGCCGTGCCCTCGCATTCGGTCGAAGGCCGCCGGCACCGTTGATGCGACACCGTAGGGCAAACCCGCGATGACCGCGCCGGCGGCGAACACCTCCGGATACGTGGACAACATGACGTTGGCCATTGCACCGCCTGCGGACAAACCGGTGATGAAGATCCGCGACGGATCGACCGTGTATTTCGACACCACGGCATCGATCATTTGACGGATCGAGCGGGCCTCTCCCTGATCGCGGCGGATGTCGCCTGGCACAAACCAGTTGAAGCAGAGGTTGCCGTTGTTCTCACGGGTCTGTTCTGGAAGAAGCACGATGAAGCCATGCTGATCAGCAAGCGCCGACCATCCGGCGCTATGATCGTAGCCAGATGCGGTTTGCGTGCATCCGTGCAGGACGACGACGAGGGCAGGGTGCTCGGCGCGATTGGAGGGCACATGAACTTTACCTGTAAGCCTCCCGGGATTCGATCCGAAATCCCGCAGGTCCTGAAGCCGGCCCGGTTGACCCGGGGGTTCGGTTTTGTGTGCTCGAAAACGCGCAAGCCGTTCCAATGTATCCGATAACGATCGCATAAATGCCTCCTGACAATCCGTGCCGGGACGGCAGCGACAATCAACAACGCCTTCCATATGGGAATGGTTGCTGCGGTGCACAATATTTAATGGTGAGCTTGTTCTGTGCGTATATCCTTGGCGAAGCCGAGGGGCGGGTTCATGGTGCCTCCCGCGCTCCGCAACGGACAATAAGCCCCCGCCGCGCCTGCGTCTCCGCCGGCCCCGAAACAATCTGCCCGGGTTTAATCTGCGGGAAGGCCGAAATGCAAAGCGGCGTCGAACCCCCGCCTATCGAAGATATCGAAAGGCGGGTTCCCTGGTCCATACCGCAAAAGCGTCAGGCGGCGTACCGGCTGGACCCGGCGGTTTCGCTACTGACACTGAAATGGCTGATTTGCTCGTTCAGCACTTCAGCTTCTGCGGCCAGCGAATGAGCCGAGGCGGAGGTTTCTTCGACCATGGCGGCATTCTGCTGCGTCACCTGATCCAATCCGTTGACTGCGGAACTGATCTCGCCGAGGCGAGCGGACTGATCGCGCGAAGAGCCGACGATCGCTCCGATGTGCTCGTTGATCGATTGAACGTTGTCCTGGATCAGTTCCAGGCTCTCACCGGTCTTGAGCACCAGGGCAACCCCATTCTCCACGTCGGCGGCAGATGAAGTGATCAATGCGCCGATGTCGCGCGCCGCCGTTGCCGACTTCTGCGCAAGTTCCCGGACTTCCTGTGCCACAACGGCAAACCCTTTGCCCGCCTCGCCGGCGCGGGCGGCCTCGACCCCTGCATTGAGGGCAAGAAGGTTTGTCTGAAAGGCAATCTGGTCGATCACGTCGATGATCTGGCGGATCTTGGACGAAGAGCTTTCGATGCGCTCCATGGCTTGAATGGCGTTGCGGACGACGGTGGTTGAGGTCTGGGCGCCCTGCAAGGTGTGGGCCGCTACATCCACTGCAGTTTCGCAGCGAGTGAGGGCAGCGTTGACCGCCCCGGTCATCTCGCCAAGCGCCGCTGCCGCCTCCTCAAGGGCCGCGGCCTGTCTTTCGGTACGCCGAGACAAATCGTCGGATGCCGTCTTCAGCTCGCTCGATCCCGTGCGAATAGTATCGACGCTATTGCCGATCGCGGCAATTGTGGCTTCCAGTCCGGCAAGGGAATTGTTGAAGTCGTGCCGCAAATGGTCGAGGGATTGACCGAAAGGCTTGACGATGCGCTGGTCGAGCCTGCCGCGAGAGAGTGCGGCAAGGCCGGTTGCCAATGCCGAAACAGCCTCTTCTATCTCACGCGCGCTTGCGGCTTTTTCCGCCTCACGATACTGGCGTTCTTCGTTCAGCTCCTCATTCTTCCGACGAGCTTCTTCCTCCATGCGCTCCTTGTCGAGAGCTCCCTGACGGAAGGATTCCAGCGCTCTGGCCATGACACCAATTTCGTCGCCACGGCTAGCGGAGGCAATGACGATGGCTTTGTCGCCCTCGTTCAAACGGTTCATCAGCTTTGCGAGGTCGGTCAGCGGTCGTGTCAGGCGCGCGGCAATGTAGGTGCCGGCGCCACCCATCCCCACGAGGACGGCAACGGTTGCCAGAACGGCCCAGATGGCAAGCGATCTTGCAGCGGCGAGCACCTGACCTTCTCCCTGTCCTATTGCCAGCAGATGAGGCTTGCCGAACAGCGTCACCGGTTGATAGGCGAAGAAGAGCGGGCGATCCCCAGCGGTAACGAACTCCGAGCCACTTGTCTGGCCCGCCGCCGCCTTTGCCAGTTCAGCCGGTGTATCGTGGGAGATCCCGTTTGCGAAGGAACCGCTGCGGAAGGCGCCTTTTCCGTCAAGCAGGACGGCCTCGTCGATCGATTTTCCGAAATCGTCGGGAGTCACGATACCCGTAAGCTGTTCGGCGGAGATGCGGAAGATCACGCTTCCCTTCGTGACTGTCTTACCCCAGGACGCCACGGCAAGTTGCTTGCCGATGAGAACGGAGGGCTTGTTGCCATCAGGCTCGTAAGGGACGAATTCGGAAACATGCACAGCATCTGGAGATGCCGCTTGAATCTGTTTCAGAAGCTCGTTGATCTGCGGCAGGTTCGAAGCCGGCTGAAGCAGTTCAGACCCTTTGGTGACCGAGTAGACGACCTGGCCGTTGTTGTCGATGACGTAGATATCGCTGACCCGGGAATTCTTCCAGGCGCTGGCGAGGGTGCCGTGGATTGCGCTGTGATGCACGGCATAGAGCAGCTTCAGCGCGGCGCCATCGAAACCAGCGCGGTCACTGACGGACATCCCGGGCTTCTGAAACTCCGCGCGGATGCTGTCGGCTTCGCTTGGGATGATGTTCGACATCGTTTCGACCGCCTGGCCGATAGCGGTGTTCTGGGCGAGGTCTGCAAGCGACTGCGAAACTCGTTCCTGGTAGGCCGCCAGTTGCTTGGACTGGTTCCCGGCTGCCGACTCCAGCCTCATCTTGCTTGCTTCGATCAGGCCGCTCTTTCCGATCTGGTAACTCAGAAGACCCACCGCGAGGCACGAAACAAACGTTGCCCCAACGACCAGCCCGACAAACTTTGCCTTAATCGACAAACGCCGGCCGGCGCCTTCCAGCTTGGATGACTGCAACATGACAGTTATTTTCCCCCACCAATACAATGATGAGAAGGGAACCTGACATGATATCATTTCGTTAAGTTTAACGAATCCAAGGGCTCAGCCAAATTTGTCTAAGAAATTGTGCCGCCCGGGTCGCCTCGGCCTTCACCTTAGCGGCAGCGCCGCAACCGTGCGGTTGAATTAGACGGCCGTACGATCTTTGGTCTTGACCGCGATCATTGGAGCCTACCGTTCCGCATGTTCGAGACCCGTATTTGCTCTGGAAGAGTATCGGGGAATCCGATACAGTCCGACAAATACGATGAGACGGACGAATGAGCTCCAACTTTCTGGTTATCGATCCTGAAAAAGATCTTGCCGCGATCAAAGGCATTTCCTCACTGGCGCGAGTGAAGCTTCTAAAGGAATTGTCAAAACGGCCGGGGATCAATGTCAACGATCTCGCGCAGGTGTCCGACCTGCCGCAATCGTCCGTTTCCGCTCATCTTCAGGTCCTGGAGAAAGCCGGGCTTATCCGGACCGAAATGCAGAAAGCCCGCAAAGGGAACCAGAAGATCTGTTTCGCTGTCTATGACGAGCTCGTCGTCACCTTTCACCCGACCACGCAGTCCCTCTCCTCAGACGTCATAGAGGTGTCGATGCCCCTCGGTCTCTATACCAACAACAACGTCACCGGCCCATGCGGAATCTGCTCGGTCGAAGGCGTGCTGGGCCTTCTCGACGTGCCGGAAACCTTTATGGATCCTGAGCGGATGAAGGCGAGCCTGCTCTGGTTCACCAGCGGCTTCGTCGAATATCAGTTTCCAAACAACGCCAAATTGCGCGGGGACAGAATCGAGCGGCTCGAGATAGTGATGGAGGTGAGCTCCGAAGTGCCTGGGACGCTGGCAAACTGGCCGTCGGACATCGTCTTGTCCATCAATGGCAGAGAGATTGGCGTGTGGACCTCCCCTGGCGATTTCGGCGACCGGCGCGGGACCTATACACCGGCTTGGTGGAAGCTGAAAGGGTCGCAGTACGGGATGCTGAAGACGTGGACCGTCGGGCCGGGTGGGACTTTCGTGGATGGTCACAAGATTTCCGATGTGCAGGCCAAAGACCTCGACCTCGACGACCATCGGTCCATTCGCCTGCGCGTCGAGGTTAAGGCGGAAGGGAAACATCCCGGCGGAATCAACATCTTTGGCCGGGGTTTTGGGAACTACGATCAAGACATCATTCTTCGTTTGAAGACCGCGGGGTAACCCAGGCAGTGCCTTCCTCGGCTGCGTTTTGCGGTGCAGCACATTCTTGCCATTGACATTCCCGTGCCGGCTCGAAACTATATCTGAAAATACGATCTATATCGTGGTTGCAGATACGGAGCAGTCGGCATGAAGGTACGGGTAGCGGTTCATCGGGATTTCAAGATCAGCGACATCGATGAGCGGCTTTACTCCGCTTTCATCGAGCATATGGGTCGTGCGATCTACGGTGGTATCTACGAGCCTGGTCATCCCCAAGCGGACGAGCGCGGCTTCCGCAAGGACGTACTGGCGTTCGTACGGGATCTAAATATCCCGGCAATACGCTATCCCGGCGGTAATTTCGTGTCGGCCTATCGATGGGAGGATGGCATCGGGCCGCGAGAGCAGCGCCCGGTCCGGCTCGACCTCGCCTGGCGCTCGAAAGAGACAAACCAGATCGGCATCAACGAGTTCGCCGACTGGGCGCAGATGGCCGGCATCGAGATGATGCTGGCGGTCAATCTTGGTTCCCGTGGCCTCGACGATGCCCGTAATTTCCTGGAATACGTCAACTTCCCCTCCGGGACAGCCTGGAGCGATCTGCGTCGTTCGCATGGCAAGAACGATAGCCACAACGTTAAAATGTGGTGCCTCGGAAACGAGATGGATGGTCCCTGGCAGGTTGGCCACAAGGTGGCGGTTGAATACGGACGGCTTGCCAATGAAACGGCGAAAGCCTTCAAGAGCTTCGACAGCTCGATCGAAGCAATCGTGTGTGGCAGCTCGAACGATGGCATGCCCACCTATCCGGAATGGGAGCGCGAGGTTCTCGAAGAATGCTACGAGAACGTGGACTACATCTCGCTCCACAAATATTTCGGCAACAACAGCAAGGATACGCTTAACTATTTCGGCAAGATCGAAGAGACCGGCCGCTACATCCAGACGATCGCGGGTACGATCGATTATGTGAAGTCGAAGAAGCGCGCGAAGAACGATGTCCATATCTGCTTCGACGAATGGAACGTCTGGTATCACATTCGCGAAGAGGACAGCCATCGTTGGCGGACATGGGATTGGCCGGAAGCGCCGGCACTCTTGGAAGAAACCTACAATTTCGAGGACGCTCTCTTCGTTGCCGGGCTGTTGAACGAGTTCATCCGCCGCTCCGACCGCGTGCGCATTGCCTGTATCGCCCAGCTCGTCAATGTTATCGCGCCCATCCGTGCCGAAAAGAATGGGCCGGCCTGGCGCCAGACGATCTACCATCCCTACCGCTTCGCTTCGATCTACGGACGTGGCGAGGCACTGCGTGTCGCGGTCGATGGCCCGACCTACGACTGCAGCGTCGCGGACGATGTGGCCTATCTGGACGTCGCGGCCGTAAATAATCGCGACGAAGGCCTGCTTACGCTTTTCATCGTCAACCGTCACCTCACGGAGAAGGCCGAGCTCGATGTCGGGCTCACCGGATTTGGAAACCTCACGCTCGTCGAACACCATGTCATGGAGGGTTACGGTCTCAACGATACCAACGGTCCCGACAAGCCGGATCACGTCGTGCCGAAAAAAGGTTCAGGCGTCGGTATCGAGGATGGGAAGGTGAAGGGCTCGCTTGCGGCGCTTTCCTACCATGTGCTGCGCCTGAAGGTCGGCTGAGGGGGAAGCCATGGGAGTTACCTTACGGAATGTCAGCAAGAGTTTCGGGACTGTCGGGGTCGTCCATGATGTCAACATGGAGATTCCGACGGGAGATTTTGCGGTTTTCGTTGGCCCGTCCGGCTGCGGAAAATCGACTCTGCTTCGGATGATCGCGGGCCTGGAGGATACGTCCGGAGGCTCGATTTCGATCGAGGGGCGCGATGTAACCGACGTCGAGCCTGCCAGACGTGAGGTCGCGATGGTCTTTCAGTCCTACGCGCTTTACCCCCATCTGACAGTCTTTGAGAATATGGCATTCTCATTGCGGCTCAAGAAGACTCCGAAGGCTCGCGTGGCAGAGATGGTGCACGAAGCCGCTCGCATCCTGCATCTTGATGAGCATCTTAAGAAACGCCCATCGGAGCTCTCGGGAGGACAGCGCCAGCGCGTTGCCATTGGCCGCGCCATCGTGCGCCAGCCGAAGGTCTTCCTGTTCGACGAACCGCTGTCCAACCTCGATGCGGAGCTGCGCGTGCAGATGCGCATCGAACTTGCCAGGCTGCACAAGCAGATTGGCGCCACCATGATCTACGTGACTCACGATCAGGTGGAAGCGATGACGCTGGCCGACCGGATCTTCGTATTAAAAGGCGGCAGGCTCCAGCAGGCCGGGAGGCCTCTCGATCTCTATGACGATCCCGACAACCAGTTCGTCGGCGGCTTTATCGGCTCTCCGGCGATGAACTTCCTCGATGGTCGGGTGTCCGGGCGCCAGGGTGAGATGCTGAGGATCGGTTTGACCGGCCTGGACACGGAATTGTTGGCAAACGTGCGCGCCAACGTGGGCGAGGGGGTTCAGGTGAAAATCGGGCTTAGGCCGGAGCATCTTCGTATTTCGAGCGACGGCTTCAAGGCGACAGTCGAGATGGAGGAGGACCTTGGGGGTGTGTCTTATCTTCATGCACGGGTGCTTGGCGGCAAGGAGGTCATCGTGGAAACCCGCGGTCGGCGAGAAAGCCTGGACGGCAAGACCATCTCGCTGACGGCTGATTCCGGGGAGGTGCTTGTTTTCGGGGATGACGGAGTTCGGCTGCGCTGACGGGTCGACGTTGAGTTGGTTTCAATCGCCGCCGATCAAGAGATGGGCGGCATGAACGGTGGAGGAGACTGGTATGCGATACAGAAGACTGTTTGCGGCGGGCGCTATCGCGTTGATGGCGATGCCGGCTTTCGCTCAGGAGAACATCACCTGGTGGGACTTCCTGAGTGGCGGCGACGGAGTGCGGATGAAGGCGCTGATCAGCCGCTTCAACCAAGAACATCCTGATATCAAGATAACCGGCACCACGTTGGAGTGGGGCATTCCCTACTACACCAAGGTCCGCACAGCCGTTGCCGTAAACCAAGGCCCCGACATAATGACATATCATCTGTCGCGCATGCCATTGGGTCTTGAGGAGAGCGTGTTGGACGAGATCACCGACGAGGATCTCAAAAACGCAGGCTTGAGCAAGGATGATTTTTTCGATGCGTCGGTAAAGGCAGCGAGCGGCGATGACGGCAAGCTTTATGCGGTGCCTTTCGACATCCATTCGATCGTTCTCTATTACAATAAGACCTATCTGGAAGGTTCGCGCTTCCTCGATGCAAACGGAAAGCTTACGGGCATCGAGAGCCTCAAGGATTTCGAAGAAGCATTGGCCACTGCCAAGGAAAAGGGGGCAGAGGCACCGGTCACCTACGCAACCGGTGACGACGGAGGTACCTACCGCGTCTTTTATACCTTGCTGCGCCAGCAGGGAGGCGAGCTGATCGCTGGCAACGAGGTCTTGCCCGGCGAGAACTTGCAAAAGGCAGCGAAAGCCATCGAAGTAATGACCAAATGGGGTAGCAACGGATGGCAACCGGAACAGGCTGCCTATGAGGCCTCGGTTGCTCTTTTCACCTCGGGCAAATCGGCCTTCATGCTGAACGGCGTGTGGGAAGTGCCGACCATGGTGGACCTGAAAAAGAAGGGAACGCTTGGCTTCGAATGGGGGGCGGTGCAGGTTCCGAAGCTGATGGGAACCCAGACGACCTGGGCCGACTCGCACGCCTTTGCCCTTCCGAAGAACAACCGCATGTCGCCTGAGAAGCGCAAGGCGGTCATGACCGTCATTGGCTGGATGGAAAAGAACGCCATCTCTTGGGCCGATGCAGGTCACATCCCGGCCTACAAGTCGGTCGCAGAGAGCGACCAGTTCAAGAAGATGGAGCCGAACGCCACCTATTCGGCGCTGGCGGGCACGGCATCTTACGATCCGCGCTCACCGATCGCGGGCGTGGCTTCGCCAGCCTATGACGCCGCGATTAACGTCATATCGCCGGCCATTCACGGTTATGCCGAACCGCTGGCCGCCGCCGAGCAGGTCAAGGCGGACCTTGCAAATGCACTGAAGTAAGGGAATGAGAGCGGCTGCGTCCTTGAGGCGCGGCCCTCTGTTCTTTGAGGAGGGTTCAGACGTGGCAATGCTCACAAACCGGCGCAGGGAGGTGGCGGTCGCAGCTTCTTTGGTAGCACCCTTTGTGTTTATCTTTGTGCTGGTGTTTCTTTATCCTGCTATCCGCCTCGTCGAGCTCAGCTTGACCAATTCGCCGCTGATCGGATCCGGGACATGGATCGGGCTCGATAATTTCAAAAGGCTGCTGACCGACAAGCTGTTCTTCACGTCGCTGAGGAACAACGGTTACTTCATCCTGCTGACAGTCATTCCGACGACGGCACTGGCGCTCAGCATCGCGCTCATGATCACGCGCCTGCGCGGCCCCTTGCAGGCGCTCGCGCTTGCCGTCTTCTTTCTGCCCTATATCCTTCCGGTCTCTGTCGTGACGCAGATCTGGACCTGGATGCTTGATTTCCAGTTCGGGGTCCTGCAGCCTGTGATATCGTTCTTCTACGGCAAGCCGGTCCCCGTCTTCAAAAATCCCTATTGGGTCATGCCGATGGTGGCGCTCGTCACGATCTGGTGGACGAACGGCTTCAACATCCTGCTGTTCATTGCCGGCCTGCGAAATATCCCGAAGGATTATTATGAAGCGGCGCAACTCGATGGCGCGACGCGGTGGCAGCTATTCGCCAGAGTGACATGGCCCCTGCTCTGGCCGGTCACCGCCCTGGTCCTCACTTTGCAACTCATCCTGCAGCTCAAGATATTTGATCAGGTCTACCTTCTCAGCAGCGGCGGGCCGTTCAATTCCTCTTACGTGCTGCTGCTGATGGTCTATCGCGAGGCCTTCCAGCTCAATCATGGCGGTTATGCCTCGGCTATCGCGCTTATTCTGTTCGTGGTTATCGCAGTTCTTTCCGTGCTGCAGTTTCAGCTTTTGCGGGCCGGAGGACGCCGATGAAAACCATTCGCAAGGTCGAGAACGCCGTGCTTACGACGGGTACCTTCCTGGCCGCCGCCCTCTGGATCTTCCCGCTCTACTGGGCCTTCATTACCTCGATCCGCACCGAGGAACGGGTGGTTTCCAATGATGCGGGGGTGATTCCGGACGAGTTCAATCTCGGCGCCTATGCCGACATCCTCTGGAATTCGAACATCCTCAACTGGTACCTCAATTCCATCGCCACGGCGATGATCATAACCGTGACCGTCATAGTGACGGGCATGATGTGCGCCTACGCGATCTCGCAACTGCGTTTCCCCGGTCGCCGGCTCCTCTACGGTATTGTGCTTGCGAGTTTCATGGTCCCTTCTCAAGCACTGGTGGTGACCCAATTTATCCTGATGAACGACCTGGGGCTTATCAACACCTGGGCCGGCATCATTCTGCCGCAACTCATCGTTCCGGTGGTGATCATCGTCTACAAGCAATTTTTCGATGCGGTGCCGAAGGAAATGCGCGAGGCGGTGGTTCTCGACGGAGGCGGAGACTACACGCTCCTCTTCAAGATCTATCTGCCGCTCAACTGGGGCATCACGACCGCGCTCGCAATCATCACCTTCATCATGGCATGGAACCAGTTTCTCTGGCCGTTCCTTGCGGTAACGACGGAGAACATGATGACGATCCCTGTCGGGATCACGCAGGTCAACGACGCATTCGGTGTGTACTATGCACGCCTGATGTCGGTTGCGCTGCTGGGCGCCATGCCTGTCGCAGTCGCGTACCTGATATTCCAGAAAAGAGTGACCGAGGCGGTCATGATCTCATCCGGCGTTAAGGGCTAGAAGCAAGCGGCGATACGGCACAGCCATGCGATCTGCAACGGCTGACACGTCATGGAACGCCGGTCACCAAAAGTTTGTTTGACCCATTGGACGGGTCATCGTGTTACGGAAGAATGCAATTGATCGAGCCGCCGGCAATTCCGGCGGCCCTTGCGGGTAATTGGCAGACAATCCAAGCAGAAACCCGTCCCGCGTGGAGCAACCGCCTTTCGTCAGACGAGGCCAGGCACGACGAAGACCAGCCACGCTACCACCGGCCCGATGATGGCGATCAGCGCGCTGTAGATCAGCAATTGCCGCAATACCTGTTCGCGGGTTTCGTCCGGTGCGTTGGCAACGACAAGGGCGCCGTTGGTGGAAAACGGACTGGTGTCGACGATAGTCGTCGAAATCGCGATCGCTGCGACCACGCCAACGGCGCTGATATGGCCTTGCAGGAGGAACGGAACAGCAAGCGGGATGATGGCGCCGAGCAGTGCAGTCGACGAGGCGAAGGCGGAGACGATGGCTCCGGTGAAGCAGAGCAGCAGCGCGACCAGGAGCGGCATGCCGAGGCTGGATATGCCATTGGCGACATAGTTGACGGTTCCCGCTTTCTCCAGGACGCCGACGTAAGTGATGATGCCGGCGATCAGAAGTACGGTCGACCAGCTCACCTTGTCGACCGCCGCCTTCTGGGTTTTCGGCGAGATGAGAGCGAGCGCGACGGCAACCGTGATTGCGACCAGTCCGACATTGAACTTGAAGACCAGGGCACCGATCCCGAGGGCCGTCAGGCCGATCAGGGTAAAGACCTTTTCCGAAGTTAGACGCAATGTCTGAAGGGTGTCGGCTGCCGTCCCGTAGGCATGCTCCCTGATCGGCTTTGCCGGCGTGCCCCCATGACCCCTGATGGCGGCCGATACGCCTTCGGGGTGTAATTCAGGCAGAGGCCCGGTAGGCCCCGCAGCCTGTTTCATGATCCGCGCACCGCCGAAGACGAAGAAGACGAGCACCGCGATCGCAAGGTTGAAAAAGAAGCTGGAGAGGAACAGCGACGTCGGCGCAAAGGGCAGGCCGGCCTTGGCCACGATCTGGTTGGTAATGCCGCCATAAACACTGATCGGCGAGAAGCCGCCGGCCTGGGCGCCATGGATGACCATCAGCCCCATCATGACCGGGTGGATGCGGTACTGCACGGCAAAGCTCAACGCCACGGGAGCGAGGATCGCCACGGCCGCAGGCCCGAGCGCACCGAAACCGGTGATGATGGCGGCAACGACGAACATTACCCAAGGAATCCAGGCGACGTGACCGCGCACCATGCGAACGGCGCATTCGACGAGCCAGTCGATGGTGCCGTTGATCTGCGCGATGGCGAAGAGATAGGTGACGGCGACCAGCGTCAGGAAGAGATCGCTCGGAAAGCCCGCGAAAATGTCGCTGGTCTTCATGCCGATAATCAGGGAGCCAAGCACAAAGGTGCAGGCGAACGCAAGCGCTCCCATGTTGATCGGCTGGATCGTCGCGATGACAAACATGGCCACAAGGAGCAATATTGATAGGATTTCGATGCTCATAGTTCCCCTCCCTGCGACGCCTCCAGCGTCGGCAGCTAACGTTCTTTTCAGGATTGCAAAACCCGGCGCTTCCCTCCCGGAGAGCGCATGGGTTGGATTACGTCGTTGCGTAAAGGTCGGCGTATTTCTGCCGTAGGACGTTCTTCTGGACCTTACCCATCGTGTTGCGCGGCAGGTCATCGGCGAAGATGATGCGTTTCGGCTGCTTGTATCGGGCGAGGCGGTCCTGGAGCGCGCCGAGGATCGCCTTTTCATCCAGCGCCGCATTGGGCTTGCAGACGACGATGGCGGTGACGCCTTCACCAAAATCAGGGTGAGGAACGCCGATCACGGCACTCTCGGCGACTCCTTCGAGCTGGTCGATCTCACCTTCAACCTCTTTGGGATAGATATTGTATCCGCCTGAGATCACCAGATCCTTGCTGCGGCCGACGATGTGGACGTAGCCTTGGCCGTCGATCTTGCCGAGGTCGCCGCTGATGAAGAAACCGTCGGACGTGAATTCCGCGGCGGTTTTCTCGGGCATGCGCCAGTAGCCTTTGAAAACGTTTGGCCCCTTGATTTCGATCATGCCGGTTTCTTCCGGGGCAAGCACGGTACCGGTCGCCGGATCGGTGACCCGCACCGTCACGCCGGGAAGGGGAAAGCCGACGGTTCCGGCAATCCGTTTTCCATCATAGGGATTGGAAGTGTTCATGTTGGTTTCGGTCATGCCATAGCGCTCAAGGATTGCATGACCAGTACGGTTCTTGAACTCGATATGCGTTTCGGCGAGCAGCGGAGCCGAGCCGGAAATGAACAGCCGCATATTCGCGACTGCCTCCCGGTCGAGGTGCGAGTTCTGTAGGAGGCGCACGTAAAATGTCGGCACGCCCATCATCATCGTTGCTTTCGGCATCAGCGAGAGGATCTCGTCCGGGTCGAATTTCGGCAACAGGAACATTGAGGCGCCGGCGAGCAGCGTGACGTTGGTCGCGACGAACAGCCCATGCGTATGGAAGATAGGCAAGGCATGGATCAACCGGTCTTCGGCGGTGACGCGCCAGCAATCGCGCAAGGTGAGGGCATTTGAGAGCAGGTTGTCGTGGGTCAGCATTGCTCCCTTGGACCGCCCTGTCGTTCCCGAGGTATAGAGGATCGCCGCCAGATCGTCGGCCGTGCGCGAGGCGTCGACGAAGTCGTCGCGTTCCTCCTTTGCAAGATCGAGAAGCGAGCCGGTGCCGTCGGCATTGAGGGTTTCAACGATCGCGCCGTGAGGCTTGGCGATCTTCTCGACGCTCTCGCGCATGACCGAAGAAACGACAACCAGCCTGGGTTCGGCGTCGCCGAAGAAATAGTCGAGTTCGGCCAGCGTATAGGCTGTGTTGAGCGGCAGATAGATCGCGCCGCTGCGCACGCAGGCGAGATACAGGATCAGCGCTTCGGTACTTTTGTCGACCTGAACGGCGACCCGATCTCCCGGCCGAATGCCGAGCGTATCGATTGCGCCGGCAATGCGGCCCGAAAGGGCGAGCGCCTCGTCATAGGTCCAGGTCCGACCACCGTTGGTCAGGATAAACGGCGAGTCTCCCCGCGCGGCTGCCCGGATGGCGTCGAATAGATGGTTGCTCATATGCGTCCTCCTCCGATCTTGGCATTCACGCCTTGTGCGAAGGCGCTCGGGGTCTGCTCATTCCTGCCGCCGCGACGGTATTCCCGCTCCCGGCGGAGCATATTCTTGACGGCTTGTGATGCGGTCACTTCGCCGCGTTGCGCAAGAGCTTCGTGATTGGCCTCGATATCCTCGAGCTTGTAGAGGTAGTTAACCATCAGTCCGTGCGCCTGGCGCATCGCCTTCGCCGATCGATCGCCAAGGAAATTCAGCCTTTCAAGGCGAGCACCGTTGCCGAGGTGGAAACGGGCAACCGGATCGACCGGGCGGCCCTCCGGCGTGCGTTCGACGAGAAAATAGTGCGCGGCGAGCGGAAGCAGCACGCGCTCGATCTCACTTGCCGTGCCGGCGTCATTTGCCCAGGCCGGGTCGTCCAACAGCGCCAGCACCCTGCGCTCCTCTTCCGTCAGCAAGGGATCGGCTTGGTCGCTGCGTGCTTTGGATATCCACGACGCGAGGCCGGGAACGGGCGACAGCGTGACGAAATTTTTGAGGCCGGGCAGGTCTTTGCGCAGGTCTTCGACGACCTGCTTGATGAGAAAGTTGCCAAACGATATTCCGCGAAGGCCGTCCTGGCAGTTGGAAATCGAATAAAAGACAGCCGTCGTCGCTTCATTGGGAAGGATGTGCTCCCGTCCTTCGTCCAAGACGTCTGCGATCGTGCTCGGCACGGACCGGGTAAGGGCGACTTCAACAAAGACGAGCGGCTCATCCGCCAGCCGGGGATGGAAGAAAGCGAAGCAGCGCCGATCGGGGGGCGCAAGGCGGCGTCGCAGTTCTTCCCAGCTGCCGATCTCGTGCACTGCCTCGTATTTGATGATTTTTTCCAGGATGTGCGCCGGCGTCGACCAGTCGATGGGGTTTAGCGTGAGGAAGCCGCGATTGAACCAGGATCCGAACAGATGAGCGAAATCCGTATCGATGGCGCGCAGGTCTTCCCGCCGGTCTTTGAGCCTCAGGAGCTGTTCACGCATCCGGACAAGTTTCTCTGTACCGTTCGGCGCCAGATTCAGACGGCGCAGAAGCTCCTGCCGCCGCGGCTCGGCCGCATTGTGGAGAGCAAAGATCGCCGAAGGGCTCTTGTCGCTCCGATATCTCTCGACGGCTTTGTCGAGCTGAGCGGTATCAGCCCCGAACTTGTCGGAAAGCATCTGCAGGAACTGCTCAGTTTCCATACTGTCGAAGCGGCTCCAGCGGTCGAGAATCTCCGCGGCGATGGCCATGCCTGATGCTTCGCCACGACTGGACAGCAGCATCTCGCAAAGGGTCTCGAGATCGGCTTCGACGACCGCGTCCGGCGCGCGCGGTCCGGAAAACAGAAGTTTGCGGCCGCGCTCGGTAATGCCCTGCAGCATATCACTAAAGAGAGAGGTCCCGGACATGCTGTGCTCCTCCGCCCGCAATGGACGCCTGTCCATCCGTCAGCATTCCCAATTTCAGTCTCATCGATGTTGTGGTATTTAAATTGATGTAATGTGTGTGCAATGTCAAGCATCTTGCATACAAGGCATGGAATTTTGCATTATGGGAGGGGGAGTGAATGTCCGAAAATGTTGGGCGTTGGCTACGGGACGAAATCGAAAATGCTATCCTTTCCAATGAGTTCGGGCCAGGAGAGCGGCTGGACGAGACGATGCTTGCCAAACGGTTTGGCGTGTCGCGGACACCAGTGCGCGAGGCACTGATGCAGCTCAACGCAATTGGCCTCGTGGATATCCGTCCAAGACGCGGCGCCGTCGTCATCGATCCAGGACCTCACCGTATCTATGAAATGTTCGAAGTGATGGCGGAGCTGGAGGGTCTGGCTGGCTCGCTGGCCGCCCGCCGGCTGAACGAGGAGTCCCGTGCCGCAATCACGGCTGCGCATAAGCGCTGCGAGCTTTCGGCCGGAGCCGGCGACAGCGATGGCTATTATTACGACAACGAGGAGTTCCACAAGGCGATCTACGCGGCAAGCCGCAGCGAATTCCTGGAGGAGCAATGCACGCAGTTGCACCGCCGGCTACGCCCTTACCGGCGGCTTCAGCTGCGGGTGCGCAACCGACTGCCAACCTCGTTTTCAGAGCATAGCGCAATTGTTGCGGCGATCTTCGCCGGAGACGTGGAGCAGGCCCGGAGCTTGCTCAGGGCGCATGTCGGCATCCAGGGCGAAAGGTTCAGCGATCTCGTCGCCAGCATGGCAACAAGATGAGCGGGGATTTTTTGACGTTGGTTTGACGCTGCTTTGACAGCGGTGCGCTAGGGGAGAGTTGCTCGTTCCCGGGGATGCTTTCCATGCTTCAATTCGTCGATGGCCACAACGCTGGCATGCGCTGCCGAATCGTAAGTACGCCTGTAGCGCTCTTGTCAAGGGCCGCTTTTGTGTCAGACTGTCTGTCGGACGGGCAGCCTGCGTTCGATGAGATCATCGAGAGGGGCACAACACGAGTTGGACCGATGGATCGCATGGATGAAAAACATGCAGTGTTCCGGATGTACCTGCTCGGCCCTTTTAGTCTCGTCGACGGCAAAGGCAAATCCGCCACGCCCAAGTCTCAAAAAGCTCAGGCAATTCTGGCAATGCTTGCGCTGTCTGCGCGGGGATCTCGTTCGCGGGTCTGGTTGAGAGACAAATTGTGGAGCGACCGGTCGGAGGATCAGGCGGCTGCGAGCCTGAGGCAGGCCCTGCTGGATATTCATAAAGCGTTGGGTTCGGCGCGTGATCTCATCATCGCGGACAAGAATACCGTGTGGCTGGACATGGACCGCATCGCGCTCGACACCGACGAGATGCTTCGCAGCGAGCGCATGGCGGATCAGATCACCGATGAACTGCTTGAGGGCATGGATATCCGTGATCCCGAATTCGAAGATTGGCTGACGGTCGAGAGACAGAACTGGTATCGGCGCATTGAGGAAGGTCGCGTCGACGACGTCTTCGAACCACGGCAGCAACCTCGCCGCGACGTCAGCACCCAGTCAGCGCTATTGCCTATGACGGGCCTGCCTGACCAGCGCACGCCGAATATTCCCCTGGCGGCTTCAAGCAACGATCCGGACATACCGCCTTCGCCGGATAACCTTCAGTGGACGGTCGCGCTTCAGCCGCCCATCGTCATCGGCGCCGGAGATGGCGGGCAGATCGCGGCATTGCAATTTCAGAACCTGCTCGCCAAGGCGATCTTCGATGGATTGGGGCTTGGCATTACCGATCTGTCGTTCGATCCGCACCTTGGTCAGCCGGACCGAAAGATGGGCCTTCCGCTGTGCCTTCAACTACGGCTGACATTCGATGGCAGTATGGTGTTCGTGGAGCTGGCAATCAAGCACCTGCTTGACAACAGGATCATTTGGCTAGGCAGCCGTATGATCGGACGCACCCAGATGGAACGGGCCGAATACGGGATCGCTGCTGCATTGATCAGCCAGGCGGTTGACCAGCTGTCACTGTTTCAGGAGATGAGCGCTATTGACGGTCGCATGACCAGAGATGGCCTGTTCATCGATGCGGTCAACGCGATCTTCCGGCTTTCCAGAGGCGATCTTGAAAAAGCGGAAATGCGGCTGCAGGAACAGGTTCAATATCAACCGCGAGCGTCTGCTTTTGCCTGGTTGTCCTTCATCCGCACTTTCCAGGTGGGTCAGCGGTTCAGTGCGCTGGACGCGCATCTGATCGAAGAGGCGCAGGCCTATGCTCGAAAGGCTCTGGAACTCGATCCGAACAATTCCGTCTCCCTGGCACTGGTCGGACATGTCCATTCCTTCCTGTTCCGGGAATACGATTATGCAGCCGGACTGTTCGAGAAGTCGATCCGCCTGAACCCGGCCCTGCCGATGGGTTGGGATCTCTATGCCATGCTGCATTGCTATGCGGGACAGCCGGAAAAGGCAAGCGCAATGGCGCGGTGGGTCCAGGAGCTCGGCGTCTACAGCCCTCATAAATATTACTTCGACACGACGAAATCCATCAGCGCCGGGCTGGCGGGTGATCATATGGCAGCGATAGCGGCCGGCGAGGATGCGCTGCATTCCCGGCCGAACTTCAATAGCCTGCTGCGCTATCTCGCCTCCAGCCACGCTCACGTCGGCAATTTGGAGGTCGCTCGGCGATATGTGGAACGGCTCGATAAGGTTGAGAACGGGTTTTCCATAACGTCGTTTCGCGGCACAGGTTATCCTCTGCTGGATACAGGCGGCGGAAAGCTGCTGCTCGACGGCCTGATCAAGGCCGGCGCCCGAATTCGTTGAGACCAACACATTCAGGATGATCTCATTTCAGGAGGTAGGGGGCATGGTCGGAGAAGTAACTTTTGATCCACAATCTAAGATTGTGGAATTTATGAACCGTTATAAATTTAAAGTCGAACCGGATGCGGTTCTTCCTTGTGAGCCGAGAGCTGTTGAGGTGGTTCCTGACCCGGTGGAGCAGCCATCGCCCCCCGTTTCTCCTGCCTCGGCATTTTCCCCTGAAGACGATAATCCCATAGATGAGCCCCCGTTGATGATGGAGGCAATGGTGGCAGCGGCGTCGGTCCTCAGTAGCGTCGCGAACAAGTCGGTCCTCAACAAGGCCAGCCTGAACAAGAACAAGAATAAAAACAAGAATAAGAACAAAAACAAAAACAAGTCGACGATGGACGGCGCAAGTCTCGGCATGTCGCAACTTATTCCGGCGTTCGAATTGCGTCGATTGCATCAGCAGCCGTCGCGCAACGCCTTCACTGCCGCGCGACGCTTTACCTGGGAAATGCTCGACATTGCACCACCACCCGGCCCGGATTACACCCGGTTGGAAGCAGCGGTGCTGCTCTCCATGCAGCGGCGCGACCGTGAGCGGGCGAGGCGATTGCCCGACATCCAGGCTGAGGCGACCATTTCTGTATCGGAATTCACCCGCGCCTTGTATATCGAAGAGGTTGGCGGTTTTGAACAGACCGAGGGATTGTTTCAGGCGATCTTGACCGCCTGCGAATATGTTGGGCTACTTTACAAGAGCCAGTTCAACAGGCTTCGCCCGAACCAGTTCGAATCCCTGTTGCGGCCGCTCCTGCCCGTGCCGGTGCACGAGTCCTACCCCAGCAACCATGCCTTCCAATGTTTTTCGATCGTATTCGCCTTCTCGACGATACTGCCCGAACATCCTGCAACGGACGAACTCGCCCGCATTGCCCAGAATGTCGCTGAAAATCGCGAATGGGCAGGCCTCCATTATCCAAGCGACACGCAAGCTGGCCGGGATCTGGCCCGCCGTTTCGCCCCCTACCTCCACGATGCGTTTGGGCCGCTTTTCCAGGCCGTCCATGACGAGTGGGTTTAAGGCAGATTTCATTCTTTGGGAGAACGAAGGTCATGATGCTAGCCGACATGGAAGCGCCGCAAACCGCACCAATGAACTATTACTATCTCTGGCATCTGACGGCCCTGGGCGTCATCGATGCGGATTACGGTTCGCCACCGGTCGCGCCGCCGGCCGAAAACGAGACTGCCGCACTCGAGGTCCATGATCCGGAGATCGGAGGAAATGTCTGGGATACGATCGCGGCTGCCGGCCCCATCCATCCCGCCCGGGTTGCGCTGATCGATGTAGGGGTATCGCCAGACCATCCGAATTTGGCGACCCGCCTTGATCGCGAAGCCTCGATCGACCTTACGAGCCATCGTTATGGATCACGCTTTGCCGAAATCCTCGATGCGACCACCTCCTTCGATCGGGAGGAAAAGCAAGCCTTCTTCGCCGGGCTCGACATCACTCCTTTGGGAAATCTCGGTTTGTCCAACGATGATCGGGAATATCTTGACGACATTGTCGCGGAATATGCTGCTTCGCAGGGCGTCGTCCGCCGGCTGTTCCATCCGGAGTCCGTTTTTGCCTCCCATGGCACCTGCTGTGCCGGCCTGATCGTCGGCGAACCGGCCGTGGTCGCGGGAGAGGGAGAGCCGTCGGAGCCTCCGGAGAGCGCATTCTATGGTGATGGCAGTACGCCATGCCCAAGCGCCAATCGCAACATTATTCCCTATTTCGGTGTCGACCCCTTCTCGCGGCTGATCTCGATCAGGACGTCTTTTGAGGATGATGTTCAGCAATTCATTGCTGCATTTCTCTACGCCTATCACCAGCGCGTCGACGTGATCGTCCTGCCACGGGGCTTGCCGGACCCGAAGCGCAGCCGGGTCATTCCAAAGAACGAGTTGAAAGCCGATCTTGAACGCTGGAAAAACCAGATTGCCGCGGATTTGTTTGCTCGTATCTCCTTTGCGGAACAGGGCAGCTTTGAGCTGGCACCCAAAGCCCCGCAGAAGGGGTCAAACCCTGATAGAGCGTGGCATGTCCTCAAGCAGCTCATTGTTGCCATCAGCCAGCATATTCCGATCGTTTGCGCGGCGGGAAACAGTGGCGAAAGCCAGCTGATCTACCCGGCCAATCTGGCTGCCGATGACAACGGGATCATCGCGGTCGGAGCCGTTACGGTCGAGGGTTATCGGTCAGGATACAGCAATTACGGAGAGGGGCTGACGGTCGTATCGCCATCCGACGACGGCGAGGTCTTCAACCGTCACCAGTTGCGCGTTGATCGATTGTCTCCTTTCGCTGCGCAACATGATTACGAAGCATTTGGGCTGCGGGAATATCACTATTCCCATTTCTCCCTGCTGACGACCGATCTGCCCGGCGCATTCGGTTACAACCGGGGTGCCGATCCGTGGTCGTCCATTGTGCCGTTCGGATCCAATCCGGGCATCGGTGGAGGTTACTATACCACGTTCGGCGGCACGTCCGGAGCCTCTGCGGAGGTGGGAGGCATCTGCGCATTGATCCAAAGGGCATATAAGAGCCAAAATGACAGCGAGGCGCGGCTCTCCGGCCCGGCAGTAAAGTCCATCCTTCAAACTACGTCCCGGCTGGATGCGGCAGTAGCACCGGGAGTACGCGTGTTGACTGCCGACTGCATGAATGCCGACGGCGAAGATGCTCTCGATATGAGCTATTTCTTCGGGTTCGGCCTGCCCGATGTTCGGGCGGCTGTCGCCGCCGTGTTGACGCCGTGACGTAGTTCTCGATGAGTTTCACGAAGTTGAGGCCCCCTAAAAAAGGGGGTCTTTTTTTGAGCCGCGGCCCTCTTTTAACGGAAGTTTCACGCGGTACTGGCGTGCCGATGACGGGTCCACAAGAAGCTCCTCTCAACGAAAGACAAGACGAGATCGGTGGTTTTTAAACCGGATTGGCCGCAGGTACGGCCGTTCCGGAGCAACCATTCTTCCCGAAATGACGGGTCTCATGATGAGACTTGAAGCCTGAGGGATGAGGAGAACTAAGATGTCTGCTTATCAGATCGAGCAGTTGGCGGATCAGGCCAGGGCCTTGCTCCGGCGCAATCCGCTCTTTGCAAAGTCCAGTTCCGTGAACGCCGCCGCAGCTGGCAATATGCTGAAGCGGTTGCCTCGTTATGCCCGAATTCTTGCTGCCGCATCCGAACTGCCAGATTGCGGCGAGAGGGTGGAGGCGTTGGCCGGTTATTTCCCCGGCCTGGCGGATGGCGGATACCGTGATGCCGAAACGTTCCTGCCCTTTTCAGCGTTCCTGCCCGTGCGAAGCGACCCCTACCGATCTCCCGCTCTGACTGCCTGGATGGATGAGCTTCAGCGGGGGCTGGAAAGGTATGTCGACGGTGCCAGTTCCGAGGTCGTGGATCATAACCTGCAGCCTCATCTATTGGCCGAGGACCTTGCGCTCGAACGCCATCCGGTTCGGCGGCTGACCTGCGGTATCGGTCTTGTTCCGGCCGCTAGCATGGCAGCAAGCCGAACGATGCAAAAGCGCATCGCTGGTCTGCCAATCGGCCCCGACCTCGAATATGCCCGGATGAGCGACCGTGACCGGGAGCGGATCGCCGATCATCTCGAGAAGGCAATCGCCTTGATATCGGCCGTCGATCCCGCAGGCTATCAACGGCTGACTGCGGGTCTTCATACGCTCTACATCGGAACCAGGCATGGCGCGACCAACTCGTTCTCCAGCTCGGAGGATCTGCCGGCAAGTGCCGTCGTAGTTCTGTCACAGGAAAGGTTGGACGCCGAAGATTATCCGGCAACTGCAGCAGAACTTCTGCGCGAAGTGGGCCATGTCCTGCTGCAGTTATACACGAGCGCGGCGGTGTCACCGCTGCCCGCCGAACTCCGGTACGTATCGCCATACACCCACAGCCTACAGACGCTCGAAAGCATCCTGCACATGGCCTACGCCGTTCCCTGGGAGTGCGCCGTTCGCATCGCATGCTTGCCTTTCAGAGCACCGCCTGAGCACCGTGCACGGGAAGCTGCATTTGTTATTGCGTATGCTGCCCGTCTGATTCCGCTCATCGATATCGCCCGTGAGGGGATCGAGCGTCTGGGCGGCGATGTCCTTCTCGACCTCCGGGACATCGCCGTCATTCCTTCCTGGGGCGCCGGGGTCTTGGCGCTTGTCGACCGGCTCCTCGAATGCGAGCCGGCGGCTCGGCGCCAGGCCTATTATGCCCAGCGTCTGTGTGTCGTGGATCGTCAGGCCTGGGACCTTGGGCAGGCGCTTCTGCGGGGCGAGCAGCCCATCGATCCGAGAATGGGCCGTCCAATGCTGCAGAGCACCGGCGAAGGTCTCAGTCTCTGGTACGACGGCCGCCTCCACATGATCCGCAAGGCCGCCAGTCGGCCTCCCGATTGGCACGACATTCGAGTTGCCACGCCGGCGGAGACGCCGAGTCCGATCCTGATGGAGCGCGCGTGATGGGCAAGCGCGGTTCCTGTGAATTTTCAGCAGTCTGCGACTGGATCAAGCAAGGTGAATGATGATGAAAGCCTTTGAATATCATGCCGATCTGTTTGATGCCGTTCACGACACGGATTTCGTCATTGTCGGATGCGGAAGCCTCGGTTCCCAGATCGCTTCCCAGCTTGCGGCACTCGGGGCTCGCCATTTTTTCCTGGTGGATGGCGACCGCATCGAAGAGAGCAATCTGGGACGACTGAGCTGGGCAACGACACGAGATATCGGTCAATTGAAGAGCGACAGGTTGGCGACTTATCTCGCCTCCCGCTTTTCTGCGGTAGTTGCAATCATGACCCGGTTCGCCGACGGGGCGGAGGCCGCCCGGCTCATTCTGGCCCGTACGCGTAAACCATTCCTGATACTTGCGGAGGACAGTGTTTCTCTGGCTCCCCAATTTCTTGCCGAATATCACGCGGCGGCCCCGGTGCCTCCACCTTACCTGCATGTCGGCCAGAATGGTTCTATTTGTGTCGCCGGCCCGCTGGTGGCGCAGCCGGATGATGCCTGCCCTTTTTGTTGTGCGACGTTGCAGGCACCGATCGACATGGGCGACGTAGGCCGGCCGTCGCCGGCCGATAATGCTCTGATTGCCTGTTTTGCGGTTTCCCAGATCGCCATCGAGCGTCTTACCCACCGCAGTTCATTGCGCGGCCATCGCTGGCTCTTTAATCCCGCTGTGGGTAGCGCTTCGCTTCATGCCGTTGCCAAGAGCCCTGATTGCAAGGTGTGTCACCCATGAAGCCCCTCTTTCCTTGGGACTACCCGAAATCGCGCTCTGCGTAGTCCAGTGACGCTGACGTTACTCAACCCGGTTCTATAGACGATATATGCCAAACGCAGTTTCGCGCAGATATCACTCGTCCCTCCATGCACATATTTCATGGCCGGCATGAGATCGGGAAGCGATGCGAAGGAGCAGGCGCAGCGTTCAGGCGAAAGCGTCGTTCGACAAGCCGGAAACGGAGTAAGCCCATAATTGTAATGAAGTCCAATCTACGGGCTGCGTGTGATCGGTGAAGGAATCAGTTTTATTGCCCCCGTTATCGTCAGATCAACCGTTTCAAGACGGTCCAGCGCCACAGAGATGCCAAAGAAGAGCAACGCGATAATCGGAATAAGGAAGAGCAATCCAGCGTTTTGCCCGCGCATGTCAAACTCCACACTAATTGACGCGTGGACAATCGCCATTTCAAGTTTAACGATGGGTTAACATGTCTCGGTTTTGCACAGGACGCGGAAGTCAAGCTCGTTTCTCGAAACATCCGCGCCAACACGAGGACTGGTTAAGGAGTGTTACCCTGTGTTAGGTGCGGTCGCCGGCGGCGGCGTCTCATCGGAGGGCGTGCTTGGTCCTCTCATAAGAAAGGCGGCAATCAAGGCCACTATGAGCACCACGAGCACGCCAATGATTGCGTTCTTGGCCATTGTGGCTACCTTATTAGAAACTTGGCGAATACCACATGGCCATCGCGATCAGCGAGGCGAGGGCGACGTTTAGGCCAATGTATAAAAGCCAGTCGTGACGATTGTGCCGTAAGCGGTTCATGTTCATCATCCTCCAGATGAAGAACATCGCATCGATCGTGCGGTTCCCGACGACATTTAACGGCAAGCCGGGTTGTGGAATTTCTGGCTCGCATCTATCGAAGATGAACCATTCCATAGGATCAATGCCTCGCTCGTAAGCCAATCCCAAATAGGGTCTTGCTTCAGGTCGATAGGGCAGGTTCGTGAAGCATGCCTGCCGGGAAGGAATCTGACCGGTTCGCAGGGACATCGGCCTACCCGTCAGCGTTTGGAACCGCGTCCGGCAGCCCCGTTCGACTCAGGGCTGAACTTTCAGTTGGCGTTGAGGCGTCGTCCGACTTGGTATCAAGCGGCTGATTTGTTTCGAATTCGTCAGGCCTCAGGCACTGAAAACTCAGCTGAGCGATTTGAAGAAGAGATGATTAGTATTTATACTTTTGCTTAGTATTGTGGATCTCGTGGAACGGCAATTCGTGCGGCAAAATTCCGTTGCGTTGTTATCGGTTGCAGGAATGACGCTTCAGGTTCAGTGACGCTCAAAGTTATACTCTATCACATTCTTTCCAGGGTTTTTTCTTATTACCTCCGTTTTTTACGGAAGTTTAACGCCGTTTTGGCGGGACGATGACGGATTTGAGAGAAATTCCCCTCACGAAAGACGGTGAGAGAACATAGTCCGGTTGGCTGGCTTTGGCCGCCCCGGTGGCAACCGCTCCATCGGCGGGGGTATCAGTGCTCCTTAAGAGCTTGATGCCGGTGAGGCGGGTCCTCATGCCTACTTTCGTCTCCGAACGATGAAGAGCTCACAGAGAGCTTCGGCAAGACCGTTCAACGGGCCGAGAGGAGATCCTCCAGTCATTCGGGAAATTGATGACGGCGACTGTTGTTTCGCCGGACTCAAAATCAAACACGACGTCCGCAGAAGCGGGTTTCGCCAAACAATGGAGTGAAAAATGACTGTGCCTATAGAAAAGATCGCCTTCCTCGTCGCTGCGGCCTGCATGGCCTCGTTTGCCGGACATGTGCTTGCCTATGATGGCCACCGGTTGACGACTGCAGACGAGGTTTCGTTCGCCGCCCAGGTGAGTGTCGCCGAAGCGGAGACAAAAGCGGATGTCACACGGGAGGCGGCACGGGTCCGCACCCCGACTCGTCGTGACAACCGGTTTGCCGGCGACGAACAGAACTGAACCCCGAAAATTCAAACAGTTCATTCAAGACATCGATCGGTTGGGTCGCACCAGGAACCGATCAGAAAAAGGAACGACTATCATGAAAAACTCTGTCATCTCCACCATCTTCGCCACTCTCTTGGCATCCACCGTTGCAGGCGGTGCCTTTGCGCAGGAGGGCGAGTATTATGAGGGCGCCTCTCGCGACCGCGACTATCTGACTGTCACGACGGATTCGCTGGGCATCCCCTCCGTTACCCGTTACGGCTATCCGCCGTTGAAGAAGGCTCCGGGTCTCGATCAGCCGGCATCTCCGATGATCGACAGCGGTGACTATTACGACGGCGCAGCTCGTCCCCATTAATCGCAAAGAGATTGATATCGAGCGCCGGGACCTCCCGGCGCTCTTTCCGTTGCCACACCATCGACATGGCTTCCTCCGCTCCCCGATGATATGGCGCTGGGCGATCGACAGGCAGCTATTCCTGGATGCTGGTTGTCATATTATGACATCGGGCACTTATAGTACCATGGAGTCGCCCAGGCTATGCCTCGCAGGTGTGCCACGTTGTGGCGAACTCAGAGCATCCTCGCTAAAAGCCTTCAAAGGTACGCCGCCTTGCCAATGCTCGGAGGTGAATACGAAATTGGCGCACCCTGCCAATATGTTGAAAAATTCATTGACGCCCGTTTCCTATCTTATAATATGACATTGGATAATAGATATTATAAGATGGCGGATCAGATCGACGCGGTTCAATTTTTGTCTGGGGCGGAAGGCGCATCAGCGACCGATAGGGTGTTAAGTTGAAGAATATGCACCCGCTCACCATTCAAAGGCGCCTGCAGGCCGTAAAGATTCGCCTCAGCTTGTTAACAGGAGAACTGATTGAAGATCGCAGACGTCAATGTGCGGGTATTTTCTTATACCACGCGCCGGCACCAGGACAGCGCGGGCCATGCCCATCCCGGTCCGCCACACAAGGTCAACCAGGCCCTGCTCACGATTGTCGCCGATGATGGAACCGAAGGTTATTGCTTTGCACCTCAGGAAGTCATCCGTCCGCACGTCATCGATAAGTTTGTGAAGAAGGTATTGGTCGGGGAAGATCCGTTCGCCCGCGAACGGCTGTGGCAGGATCTTGCCCACTGGCAGCGCGGCAGCGCCATGCAGCTGACTGATCGCGCGCTCGCGATCGTCGATTGCGCGCTCTGGGATCTGGCCGGCCGCAAGCTCAACATGCCGGTCCACAAGCTGATAGGCAGCTATCGTGACAAGATTCCGGCCTACGGCTCGATCATGTGCGGCGACGAACTTGAAAACGGTCTGGCCACACCGGAGGATTACGGCCGGTTCGCCGAAACGCTCGTCAAGCGCGGCTATAAAGGTATCAAGCTGCATACCTGGATGCCGCCCGTTTCCTGGGCGCCTGATGTCAAGATGGACCTGAAGGCCTGTGCCGCCGTACGCGAAGCGGTCGGCCCGGATATCCACCTGATGATCGACGCTTTCCATTGGTATACCCGCACCGAAGCGCTGGAACTCGGCAGGGGGCTGGAAAAGCTCGATTTCGACTGGATCGAGGAGCCGATGGACGAGCAAAGCTCTGCCTCCTACGCCTGGCTTGCGGAAAATCTCGACATTCCGGTGCTCGGGCCCGAAAGCGCCGGCGGCAAGCACTTCAGTCGCGCCGAATGGATCACTTCCAAGGCTTGCGACATCCTGCGTACCGGCGTCCACGATGTCGGCGGCATCAGCCCGGCTATGAAATGCATGCATCTGGCCGAATCCTTTGGAATGAATTGCGAAATCCATGGAAACGGCGCTCCGAACCTGATCATCGCGGCCTGCACCAAGAATGCCAAGTGGTACGAGCGCGGCTTGCTGCATCCGTTCCTCGAATATGATGACGGCTTTGAATATCTGAACGCTCTTGTCGATCCGATGGACGAAGACGGTTTCGTTCACATCTCGGACAAGCCGGGTCTTGGCGAGGACATCAACTTCGAATTCATCAATGCAAATCTCGTTGGCTGACAGCCGGCGAGAGGACTGATGTCAGATTACGCGATCGAGCCAGTCGATCGCGTAATCCTGCTGATCGGCAGGGAAGCCATGGGCGCCCGGCAAGAGATGCGTCTCGACCCGTTCGATGGCACCGGCTGCATTCCAGATGTCATGGATCTGCCGATGCGCTGCCAAGGCGGTCGCTTCGGGAAAGTGCCGATCCTCTGCGCCGCTGAAGATCAATGCCGGCTTTGGCGCCGCCAGACCCGCAAAATGCGGGTAGTCCAGCTTTCCGGCGATCGTCGGATGCAGCATGCAGAAAGCCGACTGGCCGCGAAGCTGATTGTTGCCCGGCTGCATGAGACCCTCGAGGGTCCCCATCCAACCGCCCGCAACACAGGCTTTGACGTGATCCGAAAGGGCAGCCAGCTGCCAGGCGCGTGAGCCGCCCATGGAATAGCCGAAGCTCGCAACGCGGTTCACGTCGACGCTCGGGAGCTCGCAAAGCCAGGCGAGCGCCTCCAGGTCTTCGCGCAGAATGACCGAGGCAAGTGAGACGCCGAACTGCATGAGGTTGGCGGCCAGCGCCTGTTGCGCCTCATAGCCGTTGCCCCTCCGGCTTCCCCAGCCGAGCGCGTCGGCGCACAAGACCGTATATCCGCGCCTGGCAAGTTCGTTGCCCACATGGCGCCCGCCATAGAGCTTTGTGGTCCATTGTTTGATGTCCGCACCAATCTCGGGCACCTCGCCTGGGCGGCTGATCATCTTTTCCTTGCCGATAGAGAAAAAGGAACCATGGTCGTGCAACAGCAGGGCTGCCGGAGTCGGCGCAGTCGTAGTCGGGCGCAACAGGTAGGCGGCGGTTCTTTCGCCATTCGAAAATCGGAGTTCGAGTTGCTGGCCGATACAGCCGTCTGCAGTCCACTCTCCGGTGACCGAAGCGTTCGCAGGTATGATCCTCTGAGCGTTTAACGCGCCCCGCACCCGTTTTCTCGTGCGTCTCTTCCAATCCGGAAAACTATCCTTCTCCGGGTCGAAGTTCCAGGCGAACGAGAGGTTGTCGCGCATCCTCGTTGCAAGACTGGACATGTTCTCGCTGTCGATCACGGCCCGCGTCGCACCCTTTCGATATGCCGTTCACGGCTATCGCTCAGGTGTTTGCGCATGGCCGCGCGGGCGCCTTCGGCGTCGCGTGCTTCGATCGCATGCAGGATGGCGCGGTGTTCTTGGTTGACGCGAACGAGATGTGCCGAAAAGGTCTCGTCACTGACCTGATGCGCCTGAAGCCGCATGCGGGGCATCAGGGTTTCGCCGAGATAGTTGAATATCCCGTAGAAATGTTCGTTCTGGCTCGCGGCGGCTACCGCACAATGGAAGCGAAAATCATCCTGTGTGTCTCTGCGCACCTCACGGGCAGCCAGATCCATCGCTTCGCATGCCGCGATCATCGCCTCGATATCGGCCTGCGTGCTTCTTTCTGCCGCAAGGGCGGCCGCTTCTGACTCGATGCCGATGCGCAGTTCGAGCCCTTTCAGCACGTTCTCGACCATCATCAAGCTTTCGTCGCCCAGTCGGAACGGCGCGACGCCCGCGTCCTGGCGAACGAAAACGCCGATCCCGTGATGGATCGACACATGGCCGCTGGCTCTCAGATTGGCGATCGCTTCGCGTATGACCGTCCGGCTGACCCCGAGATCTTCGATCAGCTCCTTTTCCGTGGGAAGCTTCGATCCTCGTGGATACATCTCGAGCTTGATCCGCTCGGCTATGGTGCGCACCACCTGCGAACTCAGCGTCTCCCTCCTGTTACGCAGAGAGGACGGCAGACCCAGTTTTTCGCCTTCGGTTAACATCCAAGACACCTCCCTGCCAGATGCGGAGCTTTAAACAGCCTGATCGTATTCGAGGCTCGCCTGGATCAGTTCCCTCGCATAGGGATCCTTGGCCCGGCCTGTTGCGAGCACCTCACGGCCCATGACCTCGACCACCCGGCCGTGCTGCATGACCGCCAGCCGCTCGCACATATGATCGATAACGGCAAGATCGTGGGAGACGAAAAGATAGGTGAGATTGCGCCTGGCCCGCAGATCGGCCAGCAGGTTCAGCACTTCCGCTTGGACCGAGACGTCAAGCGCCGAGGTCGGTTCGTCGAGAAGCAGGATGCGCGGTTCGAGGATGAGCGCGCGGGCGATCGCCACGCGCTGCCGCTGGCCGCCGGAAAGTTCGTGGGGATAGCGCGACAGGAAATCCGGATTGAGCCCGACATCGACCAATGCCCGCTCCATGCGGTCCATCTGCCGGTCCATGCGATGGATGCGCAGCGGCTCCTGCAACGCGGTGCGGATCGACTGACGGGGATGCAAGGAGCCGTAGGGGTCTTGGAAAACCATCTGGACCATCCGGCAATATTCGGCAAACGGCATGTTCTTGACAGAGCGGCCCTCGAGCTCGATGTCGCCTTCCCACAGCGTGAGGAGGCGGGCGATGCATCGCAGGATGGTCGACTTGCCTGAGCCGGATTCGCCGACCAGGCCGAAGGATTCCCCCGCTTCGACCGAAAAGCAGACATCTCCCAGGATTCGCTTCTTCGCCGAACCATAGCCGAGATCGATCGAGAGATTGCTGACATCGATGGCGGTCATGGGCGCACCTCCTTGACGACGGCTGGAGAGGTCTCACGGCTCAAGACCGGAAGCGGCCTGCGGCTGCCGCCGATATGGGGCTGGGCGGCGAGCAGTCCTTGGGTATAGGGATGGGTGCAGTTCCTCATGTCGCGAGCGGCACGTTCCTCAACGACTTCGCCGTAGCGCATGACCAGCACGCGGTCGCAGAAATTGCGGACCAGATTGAGGTCGTGGCTGATCATGATGAGCCCGATACCCTTGTTTGTCACCAGTTCGTTCAGGATGTTGAGAACCTGCATGCGCACGGTAACGTCGAGAGCGGATGTCGGCTCGTCGGCGATGATGATCTGCGGTTCCGGGATCAGCATCATGGCAATCATGATGCGCTGGCCCATGCCGCCGGACACTTCATGGGGATAAAGACCGAACACCCGTTCCGGATCGCGGATCTTCACCGCCTCCAGCATTTCGAGCGTCTTCTGCCGGGCGATCTGGGCGGAGGCCCGGTAGTGGACCCGATAGGCCTCGGCGATCTGGTCGCCGACCCGGTGGACGGGGTTGAGCGAAAATTTCGGATCCTGCAGGATCATCGAGATGCGCCGGCCGCGGATCGACAGCATCTGCCTTTCGTTAGCGGCGAGAAGGTCGGTGCCGCTGAAGTCCATGCGGTCGGCTTCGATTTTCGCCGTCGGTAGAAGCTTCAGCAGCGCGCGGCCGATGGTCGACTTGCCAGAGCCGGATTCGCCGACGATGCCGAGGCGCTCGCGGCCGAGATCGAAGGAGACGCCTTTGACGACCGTGTTGTAAGCCTTGCCAGCACGATAGCTGACGCGGAGGTTTTCAACACGCAGGAGAGTTTGGCTGTTGTCCATGGCGGAAAATCCTAACGCTGTTTCGGGCCTATCTTTGCTTGGGATCCAGCGCGTCGCGCAGGCCGTCGCCCAGAAGGTTGAAGGCGAGGCTGACGAGCAGGATGGCGCCGCCCGGGAAAGCGACCAGCCACCAGTTGTCCAGCATATAGCGCCGGCCGGTCGCGATCATCGCGCCCCATTCCGGCAGCGGCGGCTGAGCGCCGAGACCGAGGAAACCGAGGCCGGCAGCGGTCAGGATCACGGTCGCCATGCTGAGTGTGATGCGGACAAGCACGGAAGGAAGGCACATCGGCATGATCGACTTGACGATGATGCGCAGCGGGGAAGCACCCTGCATGCGGGATGCCGAGATATAATCCGCGCCCCGAAAAGTCAGCGTTTCGGCGCGCGCCAGACGGGCGATCGGCGGCCAGGCGGTGAGGCCAATGGCGATGATCGCATTTTCGAGTCCCGCCCCGAGGGCAGCGACGAAGGCGAGCGACAGAATGAGGCTCGGGAAGGACAGGAAAATATCGGTGATACGCATCATGATCGTATCGTACCAGCCGCCGAAATAACCGGCGGTCGTTCCGACGACGAGGCCGACAGGCCCGACGATGACGGACACGATGGTGATGATCGTCAAGCTTATACGGGTGCCGTAGATGATGCGGCTCAGGATGTCACGGCCGAGCTCGTCTGTGCCGAACCAATGCTGGGCGCTCGGCGCCTGTAGCGTCTGCCCGAGATCGATAACGTTGGGGTCGTAAGGAGCGATCAGCGGCGCGACGAGTGCTGTCAGGAGCAGGATGCTGATGACGATGAAGCCGAAACCGGAGGATGGGTTGCCGAGAAGCTCACGGATGACCGCCAACAGCCGGTGAAAGGCCGAATTTCGGTGTGAACGGGGGCTTGGCATGGCGACATCCTGCATGGAGAGAAAGCTGACTGTCATCTCACCGCGTCCTTGGATCAAAAATCTTGTAGAGCGCATCGGAGAGCAGATTGAGCGCAATGAAGATGATGCCGACGAGAAGCACGCAGGTCATCACCGCGTTCATGTCGCCGATCAGCATGTTGTTGGTGATGTATTGACCGAAGCCCGGCCAGGAGAACACGGTCTCAATGAGCACCGCCCCTTCAAGCAGACTGCCATAGGCGAGTGCTACGATGGTGACGAGCTGCACGCGAATGTTGGCGAAGGCATGATGCCAGACGGTGCGCCCCTTCGACAGACCTTTGACACGGGCGGTGATGATGTATTCCTGGTTCAGCTGGTCGAGCATGAAACTGCGGGTCATGCGGGTGATATATGCCATCGACGAATAGCCGAGGATGCTTGCGGGCAGAAGCAGATGATTGACGGCGTCCCAGAAGACTTCCCAATCGCCTGCCAGGACGGCATCGATCAGCAGGAGGCCTGTGGTCTCCGGCACGAGGCCGATGTAATAGTCCGATAGGCGACCACCGCCGCCGACCAGATCCAATACCGCATAAAAGACGATCAATCCGATCATGCCGGTCCAAAAGATTGGCATAGAATGACCGATGAGGGTGACGAAGCGGATCACATGATCGACCGGCCGATTGCGGCGCACCGCCGCCAGGATGCCGAGCGGGATACCGAAGCCGGCGCCAAAGAGAATGGCAAATGTGGCAAGTTCGATCGTTGCCGGCATGACATGCAATATGTCGTTGATCACCGGTTGCCCGGTGCGGATCGAGATGCCGAAATCGCCATGCAGAAGGTCGTTCATGTAGCGGATGAACTGCTGGTAGAGCGGCAGGTGGGCGCCGATCCGCTCTGCGACCATCTCATAGGTGGCCTGATCGGCCTCTTCGCCAACGATCGCGCGCACCGGGTCGACCGGCATGAGCCGACCAATGCAGAACGTCAGGATCAGCAGGCCCACAAGAGTCGCCAATATCGTGCCGGCCTGCCGCGTGAAAGCGGATAGACGCTCGTTTCCCATGGGGCACCTCGATAGCGTATTGTGAAAAGCCGCAGCGCCGGCGGCGCTGCGGCATCTGCGATTACCGCTCTTTTTTGACCGTCCGCAGCTGCGTAGACCAGGACGGGTTCAGTTCCAGCCCCTTAATATCGGCGCGGAAGCCGACACTGTCGACCACCTCGGAGAATGGCTGGATTGCTGGTACCATCTCCGCGTAATAGCTCTGGATATCCTGGTAGCTCTTGAGCTGTTTGTCCTTGTTGCCCTCGATCAGAGCCTCGTCGACCATCTTGTTGATCTTTTCATCGTAGAACGACGTGCGCCAGCCCTGGAAATTAGTCAGCTTGGCCTGATCCGAATTGTCGGGATTGTAGACGATTGCACGCAGGTTGGAGTCTGGATGCGGGAGCTGTCCGCCGCCGCCGCGACCGACGATCAGCTCATATTTGCGCTCACGCATCGCACCATAGATCTGGTCGCCGGCGCCGGTGATGATCTCGGCTTTGATGCCTGCCTGAGCGAGTGTAGCCTGGATCGCCGTTGCGGCATTCATGAACGGGACGTCCGAGATTGCTCTCAGCGTCGTCGAGAAGCCGTCCGGATAACCTGCCTCGGCCAACAGGGCCTTGGCCTTTGCGACGTCGAGCTTGTAGCCCGCATTGGGAAGGGCGCCGAGCAAGCCCGTCTGGATAGGGCGGTCGCGGAGCCTGCCGAAATAGGGCAATACGCTGTCATTCAGCCCCTGGTAATCGATCAGATAGCGAAGCGCCTCGCGGACCTTGGGCTTCTGGAACTTCTCATCTTTCATCGACACCGCGAGGTAATAGAAGCCGCTGCCGCCGTTGGTTTGGATCTTCACGTCCTTGTTGGCCTCGAGTGCCTTCAGGTCTGCTGCCGACATGGAATAGGCGATATCAATGTCGCCTTTTTCGAGCATCAGCCGCTGGCTCTGCGATTCAGCGAGATGCCGCATCATGATGCGCCGCATCGCGGGCTTCTCGCCCCAATATTTCGGATTTTGTTCCAGCGTGACCCGCTCGTTGGATTGCCATTGACCGAGCGTAAAGGGACCCGAACCGGCCGAGTTGTTGGTGAGCCAGGCAGCACCCATGTCCCCATCCTTGTCGTGCTCCATGACGGCCTTGCTGTCGAGAATGGAGCCGGGACCGACGATGCCGAGCGTCTGGACGATGATCTGCGGATCGACCTTTTTTGGCAGCCTGACGACCACGGTCTGATCGTCGGGGGCGGTGAAGCTTGCGTCCGCATTTGCAGCGGAGAAGCCATGCGTCTTGAGGAACGACGCCTGGGCGAGATTGAGTTTCATCAGGCGCTTGAAGGACCAGATCACATCGGCCGAGGTGACCGGATTGCCGGAAGCGAATGTCGCGCCGCTGCGCAGTTTGAAGGTTATTGCGGAATTGTCGTCACTGATGGTCCAGCTCTCCGCAAGCTGCGGATCGACCTGGGACCGGTTGGTGGCATTCAGCGCAACCAAGTTATCATATATGTTTGTGAGAACCTGTACGGTTTCTTTGCCGGTAATAGCCGCTGGGTCGAGCGTGAGAATGTTGTTCATCGAGAAACCAACGACCAGCATGTTCGGTGGGGTTTCTGCATATACCGGTGGCGAAAGCAGTGTAGAGCCCAGCAAAACCGGGGCAACCAGTTTGAGAAGTGACTTCATGATCGATCCTCCCTTGCGCTGCAGGTCTCCTCACCGGCAGCTTCAAATGTCCTAATTGTGATATGACGTCTTATGACATGTGTCAACCTGCCGTCTGGGCGGCCGTGTGATGATTCAGCAGGACGGCGGGAGATTTTCGGCCAAGCGCCAAGTGCACTCGCCACAGGCGCAGCGAGTGGCGCTCTGCCAGGCAGCGACAACGCGCATTGCTCTTCAAGCGAATACGCGGCCGGTGCTAATCGTTATTAATACCCCGCGTGCATTGACCAAGGCAGGGGTTGGTATTACGCGCCCTGGCCAAGCTTGATCATGGAGGGATTATGCGTGTCATTCGTGCCATTGGCGAGCTGCGGGAACATCTCCGGCAGCTTACGGCGACCGGAAGAAGTGTCGGGTTCGTTCCGACCATGGGCTATCTACATTCCGGCCATATGGAACTTGTGAAGCGTGCGAGAGCGGAAAACGAGGTCGTTGTTGCCTCTATTTTCGTAAACCCGCTCCAATTCGGTCCCAACGAGGATCTGGCGAGATATCCCCGCGACCTGCCGCGCGACAGCGGCATGCTCGAAGAAGCGGGCGTCGATATCCTGTTTGCCCCGGGTGTCGAGGATATGTATCCGCGCCCGATGGAAACCGTGGTTGACGTCCCAGGGCTCGGAGGCGAACTTGAAGGCGCGGTTCGGCCTGGGCACTTTGCCGGCGTTGCGACGGTCGTTTGCAAGCTTTTCAACATCGTCCAGCCGCAGGCGGCTTATTTCGGCGAGAAGGATTATCAGCAGGTCATCATCATCAAACGAATGGTGGAAGACCTCGCCTTGCCGGTCCATGTCGTTGCCGTGCCGACGGTGCGGGATAAAGACGGGTTGGCGCTATCGTCGCGCAACGTCTACCTCACTGAAGCGGAACGAGCTGCGGCAGTCATCGTGCCGCAGGCGCTTGCCGAAGCCGAACGGCTGGTTGCGGCCGGCTTGGGGGACCCGAATGAGCTTGAGGAAAAACTGCGCGCTTTCTTGGCGCGCGAACCTTTGGCATATACGGAGGTCGTCGCAGTGAGGGACGCTTCGACATTGCGCCCCGTCAGTTCAATCGACGAACCGGTTGTCGTGGCTCTTTTTGTCCGCTTCGGCTCCACCCGATTGCTAGACAACAGGGTTATCTCAGGCCCTCGAAAGAGACTGGAAGGAATTGTCGAATGAGCGCTGTGGGAGGACAGAAGCGGCTGACACCCCCGCGCATCCGGGCGATGAAAGGCGGCGATCCGATCGTTTGCCTGACCGCCTACACCACACCGATGGCGCGGTTGCTCGATACGCACTGCGACCTGCTGCTCGTGGGGGACTCGCTCGGCATGGTGCTTTACGGGATGCCGACCACGCTCGGCGTCACGCTGGATATGATGATTGCCCATGGACAGGCGGTGATGCGGGGCGCAGCCAATGCCTGTGTCGTAGTCGACATGCCGTTCGGGACCTATCAAGAATCGAAGGAAGTTGCGTTTAGAAATGCCGCTCGTGTCCTTCAGGAAACGGGGTGCGACGCCGTCAAGCTGGAGGGTGGAACGGAAATGGCCGATACAATCGCCTTCCTGACTGCGCGAGGAATCCCGGTCCTTGGTCATATCGGCCTGATGCCTCAGCAGGTGCACACTGCAGGCGGCTACCGGTCGGTCGGACATTCCGAACAGGAAGGTGCAAAGCTTCGTCGTGACGCGGCCGCCATCGGCACTTCAGGTTCTTTCGCCGTCGTCGTCGAAGGAACGGTTGAACCTCTGGCCCGCGAACTGACCGGGTTGATCGATATCCCGACGATTGGCATCGGCGCATCTTCCGCCTGTGACGGCCAGATTCTGGTTTCCGATGATATGCTGGGACTGTTCAACGACTTCACGCCGCGGTTCGTCAAACGATATGACGAGCTTGGCCAAAGAGTATCGAAGGCTGTCGAGGAATATGCCCGTGAGGTTCGTGCGCGGGAATTTCCGGCGGAGCAACATACGTTTAAGGCTCGGCCATAATACTCTCCGCCTCCCAAGGCCTCGAAAGCTTTCGTTCGCCACTGCGTTTACGAATGCCGGGACGCCTCCAGCTCTACCAATTCGTGCGCTGCTGGTTATAAAGGCGGCCGATACCAGTTGGAGATGATCCGCGTGACGGTCGGCCTTGCCCTTGCTGAACTCATAGCCGTGCTGACCGCCGTGACCCAAGGGGAGCCCAAGGTCATGACGGTGAGGCGAGGGGAGGCTCTGCCCTCCGGTCCGTTCGAGCTCGGCCACCGAAGCCTGCAGTCCGGCCTGCGGGAGTGGGTTCAGGACCAGACCGGTCATCCCGTCGGCTACCTGGAGCAGCTCTACACATTTGCAGATCGAGACCGCACTCACGAGAGCGCCAAGCGGCGCTCGATTTCGATCAGTTATCTCGGTCTTGTTCGCGAACAAGCGGCTCCCGGTGCAGGAAAACCGGGCTGGCATGGCTGGTACGAGTATTTTCCCTGGGAGGATCACCGGAACGGCAAGCCCGCAGTCCTCTCCGACATTTCCGACCAGCTACAGGCCTGGGCAGAGGCTGAATTGCCTCGCCGCGAGCATCGGAAGCGCCGCGTGGAGTTCGCCTTCGGCCTTCACGATGCGGCGTGGAACGAGGATCTCACCTTGCAGCGCTACGAATTGATGTATGAAGCCGGACTGGTCGCCGAGGCGGGTCATGGAGCAGCCGAGATCTCCAGTGGACGTCCGATGTTTGCCGACCATCGCCGCATTCTCGCAACCGGAATCGCCCGCTTGCGGGCCAAGATTAAATACCGCCCCGTTGTCTTCGAGCTCATGCCTGAAAGCTTCACGCTCCTGCAGTTGCAGCGCACTGTGGAAGCGCTCGCAGGCTTAACGTTGCATAAGCCGAATTTCCGTCGCCTGATCGACCAGCAGCAACTGATCGAGGAAACCGGCGAGGTCACCAGCGAAACCGGCGGTCGTCCGGCGAAGCTCTTCCGCTACCGTCACGCCGTGCTCGAGGAACGTGCTTTGTCCGGCTCGAAACTTCCTCTCTCGCGCAATTGACATAAACTCGAATAGAGAATATCTCTGTGCCCAGGATATACTCATCCAGAGTATAAGGAGAAAGCGCGTGCACACTTCGATTTCCGCATCCTCACTCTACGATCGCGTCAGTCGCGTCATTCCCAGGGCCGAGTGGATGACTTTTGAGGAAGATATCGATGCGATCCTGGCTTTGAAACGCTCGCGCAACGCCGTCATCCTCGCCCACAACTATCAGACGCCGGAAATATTCCACGGCGTTGCCGATATCATCGGCGACAGTCTCGCGCTGGCTCGCAAAGCGGCCGAGGTGGATGCCGACGTGATCGTTCTCGCGGGCGTCCATTTCATGGCCGAGACCGCCAAGCTCCTCAATCCAGGAAAGACGGTGCTGATTCCCGATATGGAGGCAGGTTGCTCGCTGGCGGAGTCGATAACGCCAGAGGATGTTGCCTTGCTCCGGCAGGCGCATCCGGGCGTGCCCATTATCACCTATGTCAACACATCGGCTGCCGTAAAGGCTGCTTCCGATATCTGCTGCACATCCGGAAACGCAAAGCGGGTCGTTGAGTCGCTCGGCGTGCCGAAGGTGTTGATGATCCCGGACGAATATCTTGCGCAGAACGTGGCCCGCGAGACGAATGTCGAGGTCGTCGCCTGGCACGGGCATTGCGAGGTCCACGAACTCTTCAGTGCGCAGGATGTCCGCGACCTTCGAGAGGCTCATACGGGGATCACGGTCCTGGCCCATCCTGAATGCCCCCCGGATGTGGTTGCGGAGGCCGACTTTGCCGGGTCGACGGCCGTCATGTCGGATTATGTCGCCGAGAAGAAACCGGCAAGGGTGGTGCTGCTGACGGAATGCTCGATGAGCGACAATGTCGCGGTACATCATCCGAATGTAGAATTTATCCGCCCCTGCAATCTCTGCCCTCATATGAAGCGCATCACGCTTTCCAATATCCGCCGTGCGCTTGAGGAGAATCGCCACGAGGTCACCGTCGATCCGTCGATCGCGGCCGCCGCCCGTCGCTCGGTCGAAAGGATGCTCGCGATATGATCGACGAGATCAGGCACCTCAGCGGACAGGTCGCCGTCGTCGGCGGCGGGTTGGCGGGACTGATGGCGGCACTTACGCTCGCTCCGCAGCCTGTGGTTCTGGTGACCAGAGACGGACTTGGCCAAGCGACTTCGAGCGGCTGGGCGCAGGGTGGCATGGCGGCAAGCCTTGCCGATGACGACAGTGCCGAGCTGCATCTTGCCGACACGCTTGCTGCGGGTGACGGTCTCTGCGACCGGGCCATTGCCGGTTCGATCCTCCGGGATGCACCGCTTGCCGTCGCGGCGCTGGAGCGCCACGGGGTCCGGTTTGATCGAGCGGATGGCGGCGGTTATGCGCTTGGACTTGAAGCAGCCCATAGCCGCAGGCGGATAGTGCATGTGGCGGGCGACGGTTCCGGCGCGGCGGTTATGAAAGTGCTCGTCGAAGCGGTTCTGAAAACACCGTCCATCACCATTCTCGCGCATGTGGAGGTGCGCCGCATCCTGATGGAAAACGGAGTGGTCGCCGGACTGCTTTGTGCGACCGGCCGCGGACCTGCGGTCTTGCGGACGTCGCGTGTCGTTCTGGCGACCGGCGGCCTCGGTGGCCTTTATGATGCGACCACGAACCCGCTCGGCAATTTCGGTCAGGGCATTATGCTGGCGGCTCGGGCCGGTGCTGTCCTTGCCGATATGGAGTTCGTGCAGTTTCATCCGACGGCGCTTGATTCATCGCGGCGACCGCTTGGGCTGGTCAGCGAGGCGGTGCGCGGCGAGGGCGCGATCCTGGTAAACGAACGGGGCGACCGTTTTCTTGCCGGAGAGTCAGGCGCTGAACTTGCGCCACGGGATATCGTGGCGCGTGCCATCGCGGGAGAGATCGCGCGCGGCGGCCGCGTCTTCCTGGACGCCCGGCGGGCGCTTGGAAGCCGCTTCGCCAACCGTTTTCCAACAATTGCCGCCCTCTGCCAAGAGGCAGACATCGATCCGTCATGTGAACTCATCCCGGTCCGGCCCGCCGCTCACTACCACATGGGCGGCGTTGCAACGGATAACAGCGGGCGGAGCTCGGTTGACGGGCTGTGGGTCGTTGGGGAGGCCGCTTGCGCGGGGCTTCACGGTGCCAATCGGCTTGCCAGCAACTCGCTGCTCGAAGCAGCCGTCATGGGTATGCGGGCGGCACATGACGTTGCGAGCATTCCGGCAACTGAGGTCGCAACGGTTGCGCCTGCCACTTTGCCTATGCCACCGGATCTGTCCGCCGTCCGGCCGATCGTGTCCCGCCATCTCGGCGTATTGCGTAACGCCGAGGCCATCAACAGCGCCATCGCCAGCCTGCTGCCGCTGGTGGAGAGCGAAGGGATAGGCGCCGACCCGGCAATTGTTGCATTGCTGATCGCAGTTTTTGCAAGCTTGCGACAAGAATCCCGCGGCGCGCACGCACGCACCGATTTTCCAGCCAAGCTTGCCGATACACAGCGGCGCAGGATGAGCCTTGCCGAAGCGCTGCATGTTGCTCGCTTCACCGTCCGCCAACCGCTTGCTAGGACTGCGTAACATGAAACTTGCTGCTCTTCCCCGCATTGTCGTCGAACCTGCCGTTCGCGCAGCTCTCATGGAGGACCTCGGGCTTGCCGGCGACCTGACTTCGGCGGCGGTGATACCCGAAGATCATCGCTCGACTGTCGTCATGGCTGCCCGCAAATGCGGTGTCGTCGCCGGTCTCGATGCCGTTGAACTCGCATTCGCACTGGTTGATTCCAGGATTTCGGTAACGCGCCACGTTCCGGACGGCGGCAGCGTCCAGCCGGGCGAGGTCATCGCAACCTTCGAAGGGCCATCGCGGGGGCTCCTGACTGGCGAGCGCACGGCGCTCAATTTCCTGGGTCATCTCTCCGGTATTGCCACGGTGACGGCTAAGATCGTTGGCGCGATCAAAGATACGAAGGCCGCAGTGGTCTGCACCCGCAAAACGACACCGGGTTTGCGGGCTCTTGAAAAATATGCCGTCCGGGCGGGTGGTGGTATGAACCACCGGTTCGCCCTGCATGACGCCATTCTGATCAAGGACAATCATATAGCCATTGCCGGGGGCGTTTCCGAAGCCATCCGGCGCGCAAAGTCTGTCGCAGGCCATATGGTAAAAGTCGAAGTCGAGGTCGATACGCTCGACCAGCTTCGGGAGGCAATGGAAGTCGGGGTGGATGCGGTGCTGCTCGACAACATGACGCCGATTCAACTGCACGAGGCGGTGCATTTCGTCGCCGGGCGCGCTATTACCGAAGCTTCGGGCGGCATCACGCCTGAAACGGCGGCATCCGTGGCGGCATCCGGCGTCGACCTGCTCTCCTTAGGCTGGATCACCCACAGCGCGCCAACGCTCGACATCGGACTTGACTTCGTCGAAGCATGAAGACGCAACGGTTGCATGATCATGACCACTCGGGCGGCACCTCCGAGCCGCTTAAGGGTCATGTTTTCGAGCTGTCAGTAACGAGGTTTTATCGCAGATAACTGGCTGACGCATCAAGCTGACCTGAATTGCTCTGCACTGGGCAAAAGTCGCTCTTTGACATTGGCTGGTTGCCCGAGTAGGAGGTGCTTAAAGTTTAGCCGCGTCTTTGCGGCGCCGGCGCATGCGCCTTAGATCCGAAAGTTAATTTAATGTCCGATCACCACGGCGCCGTTCCGGCGATTGCGAAGGCGTTGTCGAGCCGCGGCTATTCAACGCTTACCCCTGTTCAGCAGGCAATGCTCGATCCTGCGCTTGTCGCCTCCGATGCGCTTGTTTCGGCCCAAACGGGTTCGGGTAAGACTGTGGCCTTCGGCATTGCCATGGCGCCGACGTTGCTTGCCGAGCGGGAGCGTTTTGGGCAGGCTCGCAATCCCCTGGCGCTCGTCATAGCGCCGACCCGGGAACTTGCGATGCAGGTGAAGCGCGAGCTCGACTGGCTTTACGAGGTGACTGGTGCTGTGATTACCAGTTGCGTCGGAGGCATGGACATCCGCAACGAACGGCGTGCGCTCGAACGCGGAGCCCATATCGTCGTCGGCACGCCCGGCCGAATTTGCGACCACATACGCCGCAATGCGCTCGATCTCTCCGACCTGAGGGTCGCGGTGCTGGACGAGGCGGACGAGATGCTCGATCTTGGCTTCCGCGAAGATCTGGAGTTCATCCTGGAGTCGGCGCCCGATGATCGCCGCACATTGATGTACTCGGCCACCGTCCCGGCCGGCATCGCCAAACTTGCGAAGCGCTATCAGAGGAACGCCGTTCGCATTTCCACGACGACAGAGGAAAAGCAGCACGCCGATATCGAATACCGTGCCCTGGCCGTCGCGCCTTCCGATCGCGAGAATGCGATCATCAACGTGTTGCGCTACTACGATGCGACCAACGCCATCGTCTTCTGCTCGACGCGTGCCGCCGTCAACCATCTCACGGCTCGATTCAACAATCGCAATTTTGACGTAGTCGCCCTTTCCGGGGAACTGACGCAGAATGAGCGTACCCATGCGTTGCAGGCCATGCGCGACGGCCGTGCGCGTGTCTGCATCGCAACCGACGTCGCCGCACGTGGTATTGATCTGCCCGGTCTCGATCTGGTGATCCACGCCGACCTGCCCACCAATTCCGAAACCTTGCTTCATCGAAGCGGTCGTACGGGTCGTGCGGGCCGAAAGGGTATCAGCGCCCTCATCGTGCCGGTCAATGCTCGCCGCAAGGCCGAGCGCCTGTTGGCGGGGGCCGAAATCACGCCGACCTGGGCGCGGCCGCCGTCGGCGGAAGAGGTGATCGCGCGAGACCAGGAGCGCCTGCTGGCCGATCCGATCTTCAATGAGGCACCGCGTGAGGAAGAGCAGGACCTGGTCGCGAGATTGGTGTCCGCCTACGGCGCGGAGAAGCTTGCGGCCGCCTTTGTCAATCTCTACCGCGCCAAGCAGTCGGCGCCGGAAGATCTTCTAGAGATTTCGGTTCAGCAGGGAGCGGCTCGCAAGCCGCGCGAAGGCGGCGGTCATGCTTCCGAATTCCCCAGCACGCCCCGCACGCCGCGCGCAGAATTCGGCCCGGCAGTCTGGTTTTCGCTGTCGGTCGGCCGCAAGCAGAATGCCGAGCCGCGTTGGCTCATCCCGATGCTCTGCCGCAACGGCAATCTTACCAAGTCAGAAATCGGCGCCATCAAGATGCAGGCGGAGGAAACCTTTGTCGAGATCGCAGCGGATCACGCCGAGAGCTTCGCGCAGTCCATCGGCAAGGACAAGACGCTTGAGCGCGGCATCAAGGTCGTGAAACTGCCCGGCGTTCCCGATTTTGATCGCTCGGCGGGGTCGCAACCCAAGGCGAAGAAAGCATTTTCCGGAGGTCCGAAGGCTGACTTCCAGCAAAAGGGCAAGCCCAACAAAAACGCCGGGAAACGTCCCGGCCCCACCCGTCCCTTTCAGAAGAAGAAGCCAAAAACAGGTGGACGAGGAGAATAGGCTTGTTTTCGCATGCCGTTCTTATAATACCCAGTGAAGGCTTCTGGCGGAGTGCTCGCTCCTATGTAAGCCGTTCCTTCATCCATTCTCGAGCATAAGCTTTGGCTTTGGATGCGAGGCATGTGGGAAGGCGCTCAAATCCGTGAGGAGCTTCGGGCGCGACGATGAGTTCGGCGTTGCCATTGAATTCCTGCCACCGCTCATACATCTTGCGGCTATCATCGACTATTGGATCGAGCGCTCCCGCGATGAAAAGCGCCGGCGGCATTTTCTTGAGATCAGCGTAACAGGGGGAAAGCTCGGCAGAACGGTGCGCGTGATCCGACATGCCTTGCGTCAGCCGCTTGAGGTTCTCGAGTGCCGAGCGGGCGTCGATAACAAGGCTTGTTTCTCCTGCCGCCCTGAGACTTGCCGACCCTTGCATGTCGAATGCCCCGCAAAAGGAGAGGAAGCCTGCGACCGAATTTATTGATCGCTTGGCGGCAAGACGGATGAGCGCGATGGCGGCAAGATGAGCACCGGAAGACTCGCCTCCAATGACGATGCGCTCCGCCTGGAGCTCGGGAAAGTGGTCAAGGACCCACTGCGTTATCGCAACGGCGTCCTCTATCGTTTGCTCAAGCCGGTCATCGACAGCCAAGTGAAAGTCGCCGCAAACGGCGGTGACGTTGCAGGCACGCACCATGTCGGCGTTCCACCCGTCGTCGAGGCGCGCGTTGCCGAGAACCCAGGCTCCTCCATGGAAATGCAGATAGACGCCGCGCGGTGCGGAGCCGCTGTGGCCGCGAAGCACTCGAAGCATTATCCTTCGCTGGCCCGTTTCAGCAGCAACCGTTTCGAACTTGACGCCTCGAGCCGCACGGAATTTCGGGAAAACGCGCTGGCCCGCTCCAATCAGAGTATTTAGGATGGAAGCATTTACCCGTCGGCCCGGGTGATAACGGGGAAGCAGACCAAGCGCGCGGTTTAGCATCTGCGCTCGCCGGATGTCGCGTTGGTCAAAGATCGCCCCTGGCGCAGTTTCCATTCCAGCTCCAGCATTCGCCTGATGAGCCTTCCAATATCGCCTTCGACAACAGGCAGGTCATCGGAATGTTCCCGACGGTGGATGCGTTTGAGCGCAAAGCACCCGCCAAAGGTCAATATTGACACTTCATGTATACAGACTTAAGTCTTTGGAAGAAATGTGAGGAAATGGAAGCTGCTTGGGCACCCACGGACGGCCATGATGATGTCCCCGCGAGATTTCGTTCGCAACGGGTCTAGGGAAAAGACGGAGTTGCATGAATTTGCGGGGTCTGTCGCGGAGGAAGATTACGGGGGTGTGTATACAAAGAGCGGTGTCTACAGAATAGGATGAGGATGCCGGCGTCGACGCCGTTATTCCCATGACCAATCGATCGTCGTTGAGCATGCGGCGTCTGTTGGGGCAATCTAAAGGGCGCTCTTGAGGAGGATGCCGCCCGACAAGAGCTTTCGATGGTTCGTCTTAGGAGGAGGAAGAAGATGATTACCAGAAGAACACTTATTACCGCTGCAGGCGTTGCGCTGGGCACGATGGCGGCTCTGCCGGCCGTCGCCCAGGAGGTGGTCAAGATCGGCCTCGTCCTGCCAATGACCGGACCGTTCGCATCCACCGGCCGCCAGGTCGAGGCGGGCGTGAAAGCCTACATGGCCATCAACGGCGATACCGTGGCAGGCAAGAAGGTTGAAGTCGTGCTGCGCGACGATGCCGGCGTTGCGGACCAGACCCGGCGCATAGCTCAGGAACTTGTCGTCAACGACGGGGTCAAGCTGTTGATGGGCTTCGGTTTGACGCCACTTGCCATGTCGGTTGCGCCGGTTCTCAACCAGGCGAAGGTCCCGGCTATCATCACGTCGGCAACGACTTCGGCGATCATGCCGCAGTCGCAGTATTTCGTCCGCACCTCGATGGCAGGCCCGCAGTCGGCGGTCCCGGTCGCCACCTGGGCGGTGCAGAACAATCTGAAACGCGTCGTGACGCTAGTCTCCGACTACGGTCCGGGCATCGACATCGAAAAGGGTTTTACCAACCAGTTCAAGAAGGAAGGCGGCACGATCGTGGAAGCCGTGCGCGTTCCACTCGCCAATCCAGATTTCGCTCCCTTCCTGCAGCGCGTCCGTGACTCAAAGCCCGATGCCGTTTTTGTTTTTGTCCCGTCGGGTGTCGGTTCGCTTTTCATGAAGCAGTTCGTCGAGCGTGGTCTGGCGGATGCGGGGATTAAGTTGATCGGTACCGGTGATATCACGGACGACGACCTGCTGAACGGAATTGGCGCGGCCGCAAAGGGTGTGATCACCGGCCATTTCTATTCCGCTCTGCATGACAGCCCGGAAAATAAGGCCTTCGTCGAGCAGGTGAAAAAGGCCAACAAGGGCATGCGGCCGAATTTCATGTCGGTCGGCGGTTACGATGCCATCCATCTGGCTTATGAAAGCCTCAAGAAGACAAATGGCGACACCGATGGGGCAAAGCTCGTCGATGCCATGAAGGGCATGTCCTGGACAAGCCCGCGTGGCCCAATCACGATTGATCCGGAGACCCGTGATATCGTTCAAGACATCTACATGCGTGAGGTCAAGGAGGTGAATGGCGAACTCTACAATGTCGAGTTTGCTACTTATCCCAAGATCAAGGATCCCAATGCGGCGGCCAAGTAACGCAGCGCAATCGGATGGCGGGTCTGCCGCCATCCGATCGATGAAAGAGAGTGCGCCGCTGCTTGAGCCTGGACGGCAGTTCCCGTAGATGATGGGCGCCATGATGTCTCCGCCCATCCTCTCTGAATCCAAGATTCAGCAGCACAGCCTGCGGCATCTCAGGGCGTTTCTCGCGGTCATCGATACCGGTTCGATTACAAGGGCTGCTGAACTCTGTTTCGTATCGCAGCCTGCTGTTACGCAAGCCCTGTCGAAGATCGAAAAGACGGCTGGGCTGATGCTGTTTTCCCGTACGCCACAGCGTATTTTTGCCAATTCGGCCGGGGAGGTGCTCGCCAGACGTGTCGAGCGTGCCTTTGGCTATCTGGACCCTGCGTTATCGGAACTGTCGCCAAGACTGCGTGTCACGGCGACGACTTCCCAGCTGAAAGCGTTGATCGCGGTAAGGGAAACGGAAAATTTCACGCTGGCCGCCCGGCAATTGGGCCTCAGCCAACCTGCGGTATATCGCGCGGTAAGCCAGCTTGAGGAAGTGGCGGCTCGCCCGCTTTTTGAGCGATCCCCCTATGGCCTCGTCGCGACACGACCGGCGCAAGCTCTGGCGCAGGCTGCCCGGCTCGCGTTGCTTGAATTGGAGCAGGCCGATGCCGATCTTGCCGAATTGACTGCCGCCGAGATCGGACGGATTGTTGTCGGGGCAACTCCGCTGGCAAAATCCTACCTGCTGCCGAAAGCGATCGCGAGCTTTCGGAAGTTTCGCCCCAATCTGCCCATTCAGATACAGGAAGGCCCCTACGGCGATCTTTTAACCGCTCTTCGCCGTGGGGATGTCGATTTCCTGCTCGGAGCCTTGCGAGATCCTCCACCCATCGGCGACGTGGAACAAAAAGTGCTGTTTCATGATACGATCGTACTCGTTTCAGGCTGCAGCCACCCGCTGGCAGGTCGGCGTGAAATTGCAATCGAAGATTTGACAGGCTTCCCCTGGGTCGTAGCCCAGACGGGAACGCCCATCAGGCGCTATTTCGACCAAATTTTTTCCGATGCCGAAGGTGGGGCGCCAAAGAATATCGTGGAGACGGGATCACTTATCCTGATGCGTGAACTCCTGGACACTTCCGAACATCTGGGCTGCACGTCCCGACTTCAGGCGGAAGCGGAGATAGCGCGAGGCCTCATGCAGGCCCTGCCGTTTGATATGAGCAAGACGTCTCGACCGATTGGGGTGACCGTGCGTAAAGACTGGTTGCCCACGGCCGCTCAGAGAACTTTTCTGGAACTTTTGCCGACGCCGCCGGAAAGGGATCTATAACGAAAAGTTATGCCCGGGCAGATGATCTGATTAACGAGAAATGAAACGCGCGTTTAGGATGAACGGAAGAAATTCGGATGATGCCGACCCAATCTGCCAAGCGGTGATCTCTCGGGTTGCTAAGTTGAGGAAAGTGAAGATAGTGGGGCATCAAAGCATCTTGCGGTGACTGCCGCCACCAATCTGGGACAAGCCCGCGAGGGAGCTGCAGGTTTACCAACTGGTTCGTTTTCGGCAGTCCTTGGGTGTCTGCACGGGATCTAAGCATTCAAGAGGAGGAGGGAAGGTATGCTCAACAGAAGAACATTGCTTGCTGCTGCGAGCGTGGCGCTTGGTTGCCTTGCGCAGTTTCCGGCAGCGGCGCAGGAAGCGGTAAAAATTGGTCTCATCCTGCCGATGACAGGCCCGTTTGCATCGACGGGCAGGCAGGTTTCGGCCGGCGTCAAAACTTTCATCGAAACTCATGGCGATACGGTTGCGGGCAAGAAGATCGAGTTGATCATCCGCGATGACGCCGGGGTCGCCGACCAGACGCGCAGAATTGCGCAGGAACTGGTCGTCAATGACGGCGCCAAAGTGCTTGCCGGGTTCGGTCTGACGCCACTTGCGATGTCGGTCGCACCGGTCGCGACCCAGGCGAAGGTGCCGACGGTGGTGATGGCCGCCGGTACGGCCTCGATCACCAAGGCATCGGAATACATCACTCGCACCTCGGGCACCTTGCCTCAATATTCCCTTCCCGTAGGAACCTGGGCGGCCGAAAACGGTATCAAGAAGGTGGTGACGCTCGTAACGGACTATGGTCCGGGCATCGATGCGGAAAAGTGGTTCACCAAGGAGTTCAAATCCAAGGGCGGCGAAATCGTCGAAGCGGTGCGGGTCCCGCTGCAGAACCCGGACTTCGCGCCCTTCCTGCAGCGGGTGCGCGATGCAAAGCCTGACGCAGTCTTCGTTTTCCTGCCGTCCGGCGTTGGCTCGCTGTTCATGAAACAGTTCGCCGACCGTGGCCTTGCCGAGGCCGGCATCAAGCTGATTGCAACTGGCGACGTCACCGACGACGACATCCTCAACAGCATGGGCAAACCGGCGATCGGCACCATCACGGGCCACTTTTATGCCACCGCGCATGACAGCCCGGAAAACAAGGCCTATGTTGAAGCTTTCAAGAAGGCCAACAACAACATGCGGCCGAACTTCATGTCGGTTGGCGGTTATGATGGCATGGCACTGATTTATGCGGCGCTCGAAAAGACCAAGGGCGATGCAACCGGCCCGGCTTTCATGGCAGCCGTCAAGGGGCTTTCCTGGACGAGCCCTCGCGGCCCCGTCTCGATCGATCCCGATACCCGCGACATCATCCAGAATATCTACATACGGGAAGTCAAGGACGTGAACGGCGAACTGCAAAACGTCGAGTTCAAGACATTTGCGGCGCTTAAGGATCCGGAAAAGGCAGAAGCGAAATAAGTTCTGCTTCAGCGGCAGGCGGCGGGACTGGAGCCGCGGCTTCTTCCCCCTGCCGCGAAAGCCTGACATCTTCGATCACGACCGTGGCTCCGGCGATAAGGGCCATGGTCGGTTGCGCTAAATCCTGCGATCATGGCTTCCTGAAAGCGTCAATGATCGCTCCCAAAGAAGATCCAAATGCTGACAATCCTGTTCGATGGCGTCGCCTACGGTATGTTGTTGTTCATCTTGGCCTGCGGGTTGACGGTGACGCTTGGCCTGATGAATTTCATCAACCTCGCACATGGTGCCTTTGCCATGGCGGGCGGCTATGTAACCGTCGTAATGATGAACCGCTATGGCATATCCTTTTATTGGTGCTTGCCGGCAGCCTTCATCGTCTCGGCGCTGATCGGGTTGGTGCTGGAGCGGACGCTCTACCAATGGCTCTATCAGGTCAGCCATCTTGATCAGGTTCTGTTTTCGATCGGGATCGTGTTCATGGCGGTTGCGGCGACCGACTATTTCATGGGCGGCCAGCAGCAGCTTATCAATCTTCCGCCGGAGCTTTCCGGCAGGATGGACGTATTCGGTGTAGGAGTTGGTCGATATCGGCTTTTCACCATCATTGTCTGCGCAGCCCTTGCTCTCGCCCTGCAGCTGATCCTGTCCAAGACCCGCTTTGGAAGCCGGTTGCGCGCCGCTGTCGACGACCGCCGGGTCGCAATGGGGCTCGGCATCAATGTGCCGCTGGTTTTCGCACTGACCTTCGCCTTCGGTTCAGGCCTGGCCGGGCTCGGCGGCGCGATGGGTGCGGAAATTCTGGGTCTTGATCCGAATTTCCCGTTGAAGTTCATGATCTATTTCCTGATCGTCGTATCGGTTGGCGGTACCTCGACCGTCTCCGGTCCATTCCTTGCCGCCATGTTGCTCGGCATCGCCGATGTTGCCGGCAAATATTACGTTCCCGCCATCGGGCCGTTTGTAATCTACGCGCTGATGATCGTGATGCTGATCGTTCGTCCGAACGGTCTCTTCGCCAGAGGTGGCCGATGAGTGTTCTCCCACAGGAAGCGACCATGGTTGCGACGTCCTCCCCGACTGCGGCAGCGAGCCGCGCCGCCAAGCTGATGAAGCGCAGGAGCCGCGTGCGCTTTTATGAAATCATCGTCTGGCTTGCCGCGATTGCCGCTTTTTTTGTGCTGCCGTCGAAGATGTTGATTCTGACCGAGATCGCCATCCTGGCGTTGTTTGCCGTCTCATTGGATCTGGTTCTCGGTTTTGCCGGGATCGTGTCGCTTGGTCATACCGCGTTCTTTGGCCTGGGCGCCTATATAGCCGGCCTGGTTGCCCTGCATTACGTGGCGGAGCCGGTGGTGGGGCTCTTGGCGGCGGGCATCGGTGCCGGCCTCCTCGGTTTCGTTACCAGCTTCCTCATTCTGCGCGGGTCGGATCTGACGCGCCTGATGACGACGCTCGGTATCGGCTTGATGATGGCGGAAATGGCTAATCAGATGGCATGGCTGACCGGTGGTGCGGACGGCCTCAGCGGCTTTTCGCTTGGCCCAATTCTCGGGCTGTTCGAGTTCGATCTCTTCGGCAAGACCGGGTACATTTATTGCCTTGTCGTACTGTTCGTCGGTACGATGCTGATGCGGCGCCTTGCCTTTTCGCCATTCGGACTGTCGCTGAAGGCCATCAAGGCAAACCCGATGCGGGCGGGAATGATCGCGATCCCGGCTCGCAAGCGCATCGTGACGGTCTACACCATCGCTGCCGTCTTCGCGGGCATGGCTGGCGCGTTGCTGGCCCAGACGACAAGCTTTGTGTCGCCGGACGTGCTGGCATTCCACCGCTCTGCCGACGTGCTGCTCGTGCTGACGATTGGCGGCACCGGTTACCTCTACGGAGGGATCTTCGGGGCGGTGCTGTTCACCTTGGTGAAAGACTGGCTCTCGATCGTCACACCGCAGTACTGGATGTTCTATATCGGGCTGATCCTTGTCGTTCTGGTTTTGGTCGGTCGTGACCGCCTGGCGCGGTGGATCGAATATCTGCCGGAGCATCTTTCGAAGTCGAAGGAGGAGGGCAGATGAGCGATATCGTTCTCGAGACCAGGAACTTGAAGCGGAGCTTCGGAGCATTCCTCGCAACCAATGACGTGAGTCTTAAAGTGGAGCGTGGTGCCCGCCACGCCCTGATCGGACCGAACGGAGCCGGCAAAACCACCCTGATCAATCTGTTGACGGGTGTTCTGCCGCCGTCCGAAGGGCAGGTCTTCCTGGAAGGGGAGGATATCACCTCGCTCGCGTCGTTCCGCCGGGTCAAACGTGGACTAACCCGGACCTTCCAGATCAATCAGCTCTTTAACGACTTTACCCCACTTGAGACGGTCGCATTGGCAATCGCCGAACGGCAAGGAATCGGTCACAACCTGTGGACTTCGATTGCTGGCTACGGCGCCGTCGTGGATGAAGCGGCAGGGCTTCTGGCTCGTTTTGGTCTTGCTTCGGTGATGGGCGAGCGAAGCGTAATTTTGCCCTATGGCAAGCAGCGTCTATTGGAAATCGCGCTCGCCTTCGCTTCCAGACCGCGCGTCCTGTTGCTCGACGAGCCGGCTGCCGGTGTACCCGAAGACGAACGGCACGAAGTCTTGGCGATCGTGTCGGACCTGCCGAGCGACGTGACGGTGCTTCTGATCGAGCACGATATGGATCTGGTTTTTTCTTTTGCCAACCGCATTTCTGTTCTGGTTGCCGGCGCGCTCTTCACAGAAGGCACGGTCGCGGAAATTTCTGCCGATCCGCGCGTCAAGGCCGTCTATCTCGGGGAAAATGCATGAGCGCGCCGGTTCTGGTGACAGAAAAACTCGTTGCGGGCTACGGTGAGGCGAGTGTGCTTGCCGGTATCAGCCTGACGATTGCCGAAGGTCGGACACTGGCGCTGCTCGGCCGTAACGGCACAGGAAAGACGACCTTCGTCAATACGCTTGCAGGGGTTACGACACATCATTCCGGGTCGATCCATCTGATGGGCCGCGATATCACCAAGCTCAGGGCCGATAGGAGGACTGCCGCAGGCATCGGCTGGGTGCCGCAGGAGCGCAACATTTTCAAGTCTCTGACAGTCGAGGAAAATCTCACCGCAATCGCGCGTCCCGGGGTGTGGAATGTCGAGCGTGTCTACGGCATGTTTCCCCGCTTGAAGGAGAGGCGCAAAAACCTTGGCAATCAGCTGTCCGGCGGAGAACAGCAGATGCTGGCAGTCGGCCGCGCCTTGATGGTCAATCCCAGACTGTTATTGCTTGACGAACCGACCGAAGGTCTGGCGCCGATCATCGTCGACGAGCTGCTCGCTGCGATCCAGCGAATTACCCAGGGCGAGGGTATGTCGGCGATCATCATCGAGCAGAAGGCACGCAAGGTCCTGCCTCTTTCCGACGAGGCAGTCATTCTCGATCGCGGCGCAATCGTCTACCAGGGCACCAGCGCCGAGTTGCTTGCCGACGAGGCGGTGCTTGGCCAGCATCTCGGAGTGGAGAAGGGTGGTGCAAGGCACTGAAGGAATATGAGGCTAAGCGAGCCTGCCTCAGCTTTGACGTTGGTCAATGAGAGGCATAGACAAGCTGTCTAAAGGTCTCGCCGTTCAGTCATCAGAATGTTGCCATGCTCGAAACCCGTATTCGCCGCCCATCGCTTCTCGATCGTATAACCACGCCGCAAAAGGCAGCCAGCCTGATCAAGGATGGCATGATCATCGGCATGAGTGGCTTCACCCGCGCCGGCGATGCCAAAGCTGTACCGATCGCGATGGCGGAGCGGGCGAAAACGGATCCCTTCAAGATTACCTTGATCACAGGCGCCTCGCTCGGCCATGATATCGATCGCATGCTGACGGAGGCGGGCGTTCTGGCTCGCCGGATCCCTTTCCAGTCCGATGCGACACTGCGGGCTGCTATCAACCGCGGCGAGGTGATGTTTATAGATCAGCATCTTTCGGAAACCGTCGAACACCTGCGGTCGAACCAGCTTGGTCCCATCGACTATGCGGTTGTAGAAGTGGCTGCGATCACCGAGGATGGCTATCTCGTGCCTTCGACCTCGATCGGCAACTCCGCCAGTTTCGCCATTCTGGCAAAAAAGATCATTGTCGAGATCAATCTTAGTCAACTCGCCGAGTTAGAAGGCCTGCACGACATCTACACGCCGACAAAGCGACCGTCCCGCGTGCCTATCCCGGTTGTCGCCTGCGATAGTCGTGTAGGCTTCCCTTATGTGCCTATTGATCCGGAGAAGATCGTAGCGATCGTTGTAACCGACGAGAAGGACAGTTTTTCGACGGTCGAGCCTGCCGATGCCGACACGGATGCGATTGCCGAGCATCTGATTCGTTTTCTGGAGCAGGAGATCAAGGACGGGCGTCTGGACCTGACGCTGCAGCCTCTGCAAGCCGGGATCGGCACGATCGCAAACTCAGTTCTGACCGGGCTGGCCGCCGGGCCATTCCACCATCTGCGGATGTATAGCGAGGTGCTGCAGGACAGCACCTTCGATCTCTTTGACGCCGGGAAACTGACCTTCGCGTCAGGCTCCTCCATTACCCTGTCGGCCGCCTGTGCCGAGAGAGTTTTTGGGCAGTTCCACAAATACAGGGACAAGTTGGTGCTTCGCCCCCAGGAGATCAGCAACCATCCGGAGGTGATCCGCCGGCTGGGGGTGATCGGCATCAACACCGCTCTCGAGGTCGATATCTATGGCAACGTCAATTCGACCCATGTGAATGGCACGCACATGATGAACGGCATCGGTGGCTCCGGCGATTTTGCGCGCAATGCCTACCTTTCCATCTTCGTCAGCAAATCCGTGGCGAAGGGAGGTCGCATTTCTGCCGTTGTTCCGATGGTGCCGCATGTGGATCATACCGAGCACGATGTCGATATCATCGTGACAGAACATGGGCTGGCGGATTTACGAGAACTGGCGCCACGCGAACGCGCGGAGCGGATCATCGCCAACTGTGCTCATCCCGATTTCCGCGATCGTCTGTCGGATTATTTCACCCGTGCCTGTGCTAGAGGCGGGCAAACTCCTCATCTCCTCGACGAAGCTTTCGCATGGCATGAGCAAAGCCGTAAAACCGGTACGATGCGCCTCGGGTGAAGAGGTTTCGGTTCCCCGCTCGGTAGGGTTGCCGATAAGCCACATTCAATGCCTTGTTGTCGTCACAAATCAATTTTTTTAGCAACCAGATGTTGTCGCCGGAATCCAGATTGGTATTTCTCTGAATCATCAGAACACTGCCATAGGATAGGTGATGCGGAAGCTGGTACCCTTCGTCTTTGTCGCGGTTCTCGCTGCGTGCGCACGCCCATCGGATGGCCCGACGGCCGGCAGTTTCTATAGCGCTACCGATCCCCGAACGAATGAAAAAATTCGTGTCGTCAGGCTTGCGGACGCGCCGATGGATCCCGTGGCGGTATCTCCGCTCGCCTATTCGGGGGCGGATCCAGGCCTTAGTGTTATGCGCTCCGGCGGTTTTGCCGACAACCGGTTGCGTCGCGGCGATGTGATCGAGGTGACGATTCTCGACACCGGTGAAGAGGGACTTTTCTCCTCGACCCAGAGCAAAACCCTCAATCTTGGTCGTTTCACAGTCGACTCGGCCGGAACTGTAACTCTCCCATTTGTGGGGCGGCAACGTGTGCTCGAATCGTCGCCCGAGGCACTGCAGGCACGCATTGTTACCGGACTAAAAGGATCTGCAGTCAACCCGCAGGCAATCGTTACGGTTGTCGACAAACCGACGAGCGGCTTTACCGTCAATGGCGATGTCCGCTCGGCCGGACGCTTCCCCCTCACGGCCCGCAGGGAAAAGGTGCTCGATGCGATCGCGCTTGCCGGGGGTGCATCGTCTGCACCAAGCGCTGCAACCGTGACGCTCATTCGCGGCAAGCAGCGCGCCAGCGCACCGCTTGAGCGGGTGTTGAACGAGGACCGGCACAACGTCCATCTCCTGCCCGACGATCAGCTTTACATCGGAAAGGACGCGGTGACCTTCACCGCCTTCGGCGCGTTCAAGAGTGTTGGCGAATTCGAATTCGAGCCGGGCAAGCTAACGTTGGCTCAGGCGCTTGGCCGAGCCGGCGGCTTGCTCGACGATCGCGCTGACGCGAGCAATTTTTACGTTCTGCGCAATCAGCCCGTCTACACCCAGGCCGCAGCGGTGAATGCCGCCAAAAATCCTGGTGCGCCCTTCGTGACCAACAAGCCGGCGATCTACCGGGTAGATCTGAACGATGTCTCTAATCTGGCGCTGATGCAGCAGTTCAAAGTCATGGATGGCGACATTCTATACGCCAGCAATTCCGGCCTGGTGGATTTCGCAAAGCTGTTTACCGTATACCAGAAGAGTGCGCCGACGGCGGCAGCTCCGCTTCCAGGCTCCAACTAGAGATCGTTAAAGCTCTTTCAGGCCGCCTAGCAGACACAGGGCGGCCTCCGCACTTTCCGGTCTGTCTTCCGGACGCCGTTGCGACAATCGGATCGCGAGAGTTTTTAGTTCTTCTGCCTTCTCGCCTGTTTCGCGACAATTCCGCAGAAGCAGCGACAGCAAAAGCCCGGCGGCGTAGAGGTCCGAGCGCGGATCCAGTGCTTCTCCCGCGATTTGTTCCGGCGAGGCGAACTCCGGTTGACCCGCAAGCGCAAGATCGAGCTCGTTATGTCTGCGGCCGATTTCCAGCGCAATTCCGAAATCGACGATTTTGATATCCCGAAACCCGTTTCCGTGAAGGATGTTTGAAGGCGACAGGTCGCAGTGGACAAAACCTGCGGCATGCACGGCGGAGAGCCCCGTCAGCACCGCAGTCATGGTCGTCGCCACGTCTTTGAGCGAAAGCGACCCGGGAAGAAGGTCTGCGATGCGGTGATCGATCCATTCGGCGATAAGGGCGGGCCGTCCATCAGTTAGACGCAGTATCGTCTGGGTTACGGCGATACGAGGATGGCGCAACGCCATCCCGATCTGCGCCTCGCGCAACAGAAGCCTGCGCGCAATCGGGTCGTGGGAATGGTCCGTACGAAGCATCTTGATCGCGTGGTAGGTGCCGAGATCCCGATGACGGGCGCGAAAAACATCGGTGGCAGTACCGCTGTGGACCAAAGCCTCCAATGTAAAACTGTTGGCGATGATGTTCTTGTCCGACGTATCGAGCTTGTCCATGCCGCGATCCAGCGCGTCACGGATACGATCCGCAAGCATTGTTCTGTGATCTTCAGAATGCGGTCCTTTTTCCCCATTGATGAGGGCTTGCCATAGATCGGAGAAGCGACGCGCAAGCTCTTCGACGTGCTCGTCAGGTTCGTCAGCGATCATTGGCCAGTGCGTCGATTACAATGGCGCTGACATTCTCGCGGCAATTGGCAATCAGCGCCTCTTGCGCGAGGACTGCGGACACCTCATCGAGGTTTACGGACAGAAGAATTTCGGCGATGGTCCGCTCAGGCAGGACGCGGGGAAGGGTGCTGCTGCACAGCAAAAACCGATCGCCCGAAAGCAGCTTGTCCAAACTCAGCTCGGGACTGAGCTGGCCCCTGATCCCGACGCCGCGGGAGAGCCTGCGCCGCAGGCCGACTTCAACGTGATCGCGGGTCAAACAACGCATCATGCCCTCACGGATAAGATAGCATCGCGCATCGCCGGCCCAAAAGACTGCAAAACGGTCGTCGGTGTTTGCCAGCACCACGACACTCGCCGAGGCCGGTTCCCGGTCCGATGAAAGGTGGGTTGACTGAAGAAGGCCATGAGCGCGGCCCAATTTGCCTTTGATCTCGTGCGCGAGTGCTTCGATGGTCTCCTGCGGGGCAGCTTCTTTAAGCGCGTTGGTCACGATGCGTCCGGCTTCGACCGCGCCGGTGTCATCCCCGACGCCATCGGCGATTGCGAATAACGGTGGATTTCGCGAGACGAGCAGTGAATCTGCGTTTAGTGCCAGGCGTGTCCCAGGATGGCTGGCATAGCTGTGGGTGAGGCTTAGGCTTAGGCCACGGCGTGGTTCGACCCGATGAACCAATTTTTGTTGGCGAGTTTCAACCGGCGGAGCGTCTGATGGTATTGGGGTTGAGACATCGGTTTCGCATACCAGCTTCGGAAAAATCGCCGGTTGCGGCGGCCCTTCCGAGCGAAAGCCTTTGGCACGAAGGTCTGTCGAATCGATGCGCCACCACAGCGTTCCTCGCCGGGAGACAGGATTTGGATCCACCTCGCCTTCGTCGGCGTCGGCTGGTCGGGGGTTCCTCAGCCGCTGAAGGCTTGTGGTGAAACGAGCGATATCGAAGTCACGCTTGGCAGCACTTTCAGCGATAGCTTCGGATGCGGTGAACCAAGGTGCATCGAGGTAAAGCCTGCGCGGATGGTCCATAAAACCGTAAAGTTGAGCGGCGATGACCAGCGGAAAGCTACGCCCGACGCGATCCGTACTCGGAACGATGACACCCGCAAGCGTCACCGGTCCCCAAAGGCCGCGTTCGATGATGAAGCGCCAGGCGGACATCGACCGGAACCGGTCTTCCCACCCGTCGCCCATCTCCTGCTGTGTAGCCTGAAGACCTGCCTGGAGCCAGCTGTCGAGGGCGCCTTGCACATTTCGGCTTAGGCCCGTCGAAACGAAATCGCCATGCGTTGGCAGCTTGCCGAAAAAGCCGATCCGGTCGGCGTCGGTCATTGTGTGATCAAGGGCGGCGTGCTCGTTCATGGCGGAGCGATCAGAACTGCGTGGGACATGAGAAGGCTCTGAGTGCCTCCAGCCGGAAGGGGTTCAGCACCGAGCCGAACTGGACGTCGAACTCCGCCGCCTGAGCGTTCTGCTGAAATTTTGCGCGGAAGAGGTCGTCGCCCTGCAGGGTGATATTTGCGTCGTCGAAAAGTCGGAAGGGCGACCAGTCGCCGTTTTCTGTCAGGGCCTGCTGCCAGCCGCCGGGCTGAAAAGCCAGACGCGAGACATTGCTCGCTTCAGTCGACGGCCAGACAATCGACTTGGATTGGACGGGCCCATGGAAATAAACCACCCGCTGTCCCTCGATCTCCAGCATCACAGCATTGGCATCGTTCGATAACGAGACAGGCTTGATGTTGATGGTGATTGCCGGATTTTCGCTACCCGCCGGAAAGAAGGCCCGATTGATCTTGTCGGCATTTTCAAACTGGGCGATCGCTTCGCTCGGGATACTGGGCGCACCGAAGGTGCCCTTCCATCCCCAGGGAGTTGATGTGGTATCCACGAAGGCCGCCAGTTTCTCGTTGAAGAACGTCTTGAACAGGCCTTGCGGGCCAAACAGGCGAACGAAGTCGCTCATCGCTACGTCACGGGGAGACTCGCGGTCAAAGGGATATCGGCCACTGACCACATTGGAGCAGAAAGCCCCACCTTGGGCAGCCCAAGCGTCACTCATACGAGAGCGAGCCGTTTTCACGGGAAGAGAGCCGACATTGGCTGCGACACCGGCCATCCACGTATCGACGGGCGCGGGAAGACGGCGAGCCTGCTGCAGGAGGTTTTGATTGGCGTCGGTAAGCTGGCTGTCGACATCAAAGACCTTTGCCACTTCGGCTGTGGAGGTGGTCGCCCGCGACAGCTGTTCGTGGACCTTCTGCAACACCGGCTTGAGCTGGGCGATCCGGGATTTCGGTACGTCTTTTTGATCGGCAGGTGATGTCTGACCCGCAGGCGGCTCGAGGGCCTCGCGTAGCGAACCGAAAAGATCCGGTGCATCTGCAGCGCCGTCGAGTCCTGTAGTGGACGCCGGAAGGGGAATATCAGCCGCAGAAGCGACCTCCTTGCCGGGGACGCGCAAATCGGTAGCAGCGGCGATCGACTTGACGATCGTTTCCACCGGGTTTGAGTCCCCGGCCAAGATACGCGTGGTTTCGGCCGCGTCGGCTATAGTTTGAGACGGCTTCACCCGCATGTCGGCGAGCAGCGAAGACCATCGTTGCTGAAAGCTGCCGAAATAAAGCTGCAGAGCGGCCTGGCTAATCGTGTCGACGGTGGCTCCGGCAGGGTTGGCGACGCCTCGTACCCAGTGTTCATCCAGTGCCTCACGCGCCGCCTCAGTAATCTTCGGCAACACGACCAGACGATATCCCGTACTGGAGAATAAGCCTGGAACGCCGTCACTCAAAGGGATTCTGGAGCTTCGCTCGAATGCCTGTTCGCCGAGGGGACCAAGCGCAGTGGCGGGAACCCAGGCGGGGAGCGCACGCGCCTGCGGGTAGTCTGCGAGAATATCGTAGGCACGGGCAGCGATGCTTTGCGAGCGAATAGTCTCCCTAGCCTTGGCAATCAAGATACTATCGAGCTCGATCGGCGGCAGCGAACCGGTCGCCATCGCGCTGGCGTGAGCAATCAGGGCTTGCCGCGCTGAGGCACGTCCTTCGCCGGGGTATAAAGTCGTGAACATGTCTTCGGCTTTTGCGGTAACGAAGGCGGGATCCAGCCGGCCGAGACCGCCGAGCATTCCATAGAGTTTCAGCGCATTGAAGACTTTGGAGACTTCCGTTGTTTCGGTCATCTCCTTTTGGAGCTGGACCAGGATGCGTGGCAGCAGGAGTGCGTTTAAAGCCCGCTGATAGGCATCACGCTGTCGGCCTGAAACTTTGCTTTCCTGGTCGAGGCCGAAACTGAGAGGCCAGACGCGTTCTCGAGAAAAGTCCGTCGTCACCGCGGCCAGGTTGTCGAGCGCCGGCAACACCCGCAGGAAATCCGTATCGGTGACCTCGCGCACCGGCACGTCCCGCACGAGCTGCTCATAGGCGTCGATGCGCTGTTCAGCGCTTGCGAGCGCCGAGGTGTTCTGGAAATAGGTCGCGATCCAGCTCGTCAGGACCACGGCAAGCAGCGCAACTGCGCAGGCATAGACGGTGCGACGGAGGAAGACTTGTCGGCTGGACAGCCGCTTGTCGCGAGCGACGAGCGAGGCCTCGTCGAAGATCACATCCTTAAAGAGGCGGGATAGAAAATAGCTGCGCCGCGAACGTGGAGCACCCGCTGAGGCCATGGCTTGCGCTTGCGTGCCGGAGGCAAAGTAGATCCCCCGCAGCAAGGGTGGCTCGATCAGTTTTGAACCGGAGCATAGCTCCGTCATAACCTCGTGCAGGCGTTCCTTCAGCGAGGCTAGTTCAGCGGGAAAACGGAAAATCCGGCCCCGCAATTCCGGGTTCGGCTCCTGTTGCAGGCGTTCTATCAGCATGGCGCCGACGCGTTCCTGCAGCATTGCAAACTCTTCGAGGAAACGATCGGGAAGGGTGGTGGCTTTGTAACTCTCCTCCAATCCAAATGTGGTTCCCCAGACCTGTTCGCGGTCGCTTTTATTGAAACTATCGAAGAACTCGACGAAACCGGTCAGAAGATCGACTTTTGTCAGCACCAGATAGACCGGAACGCGGGCTTGCAGAAACTCGTCCAGTTCCGAAAGCCGCTGGCGAATGATCCTGATTTCCTCGCGCTGCGCTTCCGCATCGCGTGTGAGCAGGTCGCCCACGGAGAGCGTCACCAATGCGCCGTTGATCGGCTGGGAGGGGCGATATTTGCGCAGAAGTCCCAGGAAACCCTCCCAACCCGCCTTGGCGGCACCGTTCAGATCGTCCTGGGTCGTATAACGTCCGGCGGTATCGATAAGGATTGCCTCATCGGCAAACCACCAGTTGCAGTGACGCGTGCCTCCGATACCTTGCACGGAATTGCTTCCGAGCGCGTCACCAAGCGGAAATTTGAGCCCGGAGTTGGTAAGAGCAGTCGTTTTGCCGGAGCCGGGTGCTCCGAAGATCACATACCAAGGTAGCTCATAAATGTAGCCGAAACGCTTGCGGGTGATGCGACGGAGGAGCTGCAGGGCCTCCTTGAGGCGGCTGTGGATCTCGCCGATTTCCGCCTGCTGGCTGGCTGCGGCCTCGGCCGCGGCATCCCGCTCTATGCCTTCGACGAGCTGCTTGTCCCGGCGCCGGTCGCGGATGATCGTATAGGCAAGATATGCAACCCAGCCTGCGATCACGACAGCGATCAGCGTGAGGCGGGCGTTGGCGCTTGCGAGCGGCTTAAAATCGCCATAGGCGGCGAGATGGCCGTAAAACCAGATGACGACGCAGATGGCGGCCACCCAGATGATGGAAATGAAACGCCGTCCGAGTAGGCCCGCATAAGCCTCCACATAGGAGCGAAGCGTATAAAAGAGGCTTAAGGGGTTCATCTCGAAGCGCCTCCTGTCATTGCGCCCGCGGGTGCAGCCGGCCGTTCAGACTGAATAGGCGGGACCCTGAGGGGGGAACCGTTCAGCCGCTCGGACGGGTTGGTGAGGACCAGAATTTCCGTGCGCCGGTTCATTTCGCGACCTTCCGGCGTGGCGTTGTCGGCAATCGGGTCGCTGTCCGCGCGGCCTTCGGTGAGGATCGCTTCCGGACCGGTGAAAGAACTGAGTATCTGCCCCACGGCTTTGGCACGGGCTTCCGACAGGTGCCAGTTCGAGGGAAATTGGATCGTGCGGATCGGCACATTGTCCGTGTAACCGACAACCACGGCCCTGAAATTGTCGGCTGCCAGCGCACCGCCGATTCTCTGCAGCAGGTCGTGGAACTCGGTGCTGACCTCAGCGCTGCCGACCTCGAACAGACCGGAATTGTTTATGCGCACCAGAAGCCGGCCGTTCGAATCCGAGAGGGTGACGAGCTTCTTGTCGACTTCCGGTTGAAGGAAGGCGAGCAGGTTATCGAGCCGGCTCGGCACCGGCGGTGCCGCGGCCACGGGAGGCTCGGCCGGAGGCGCGGGCACAGGTTGTGCCGCTACCGGCGCCGGCTCTGGTTCCGGTGTGGGTGCTGTGATCAATACGCTCGGCGGTTCGCGCGGCGGGAGGCTCGCAAGACGTTGAAATGTTCCGTCGGATGCCCTGTTGAGCGAGAGCGTAAAGAAGAGATAACCGAGCGCGAAGACCAACGCGAGCACGGAAAGAAGGGTCCAGAGAGCCGCAGCTGTTCGCAGCGGCTTGTGGCGGGCAGAAACGCCCTTCCAGTGTGGGGAAAGTTCGCGTTCGAAAACGCCGAACTGACCGAGGAGGGTTTTGTAGAGGCTGTCGCGGATGCGGCCGAGCTCCAGGTTGCCGCGTGGTGAAACGCGGGTGCGACCTTCGAATGCAAGCGACAGGCAGAGGTAGATGAGCAGCAGCAGGTCCCTGTTCGCACCGGGACTCTGGTGGAAATGGTCCAACAGGTCAAATACCCGGTCACCGCCGGTCACGTCCATATGGAATGTGGAAACAAGACCGGAGCGCGCCCAGCCTGCGCGTACACCCCAGGGTTTGCTAAGGACTACGTCGTCGACGGTCGCGCAGACGACGTAATGAGCAGCACGGGCGCGTTCAGGACTAATCCGGGCGCTTGCCAGATCGCGTTCATATCGGTTGACGGCCTGGACGGAAGACCGCCGAAGCTCATCGATATCCGGCTGGTCGTCACTGTAACGGAGGGCGTGCGCGAGGTGGAGCAGAGGGGCTGCCGAGCGGACAAGCGTCGGGACTTCCTCTCCACCGAACCTGAAATCACGCAGCAGTGCTTCGACGGACCAGCCACTCCTGGAGTTCGTCCGGTCGGTTTCGGTTCCCACGGCGCCGTCGGGGAAGTCCAAGACGTCATCCAGCATTTCCGCCATCTTGCGGGCGGACTGTTTCTTCTTGATGCCGTCGTCAGTGAGTTCGACGATGGTCGGCAGGTTCTGCCAGGAGGATGCGGGTTCGTTCTTCATTCTCTCAGGGCCCACAGTTCCATTTCAAGGCCAGGAAAATCGCCCGCAAGATGCATGGCGATGGCACTTGACGTATCGAGTTGCTTCCAAAGCGGATTTTTGGTGTCGAGTTCGAAATAGATGGTGCCAGCCCGATAGGGCAGCTGGCGAGGCAGCACGGGCAACGGCCGGACCGGGATGCCGGGCAGCGCGACGTTGACAAGATCCGCGATGCGCTCAACGGGCCCGACCTTGATCTGCGCCGGCAGCTTGCGGCGAACCTCCTCGGCCGACATTTCCGCCCGAACCGCCAGGACGAAACCGGCATCCTTAAGCAGCGAGCGGTCGTTGATGGTGCCGACCCGCACGCCGTGTCGGCGTTCGGCAAGCTCGATGGCGACGGCAGCCTGCTCCAGTACAGCCGAGAGCGACATGCGAAGGTCTTCGAACACGGAAGCAAAAGTTGCCTTGAGGTCCTCGTGTCGATACGGCGGAAAATCGGTAGAACGCTTGCGATCGGTGGTGAAGGTGGCGAGTTCACCGGCCAGCTGAATGCATGTCTCGTAGAATTCGATTGGATGTATCCGCGTCGCATTGGCCAGGATATGCTTCAGCATCGGATCTGCGCGGTTCAGGATCTGCAGCAGGAAGTAATCGCCCACTTCCGCCGTGCCCCGGATCGTCGGATCACCGATCCGCTCGGCGATTGCTTCTGCACGGTGGCGCACGATGCCGAGGAGTTCGGTCATCAGTTCCGTCAGCCGTGCTTCCGCCGCGCAGTTGAGGCTCGGGGCTATATATTCCGGATCGAGAATGACGGCTCGGTCGGAACGCACCTCGATCACGCGGGCAAGGCCGATGAGTTCGTAGCCGGCAAGTTCATCTCCGCTTTTAAGGTAGCGGAGTTTGAGGCGCCCCACATCGATTGGAGCCATGAAATCAGTCTCGACATTGGCATCCGGTGCCTCGTAGTGGGAAGCCACGAAGCGTACGCTGTTGAGGGCTGCGCCGCCATTCAGCGCGACGTCTGCCTTGCCGGGTTGCCTGACCGGTAGCGCGAGATAGATGACCGAATTTCTGACGCCTTCATCGAGTTCGAGCGGCGGCGGCAGGTCCGTATCGATGGGGGCTTCGAAAGGAGTGCCGTCCGGAAGGATGCCGCGCAGGTTTGACAATGCGAAATGGCCAATTGCCAGTGCGCTGCGATCGATGCCAATCTCAAGAACACCCCATGGATAGGGCGAGAGGCCGCGCGTGCTGGTACGGACCAGCCGTTCGGTCCATCGGTCTGCCTGCTGGAAGTGTTGTACGCGGAGAAACATGCCTTCGCTCCAGGCTACCCTGTTCTCATTCCTCATGCGGTATACCTTCTTCCTTCCCAATTCCCGGTGCTGCGTCAGCGGTTCTGCCGGAGGCCTGAGCCATCGCATCCCGGAGGAGTTCCAGGATCGACAGTGTCTTGCCGTTCTTGTCGAATTGTGCCCGGTAAGCTTGCCAATAGCGGCGGTCACGGCCCCAGGCGGGGCTCATTCTGCCGGCGTCAACCCGTGCTTCGAGAACTCTCGGCTCCAGGGTCCTGCCCGCTTCGTGCACCAGAGCCTGCAGCGCCGAGTTGAGTTTAAGCTGGTGCTCGAGCAGCCTCTCAACGCGGTTAACTAGAGCCTCATCGGCGCCCCTGTCGGAAAATTCCGGTTGAGGCAGACCAGCTGGAGCGCTCAGGCCGAAAAGCGCGAAGGCATCCTCGACCGTTTCCTCCAGCCTGCCGAGAAGGGGTTCCAACCGTTCCCCGATGTAGCTCTGCACGACTGGTGAAACGGCGGGCAAGTCTTCAGACTTAGCTGATGGCGGGTCATATTCGGGGGTATTCCGTATTGGAACCGTTCGCGCGGAGCCGATCGGTACTGAGACACGCGTCGCGGTGCCGTGTTCGATCTGGCTGCCATAGTCCGACGAAAGATTAAGATCGGAAAGCCAGTCGTCGGGTAGGATCTTTGAGACGGATTGTATCTCGGGCGGCCCGCTCCAACCGATCTCGACATGCCGAGATCTTCCCTGACCCTCCCTTGAGCCAAAAATGGACCCTGCCCATTCGTCCTCCGGCCGCTCGCCGAGGATGCCGGTGGCGATGCTCCCGCCCGGCGCGATGTCAGCCAGGATCGCGGATATGGTCAGCGGTTCGTCGCTGACGGTGAGGCTGGCGTCGGGATCCTCTATTGCTGCGTCTTTCTGCCCGGAGATTTCGACCAGGAAGGCAAGACCGCCAAGCTCCAAACGGGATTGATCCGCTAGCCGTGCCACCTCGCCTTCGTGAATAATGACTCCGTCCACCTTGGAACCGTTGGCGCTTTGATCGCGAAGGAGATAACCGCGACTGTCGCGCTCGATGACGCAGTGGAGCTTCGAAACGGAGCGTTGATCTTCAGGCACCTGCCAGTCACAATCCGGCGCGCGGCCCAATGTGCGCCGGCCCCGTTCGAGGAACCACTTCTGCCGCGTGGGGAATGCTGTGGAGCCGCTCGAAAGAGGCTTCAATTCAAGCCGCATGATCCCTGCCTCCCCGAACCTGTGCCGCAAGATGCTCCACGATGATTGCATCGCCGCTATCTTGAGACGCTGGAGCCAGGCGAGCCCAGCTATTCCAGCCAAGCCGGGGCGGGTCACCCGCTCCCGCTCCACCTGGGCCAAGCTGGCACAAAGGAATGTCCTCCTTTTTCAAGACCACCTGAACATCGAAATCGAAGCCGGAACCGACATAGAGACGGGTGAGCGCAAAGAGCTCGGCAATCTTGCGCCCGCCAGGAGCAAGCGCCAGATAGTCGGCGTAACCGAGTGGGCCGATCACCAACCTGAAGCCGCCGCTGAAATCTTGAATGGCGGCACCGGCCGTAGCGTTCACGCCGAGCTGGACGCCATGGGGTTGTCCCATGCGACTGCGATCTTCCTCGGGAATTGTCAGCCACCTGGCACGGAAAAGCTCGATCTCTACCGGCAAGCCAGTGAATTCGCGCAACATGGCACACAGATTGGCGGCGTTGCGGGTGCGTGCGGCAAAGAAACCCGAGAACCGCAGGATCACGTCTTCATGGAAGCCGCTTTGTTTTGCCAGCCGCTCGGTGCCGAAGCCTGTGAGCGAAAGAAGAGCTGTGATAAATGCGTTGCGCTTCTGGTCCCGGCCCCACCGCAGCCGTCTGGCAATCCGGTACTTCTCGCAGGCGTCGGCAAAGAGTTCGGTCAGACGAGCGGTAAACAGGTCGAAGAAGCTCGCCAAAGCCCGTGACTTGTTGCGCTCCTCGCGCATGATGAGTTCGTTGTAGGCCGGGGGCAAAGATCCGATCGGTCCTATAGGACCGGCCAGTGCCACCCGAAGTGCAGCCTGCGACCCCCTTCGTTCAAGACCACTGACGGCAAGCGGCGCCAGTGAAACGCCGACATGGGAAACCACGCTGAGATCTCGTTCGACGGATGCCTGCGCGACGCGAAATGCCGTCACAGGCTCGAAACAACCTGGATCGCGTTCGAGCAAGTCGGCTAAGGCGTCAGTCTGGCGCGAGGTCGAGAGATCCATGTTTCCTTTCCTAGAGCAATGGGCGGTCGGCAGCCCGTGCAGGCCAAGTCGCGATTGGGCGCGATTGTCCTTTCATCGAGACGGTGAGACGGGTGAAGGTGTTGATGGAGGTATAAAGGCCGAAGAAGCGGTCGAGTATGCTCCCGAACAGAAAAGCCGAAGGGCGATCGATGGAAGCGGGATCAAATTCCAAAACTATCTTCGTCCCGGGAACCATGCCGCCGTTGCCGAGCCGCGCGGTCGAGTTCTCCGCCCTGATGCCGACCAAAGCGTCGACGAGCTGTTTCGTCTCCGGATTGTCACGGAAAGCATAGAGCGAGAGAACATCCTTCAGCGCAGCTCCTTCATTGTCGAAGAGCGAGAGGTGGTTCAGCATCAGATGCGACATCAATCGCCAGTTTCGACCGTCCTGGTCGTTCAGGCGCACCGAGGGAGTGGGCGGAATGAGAGCTTCCGCGCCGGCGACGGCCTCATGGCCCGATGCCAGCTCCAGCAACGGATGGCCGCCGCCAAAAGGAAGCTGTTCAGGAAGGTCGCGATTGATGCACAGACTATCGACGCTCGCGACAGCATCTATCGGCGCTGCGTACCGGCGGTCTCGATCGACGAAGGCGATTTCCATGTCGCTGGTTCGGTCATCCGCGTCGAAACGCCGGTAAACCTGCCAGAAGGTGCTGCTTGTGGCGGCGGGGCGCTGGGAGCGGCCAAAGAAAGGTTGGCAGAATTGTTCCTCTCCACGCGGACCAGTCAGCAACACGCGATCGACGGAGTAGATTTCCCGGGTCTTCTGGCGTCGCGCATCCGGCATCAGACGATACTCCGTCCGCGTGCCGTCCACCGTGATGGGCTCACAGGTCTGCCGGAAGAGATTGACGATCGGGGTGGCGTGGAGAGCAAAATCGGCCGCCGAGATCATCCGCTCGAGTTTTGGGTCGGTATCTTTCAGGTAAACGAAGAGCTCCAGGGTCTCGCCCTTCCAGACATCGAGTCCCTCGATGTCGATAAACAGAAACCTCTGCGGCAGCGCGAAGAATTCCGTAAGCAGCCGGTAGCCAGTAAAACTGGGCGCCGGATAAGGCAGCATTGCCTCCTGAAGTTCGAAACCCACCGGCTTCAGGTTGCTGCTCGGCAGGAAGATCGCCTGGTCATCGTCCGCATGCTTTGCGAGCGCGATCCCGAGAGACTGATTTACCAGCAATTCATAAATCGCGACGGCCTGCTGCCATGCTGAAGGGATGTGCAGGCGCAGCCGCTTCATTCTGAGATCGGCAAGCGGCCTGCGAGGGTCGAGGGAGCGGATCGACAGGCGCAGGCATCCGGCTATGCCGGAATAGGGAGATGCAGGGGCGTTTATGGGCTGGCCCGATAGCTTGGCTGCCACGATCTCGATCGGTGCCATCTCCACATCCTGTGTGGTACGGAAACGGCAGGCTTCCCCCCCGACCGGTTCTGCAAGGATCTCCGTGTGCCGAGGCACCGACTGTATGGAGGCCAACGTGTCGCTTGGGCGGAAGCGTACGATGCTCATCGACGGCAGAGGGGCAAGATAGTGAGGATAAAGGGTCTCAAGCAGACCGTCGGTTAGTTCCGGAAATTCGTCGTCGAGCTTCTGGCGTATGCGTGCAGCTGAATAGGCGAAACTCTGGATAAGCCGTTCTACATGGGGGTCATCGGCGACATCTCCGGTCAAGCGCAGGCGACCGGCGACCTTGGGAAAGGCTTCGGCAAATCGCGCGGCCCGACGGCGAAGCGCTTTGAGTTCGTCATTGTAACGATGAAGGAAGCCTTCAGCCATTTGCGGCCTCCACCAGAAAGCGTTGGGTGGAGGGATCGATTGTCGATTCGAAGCTGATCGGTGGCATGCCTTCGTGGAGGCGGAAACTTGCCTGGATCCTCATCCGTAACGCTCGCTCGGTCATTGTCCGGCTTTTCCGAATCGTTACGCGAATGTCGGAGAGGCGTGTCTCGAACATCGATATGCGCCGCTCGATCATTTGCGCCAGCCGGAGTTTTGCCTCGTCCGTGACGAGGTTGGCCGAAACCATCCCGTCGACGCCGTAGTTGACCAATGCATCCTTCAAGTCAGACAGCAAGGCGGGTGCCTCCGCCGGGCAACGGCGTGTGTTGAGCAGGGCCTCCAGATCCCTTCGAATGGCTTCCCGCATCTCTCGTGTCTGTACCGTCAGGCTTTTCGGCGCGTCGAAGGTCCGATCGGGAGCCTCATCAATCAGCCTGTCGAGGATCGACCGCGCCAAGAGGCGATCACGCGGGCGGTAGCGTTCGAGCGGGTCAACCATGCGCAACCCGCTTGCTGGCAGTCGTTGTTGCAATTGCCTGCAGACTATTGGTTTCATGGAACGAAACCAGTTCCTCGCCGGCAAGGAAACAACGCTGGCCGCGGCCGGTGGTGATACCGGTCGGCTCATCGATCCAATCGCTTTCGCGCCCGAGCCTGAGTTGCGCCTCTTGACCGGTGCCGTAATAGATCGCCGGCAGAAGGACGGAAGCCACGGCACCGTCCGTCAATGTCAGTTCGGCAGGGCGGAAGGCAAGGTCGCGTGGTCGGGCGATGGGGGATAGGGTCACTTCTGCAACCTTGGCCAAATCGACCCAGAGATAGGCACCTCCGCTCATGATCACTTCCAACCCGTGCGGCAGGCGGTCATCCAGGTCGCGGAAATCGGAAACCTGTTTTCCGTTCCAGATCATCGGACGTTCGCCGCGGCTTTCTTCCAGACTGCCAAGTGCGGTCTTTGCATCATCTGCATCGCCCCGGCGATGGGCGATGCCGAGACGGATGGCAAGTTTGTCCAATTCGCTCGGCCCTTGCGGCAAACCCGGCACCGCGCCGCTTTCAAACCATGCTTCACGGGCGACCATGGCGCGAAGTTCGTTGCGCAACAGAGCAAATCCCATCGTGCTCTCCGGAGCCAATGTCGCGGCGAGACTGCATTGGCTGTCGGCGCGTTCATAGTCGCCGGCGAGCACCAGCAAGTCGATGTAAAGGTGCCGCGCCTTCTGGTCGGAGGGCTTTCCCTTCAAGTGCGTCCTAGTCTCCTCCAGCGCGTCCTCCAGAAGGTTGTCGCTCAGCGATCTTACGATACTTTCGGACAGTGTCATGCGGACATCCTTTCGGGCACGGCGGCAGAATGGGTTGAGGTCCTGCCGGAGGTCGCGGTCTCGGCGATGAGGTGGAAACTTGTTGAAACGTCGTCCAGCTGGAAATGGGGTTGCAGTCGGACAGTGCACGAGAAGGTGCCGGGCTTGCCTGGAATCTCGCTGACAACGATGCCGGCAGAGCGAAGCGGAAAACGGGTTCGCAACGCCAGATCGGCATCGTCGTTGCCGAGTGTGTAGCCGGTAAGCCAGTCCGTCAGCTTCCGCTCGATCGAAATGGTATCGGAAAGCTGGCCGATCTCGTCGCGCATGATGACCTTGAGGTAATGCGAGAAACGCGAGGCGCAGAGCACGTATTGCAGCATTGCTGCCAGGCGCGCGTTCTGCCGCGCGTGCTCGTTGGAATAATGCGCCGGCGCGTGCAGCGACTGGTTCGAGTTGAAGATCGCCGAAGCAGAAAGATAGGTCGTGGCAATCGGGATTATTCCCAGATCGCTGAATTGCTGCTCTTGGGCGCTGGTGATCCGAATTTCGACCGGCGCCTGAGCTGAAAGCCCGTTGCTTTCGGTACCGAAGTCATACGGCCTCAATTCGCTGGCGCCGAGTAAGCCGCCATCGATGGCATCCTGGGTGACGCCGCGAATGTCTGCGAACCAGCCGGATTCGATGAAGTTGCGGATCACGACTGTAGCAAAGGCAAATGCGCCGTTGCCCCATAAAAGAGAACTGCCGTCGGCGGAGGTATTTTCCCGGAAAGGGAAACCATCGTCACGTCGGCGGGAATAAGGTTCAAGCGGCGGTCGCAGCAGGATGCGCGGCGCCACAAGCCCAAGGAAACGGGAATCTTCGCGGGATCGAAGCCCGTTCCAGCGGATTCGGCGAGGATCGTTCGCGAGCCATGAAAAATCGTGGACACGGTTCAGTTCGTCGAAACTTTCAAGCCCGATCGCTCCGGGCGAGGCGCCTGCTACGAAGGGGCAGAAAGCTGCTGCTGCTACCATGCCGAGCTGCGAGAGCGTGCTGATTGCATCGCCGCCCTCCGGTTCGTCAGGGGAGAAATAGTAGTCTCCGACCAGCAGGCCGAAAGGCTCACCGCCGGGCATGCCGAATTCGCGGCTGTAGACGAGTTCGAAGAGGTGGCTCTGATCGAATTCTGCGGCGCGCTCCATACTGCGCGCAAGGTCTCGCCAGCCAAGACTTAAGAGCTTGATCTTGACGTCACCACCGCGGCCGGCCTGCCGCACCAGCATGGCAAGCGCCCGCCACCGTGCTTCCATAGCCTGGAAGTCCGGATGATGCAGGATCATGTTGATCTGCTGGTTAAGCGCTTCATCGATCAAGGCGATTACCTGATCTGCGCGGCGCTGCCATGTGCTGCTCGAAGCCATAGCCGTCCTGTGGTCAATCCGTGAATCGAGAGGTCACGCGCGGCGCAGGGGATGGCGCCGCGCGTGCGGTCACATCAGGATTTGGAGGGGATCCGAGCGACCATACGGAGCGAGGTGGTCAACTCCTCCATCTGCAGCCAGGGACGCATCCAGGCCACCGCATTGTAGGCTCCGGGTTTTCCGGGAACCTCCTGCACCGTGACTTTGGCCTCCCTTAGAGGGTACTTGGCTCTCGATTCTTCGCCCGCGTCATCGTTCGCGTTGACATAGTTCGAAATCCAGCGGTTGAGCCAGGCTTCGCAATCTTCCGCCTCCATGAAGGAACCGATCTTGTCGCGGCCCATGACCTTCAGGTAGTGAGCAAAGCGCGAGGTCGCCATCATATACGGCAGGCGGGCCGAAACGGCAGCGTTTGCAGTTGCCTCCGGCCGGTCGTAGAGTTTGGGCTTATGCGTGGTCTGGGCCCCAAAGAACACAGCATAATCGGTGTTCTTGTAGTGGCAGAGCGGCAGAAAGCCGAGTTTGCCCAATTCGGCATCCCGACGGTCCGTAATGCCGACTTCCGTCGGGCACTTGAGATCGAGATCGCCATCATCACTGGAGAAGATGTGCATCGGCAGGCCTTCCACCTTGCCCCCGTTTTCGGCACCGCGGATTGCCGTGCACCAACCGCTCTTGGCGAAAGCCTCCGTCAGTCGCGTTCCCATCACGTAGGCGGCGTTCATCCAGCAATAGGAACCGTGCGGCAACTCACCGGTCTTCGATCCGTTCGTCTCGTCGTAGTTGAATTCGTCGATCGGGCTGGTCTTCGGGCCATAGGGCATGCGGGCAAGAACACGCGGCAGGGCCAGAGTCACGAAGCGGGAATCGTCGCTGTCGCGCAGGCCACGCCACTTTGCGTATTCGGCTGTTTCAAAGATCTTCTCGAGGTCACGGGGTTTGGCGAGTCCTCTGAAATCCTCAAAGCCGAACATGCGTGGGCTTGCCGCCGAGATAAAGGGCGCGAAGGCTGCCGCGGCAATCGAAGAGATGCCCTGCAGAAGCTGGACATCCTCGAACGAATTGTCGAATTCATAGTCGCCGACGAGTGCGCCCATGGGCTCGCCGCCAGGCGTTCCGAATTCGTCCTCGTAGACTGATTTGAAAAGCCGTGACTGATCGAACTCGACCGCCTTGGCCAGATCTTTGGAAATCTCCCGCTTCGAGGCGTTCAAAACCCGGATCTTCAAGTTGGCGCTCGTCTCGCTGTTTTTGACGAGATAGTTCAAGCCCCGCCAGGTGCCTTCCAGCTTGAGGAATTCGGGAGCCTGCATGATGGCGGCAAGTTGCTCGGAGATTTTCTTGTCGATCTCCGCAATGGCATTGTTCAGGGTGATCGTCAGATTGCGATCATAGGTGACGGTGCCCTTGAGGGCCTGGTCTGTCAGGGTACGCAGCAAGTCCTGGGCTCGGTTGGGTTCTGTCTGCCGGGTGGCAGCGACGACCTTTGAAAGCAGATCCTGATCCGGAGCGAATCCGACCTCTTCCTTCGTCTGCAATTGCGTGTCAGCGCTCATGTCGTGATCCTTTTTTTGAGAGCCGCGGTTTTGAAGGACGAGGTCCTTTCCCGAGAAGTCCGTTGCTCAACCAAAGAGAAGCAAGAATTTGAAGATGCCCGGGTTTCCGGCCCGCACATCCCTCATTCAATTGACCGGGTTCTTTTTTTCATCGGCTTTGTTGCCGCCAAGCTGAGCAACGAGTTGAGAAAGATCCGCCTTGTTCTGGAGGATGTCCTCAAGGAGCCGCTCCAGCTCCTCGGAGCGATCGGCCTTGCTCATCAGGTCCCGCAGTTCGTTTCGCGCATCCAGGAGCCCTTTCAGCGCCGGCACCTGATTGACGATCGAGCCAGGCTCGAAATCTTCCATGCTTTCGAATTTCAACGAAACCGGCAGCTGGGTTCCGTCGTTTTGCAATGTGTTGTCAACCGAGATGGTAAGGCCGGGTGTCATGCGGCGCATGACATCATCGAAGTTGTCACGGTCGATCTGCACAAACTTGCGTTCGCCGAACGGCTTGAGGGGCTGCGTCGGATTTCCGGAAAAGTCGCCGAGAACCCCCACGACGAAGGGCAATTCCTTGACCACCATCGCGCCTTCGGTTTCCACCTCATATTTGATGTGGACCCGCGGTTTGCGCACCCGTTCCAATTTTTCATGCACACTTGCCATTCGAATTCTCCTTAATGCCGTCGGCGGATCGCGATTTAGGACTGTAAAACTGATGAGCGGGCCATGCCCTCATGATTGGGAGAACGTTCAGCCTCCCCGTTCAGCCAGAGGCTTGATGCCGGCCGCCGAGAGGACGGCATTGCGCGCCTGCTGTTCCGGAAGCAATTCAGCAAGAAGCTCCGAAAAATCCATCCGGGCCCGGCGGACGAGCGTCTCTATCGACATCGAGATCGGAGAATGTGGCTCGGTCCGACGAAAATAGCGGGCAACGGACGTCAGAAGCTCCAACGCTTCCTCGCGTGAGCGGATCGACTCCGCAGGGGGGATACGCATCGGGATTGATGATTCTTCTGCCTGATTGGCATTCGCCGCCTTCAAGTCCGGACCTGCCGTAAGCGGCTCCGCCGCGTCTGGGGCGCTGAGACCTGCAATGACCCTGATTGCGGACGCGGCCTCATGTAACACCCTGCGTGTATTCGAGCTGGGCGGGGCATGCTCGCCGCAGCGAGTGTCAAGTATTTCCACCAGGCGATCGAAAGCAGCGATGCATTCCATGAGAACATTCAGCTGGGCAGACATTCGTGCGACACCGGCGTCTGCTGCGGCCTGCTGGAGTTGCTCCCGGCGGGACTCTTCACCTGCGCGTTGTGACAGCTGAAAATCCCAAAGCGACAGTTGCCCGAATTTTCCGCCCGGAACCAATGAAGTCAGTCGGATCGCCTGAATAATCGTGCCTTCTCCACCGACACCATTGAGGCCGGCGAGCGGGGCGAAGCGCTCGTCAAGGTCCTCGTCTCCGATGGAATGAAGTGCATCAAAATAATTGTCTAAAAGCGACATCATCGCGATGTAGACATCGCGCAATCCTTCAAAGCCCCGGAGCCTCAGTTGGGCCTCTGCAAGCCAAGCCAATACTTCGATATCTTTACTCTGGGAAGAAAGAATTTGCAATCCCAGATTGCTAACGTCACTCCATTCAGGAGAAACACCAATAATTTCTCCTGGCGCCATGCCGCGTTCTGCGGTCCTTGCAGCGCTCCTCGCGTCCTTAATTCTATAGTATATTTGTCGCAAAGAAGTATTGTTGCGCAGATTTTCTCCGCAAGGTCTGTCTTCCGCAAGTGGATCTACTATTGCGAGGACATTCACTCTTAATTTTCCCCCTAAAATCACCGGGTCCAGTACGTTATGCGGTATCTTGTTGGACCTATACTGGCTTGTCAACCGTGCTGGAAGCATGACAAATTTATGACTTCTCCCGATTCCAGCAATTTTGCAAATAGCGCGATTTTTGATCTGGACAAGCCCTGGTTACCGCCCTAGTTGTTGCCTCGCATCTAAGAGAACGCTGAATTTCGACGCAAAAGACAGGGCTTGGCGGATGTCAAACATCGACCTCAATCGTCTCATCAGAACGCTTGAGCCAAATCTGCGTGTCGGTCTTGAGACAGCCGCTTCGCTTGCGGCCAGGCAGCAGCATGCCGTGGTCGATATTGCCCACTGGCTCCGGGCGATGCTTGATCTTCCTGCGTTTTCGACCTTTTTTGAGGACCTCGGACTCTCCTGCACCGCACTGCGGCAAGAGCTGGACATGGCGGTTGCCGACATTGCCCGTGACGCCGGAGGTTCGCTTGCGCTATCTCAGAATTTGCTGTTGCTGGGGCGTGAAGCTTGGCTGATTGCGTCGGTTCAATGGGGCCGCAACGTGGTGACGTTGCCCGACCTGCTGTTTGCGCTGGTCGACGACCAGACCTTGCGTACCATTATGCGCGGCGTGGCTCCGTCCTTGCGTGGTCTCGATCGAGCCATGCTCGAGGACCAGATGCGGAAGGCGAGTGCCCCCAATTCGGATGTGGCGGAGCCGGCGTTGAGTGCGCCGGTTTTTTCATCCGACGAGAACGAGTTCCTGCGGCTCTACACGCGCGACATGACGAGAGATGCCGGCGCCGGACGGATCGACCCGGTCATCGGTCGAGATCGTGAGCTGCGTCAGATCATCGACATTCTGACGCGGAGACGCCAGAACAATCCTATTCTGGTGGGCGAAGCCGGCGTCGGCAAGACTGCGGTGGCGGAAGCCCTGGCTCTGGAAATCGCGGCTGGGAACGTGCCCGACCGGCTCCGGAATGTCAGGCTCCTTTTGCTCGATCTCAGTCTGTTGCAGGCGGGCGCGGGGGTCAAAGGTGAATTCGAGCGGCGCCTGCATGGTGTGGTCGACGCCGTCAGGGCGTCACCGGAGCCGATCATTCTGTTTATCGACGAAGCGCATGGATTGATCGGGGCCGGAGGGCAGGCCGGTCAGGGTGATGCGGCCAATATCTTGAAACCGGCGCTGGCCCGCGGCGAACTGCGCACGATCGCAGCGACCACCTGGGGCGAATACAAGCGTTTCATTGAGAAGGATGCCGCGCTGACCCGACGATTCCAGACCGTGCATGTGCAGGAGCCGGACGAGGAAACCGCGATCCGCATGCTGCGCGGGGTCGCGGCAAAGCTCAAGGCGCACCATCGAGTGCGCATCCGCGACGAGGCGGTGGTCGCGGCCGTACGGCTTTCGGCTCGTTACCTACCGGCACGGCAGCTTCCCGACAAGGCAATCAGCCTGCTGGATACGGCTGCGGCGGCGGTTGCACTTGCTCGACAGACCAGGCCGGAGGCGCTGCAGCTGCTCCTGAATGAGCGTGATCTGCTGGATGCCGAGGCGGAGTGGCTGGCGGGGGAGCCGCAGACACCCCAGGCCGTCGCCCGACTGACAGAAATTGCCGGAGCTCGCGACGAGATCGCGAACAGGATTGGCGCCGCGCAGGCGAAATTCGACGAGGAACTGCGGCTCGTGCGCGAAGCCGACCGCCTCGAAGAAGCTTTCTCCTCGGACGCTGCCCTCCTGCCGCTCGCCGCATCTGAAGACGAAGCGAAAAACACAAACGTTGCCTCCTTTCCGTCGCATGCCATGACGCTGGAGGGCGCGCGAGCCGCATTGACCGCGGCCGAGAGAGGCCTTGCTGCCGCTGCTGGGGAGACCCCGCTTGTTCCGCGTGTGGTCGACAAAGATGTGGTGGCGACAATTCTTGCCCGATGGACCGGAATCCCGGTCGGAAAGCTCCTGTCGGACCAGATCGAGACGGTGAAGACGCTGGATGCGCGGCTCAAGGAGCGGGTGCTTGGCCAGGACTATGTGATCGATCGGATCGCATCTGCCATGCGCGCCGCCCGGGCCGGTCTTTCCGATCCGCGCCGGCCGCCGGCCGTCTTCCTGCTGGTTGGCATGTCAGGCACAGGCAAGACCGAAACGGCGCTTTCGCTCGCAGATATCCTCTATGGCGGCAGCCAGTATCTGACGACCATCAACATGTCCGAGTTCAAGGAAGAGCATAAGATCTCCATGTTGCTCGGCTCGCCGCCGGGTTATGTCGGATACGGAGAGGGGGGCGTTCTGACCGAAGCCGTGCGCCGGCGTCCCTATGGAGTGCTGCTGCTGGACGAGGTCGACAAGGCGCATCCCGGCGTCCAGGAGATCTTCTACCAGGTCTTCGACAAGGGCACGCTTCGAGACGGCGAAGGCCGCGACATCGATTTCAAGAATACGACGATCTTCATGACGGCGAATACGGGGTCTGAACTTATGGCAGCCCTCTCGGCTGATCCTGAAACGATGCCCGAGGGTGAAGCGCTGGAAGCGTTGCTGTTGCCGGAACTGCAAAACCACTTCAAACCTGCATTTCTCGGACGGACCACCGTGCTGCCCTTCATGCCGCTCGGCCGCGAAACCTTGTCGGGCATTGTCGACATCCAGATCGACCGCATCCGCGAGCGCGTAAGCTTGGCTTACGGCTCGGACCTCGTGCTGTCGCCGGAAGCGCGCGAAGCGCTGATTTCCCGGGCGAAGATGAGCGAGATGGGCGCGCGTATGATCGAGGTCATGATCGCGCGCGATCTCTTGCCCATGCTTTCGACCGTGTTCCTCGACGCGGTTGCAGAGGACCGCAAGATCTCAGAGGTCATCATCAGTTACGACGGCCAAGGGTTCGGCATCCGCGCCGAAAACGCGCCAGTTCGTCCCCAATTCGCCGACCCAGCAAAAGACCGGCAGGCGGATGAAGAAGCCCCGAAGCGAAAGCGCTCTCGGGGAGGAGCAGCAAGAAAGGCCAATGCGCCTTAGCAGCAACTAGGCAATCATTACAGGAGAGCTGATAGCATGCCGATTTATCTGCAGATCGACGGTATTCAGGGCGACGCGACCCACGAGCAGCATCGCAAGTGGATGGATATCGAAGCCATTCACTGGAACGTTTCCCGCAACATGAACACGTCTGCCGGTTCCGCGGCAAACCGTGAAGCTTCCGAGCCGACTGTTTCGGAAGTCATTTTGACCAAGGTCAGCGATTCCTCGTCGACCAAACTCTTCCAGGAAGCCTGCTCGGGCCGCACCGGCAAGCGTGCGACCATCCATCTGGTGACCACGGGCAACCCCGGCGACACCTATATCGAGTATACGCTGACCAATACGCTGATTGCCAGCTATTCGATCGATTCCAACGGCGATCGTCCAGTCGAAACGTTGAAGCTGAACTTCACCAAGATGGAAGTGAAGTACACGCCATACGACGACATGCATTCGCCGCAGTCGCCGATGATCGCCTCCTACGACCTCGCCACCACCAAGGCGGCTTAACTGCCATGTGAGCTGGGCGCTGGCGGATTCGCCGGCGCCCCCGTCAACATTCATCGAGGAAACGGAGCTGACGATGGCTGGACTGGCAGTGAGCCCCGATGGGCGAATGATCGAGAACGAGGAAGAAGGCCTGAGGATCGCTCTGTCGGCCACACAGCTTGCTGCGGTTCTGGAAAATGAAACCATCGAGCCGGAAGGGACAATCGGCAATCGCCTCATCGGAGGCCTGCGCCTTTTGGGTTGTGGAGCCGAGCTGGTTGGAGCCGGCGCACTGCTGGCGGCGCCCGAGCCTACAATGCTCACGAAGGCAGGTGGGGTCGCACTTGGTGCCCATGGGGTTGATCAATGTATTGCCGGGGGCAGGCAGATATGGACGGGTCGCGATGTCCGTTCATTTGCCGACCGCGGCGCAAGTGCAATCGCAGAAAGCTTGGGAGCGTCTCCGGGCGCGGCACGCAATGTGGGCCTCGCAGCAGAAATCCTGGTCCCGGTCAGCGGAGCGATTCTTGCCAATGCGGTACGCACAGGCGCTATCAGGGCCGGACGCATCTCCTTGATGCGGCATGAAGCCGTGAGTGAAGCGTCCCGCATCGGTGGACATACGATCAGAAAACATGTTGGCTGGACCGAAGCGCAATTGCGGCAGCGGCTGGCGGAGACGGCTAATATGCGGCGTCCGCCGCAGATGATTTCGACATTCGACGACCTTGCAATGGCCGAGCGGACAATCAGCCGCGGGCTGCAGGCGCACAAGGTAGCCATCCAGTCCTGGGCGCGATCTGGAGCCAGAACCAACCTTCCACTGGAGTATTCTGCCGGACGCGAGGTGGGATTCGGCATTGAACGGGCATCCGGACAGGCACAGCGTCTCAGCCGGATAAAGATCGTCCTGAAAAAGGAAACCTATAACGGCATGCCTTATTACATTTTGACCGCGTATCCGATCTGACATGGCAAACGACGAATTCGAGTTTCTCCGGCAGATGATCGGCGGCTATCTACACCAGGACATGGACTTGGAGGCAGATAGCGTGCCGGAGGCAATTGCCGTTTTTGCAAGGCACGCGGACGCACCGATGCGCGAGGGCGTCGTCGCGGACATGCAATCATTCATGCAACAGTACCACAACCGCGCAGCGGACGAATTTGCGCAGCGGTTTGGCCGCGATTTCACACCCGACGAAATTGGCCAATCGGTGGGAGAATTCTTTGAAATGGTGAACGCCATTCTGATCGATCCAGATTCTTATCAGCAGTTTCTCTGAAGCAAAAACCTCGCCGCCGACTTTATCTTTCCGATGAATGAGATGATCCGGATAGAAACATGAATGATCAGCCATCCTCCGCCGATTTCATCCAGGCGAGCCGCATTCTGAAGATCGTCTCGCCGCTTGGGCAAGATCAGCTATTGGCCGAACGGGTAACGATCGAGGAGGGTGTTTCGTCGCTCTTCGAGATCAGGGTTTCGGCGCGGGCCAAGAAGCCGATTGTCAAGCCGGAGGAACTGATCGGCCGGCTGATGGATGTGTCGATCGAAGTCCAGCAGGGCGATGGCGAGGAGGGCAGCGCGGTGCGTCGGCCGTTCAACGGTCTGGTGACCGAGCTCAACGAAGGCCCGCCGATCACCCGCGGCCTGCGCTCCTATTCCATGGTGCTGAGGCCCCAGATGTGGCTTTTGTCGCGCCGCTCCGACTGCCGCATCTGGATGGACAAAACTTCTGTCGATATCGTCGAGACGCTGTTTTCCGAACACGGCATTCCGGCCCCGGATACCTCGGGCATCATTACGCCGCCACCGCCGCAGCATTATTCGGTGCAGTGGAACGAGACGGATCTTGCATACCTCACCCGCCGTTTCGAGGAGGACGGGCTGTTCTATTGGTTCAGCCACGAGGACGGCAAACACAAGCTGCATGTGGCAGACGCCGCCTCCGGATGGCTTGGCCCCTCACCATCGGCGCAAGGAGAGGCAAAGGTCCGGTTGGCGCAGGGATCGTCGGATCGCAACCACATCAATGACTGGAGCCGGCGCTATTCCTATGTGCCCGGACAAAGGGCAGGCGCCGACTGGAATTTCGAAACGCCGCGCATGGTGCCCGGCACCATGACGCCCTCGCTCGTGCAGATGCCAGACGCCATAAAGCGCGAGCTTTACGAATATCCGGCACGCATCTCCACCGTGGCGGAAGCCGAGCGGGCGGAAAAGCTGAGGATGCAGGCATCCGAGGCTGATCACGACCGGGTTTTCGGGGCCTCGACCTCCCGCATCCTCGAAACTGGTCGTCGCTTCACGCCATACGAAGTGGCCCATCCGGAGCATCACTACGAAGAGCATGTGCTGGTCAAGGCGGTGCATATCGTCGTCGACCGCTCCTACGAGACCAATTCCAACGAACCGGAATACAGGAACAGCTTCGAGGCAATTCCATCCCGGGTGCCGATGACGCCGCATCGTCAGACGAAGCGGCCGAGGATCGAGGGCACTCAGGTAGCGATCGTCGCAGGCCCGGCCGGTGAGGAAATCCATCCCGACCAGTATGGCCGCATCAAGCTGTGGTTCCCCTGGGACCGCAAGGCGAAGAAGGACGGTTCTGACACCTGCTGGGTGCGGGTGGCGCAGAACTGGGCGGGCTCCACCTGGGGCGGCCAGACCATTCCGCGCATCGGCATGGAGGTGATGGTCGCCTTCGTCGACGGCGATCCCGACCGGCCGCTGGTGACCGGCGTGGTGCCGAACCCGGCCAATGCCGTGCCCTACGACCTGCCCGCCAACAAGACGCGCATGGTAATGCGCTCCAACACCCACAAGGGCACCGGCTTCAACGAGATGTCATTCGAGGACGAGGCGGGCCGGGAGAACATGTTCTTCCATGCCCAGAAGGATCAGACGACGCGGGTGCTGAACGACCGCATAAAGCGGGTTGATCGTCACGAGGTTGCAGCAGTCGGCGGCAATCGGGCGGTAGAGGTCAGCGGCAATCAGAAGCATGAAGTCGGTGGATCGATGAATACCGTTGTCGGCGGGACGGGGCCGGCGGCGATGGCGCTGATGTCTGCCGTGCAGGGACTGGCAGGACAGACGGCCACGCTTCTCGGCCAGGCAGGCCAGATCGCGGGCGGCGGCGGACCGGGCCTTGCCGCATTCGCCGGTACGCTTGCTTCCTCAGCACTCGGCTTCCTCAGCGCCGCCGGTCTCGGCAGTCGCCAAGGCGTCGTTTCGGGCACGAGCCCGCGGGCTGACGCCGGCACGGCGCTGGCGGGCTCCGGCAGTGGTGTCGGCTCCGATGCCTCGAGCCTGTTCCCGCTGCCCGGGATTATGAACACCATTGTCGGTTCTTTCAAATCCGACACGGTGGGTGTTGCAAGGGTTGAACAGATCGGCGTCAGCAAGGTCACCAATGTCGGCCAGACCTCTCTCGAGAAGGTCGGTAAATTCAAGAAATTGATCGTTGGCGAAGAATTCGTCATCGAATGCGGCGCGTCCAAGTTCATTATGCGCAAGGACGGCACCGTCATCATCCTGGGCACGCATTTCAACTTCACCGCATCCGGCCCGACACAGATCAACGGCGTGGTCGTGGATCTGAACAAGCCGGGTGGAGGGTTCTCGGAAGCATCGCCGACATCGTCAGACACGACAGCGAAAGGATGAACGATCGATGTCGGTCGACAACCGCACGCCCTTTCCGGCGCTGGCTTTTCGGCAATACAATCTCGCCGGGGATTTGCTCGGCGTCGTGGTGGCGCGCGGTACGTTTCGCCTTAGCAATGGCGGCCCTCTCGTTCCGGATGATGTCCAGCGTTCTTTGGTTATGTCGGACACCTATGACGGTGACCCGCACCAGACGCCGCAAACGGCCTGCACCGATCTTGCTCCATTCAAGCCCGGCACCGATGTGACGTTTCTCGGCGCCGCCTGCGCGCCGGGGGGCAAAGCCGAGCGATCCTGGTCGTGCGGGTTGCAGGTCGGGCCGGTCGAAAAACGGTTGCGCGTCTATGGACCGCGCGCCTGGCGGGCCCGCACCCGCAAGACCTGGAGAGGTTTGATCGATCGGGCGCAAGAGGATGCGCTTGACGGTTGGGACCTGACAGATCCGGAGCCGGTTACGCATGTTCCGCTGGATTGGCGACTTGCCTTCGGTGGGCGGCTTGAAACCTCCGGCAAAAAGGAGGTTGTCGAGAAGAACCCGATCGGCATCGGCCTTGTCGATGAGGTTCTTTTCCGGGAACGGCCACAATGGCCCGCGCCGCAGATCGAGGATGAGAAACACCCTATCCGTGATGTGAACGACAGGCCCGACCCGGCCGGTTTTGGCCTGCTATCGCCCTTTTGGGAGGATAGGGTGGCGCGCGCGGGGACATATGACGACGCTTGGCTGAATGAACGCCACCCGCTTCTGCCAAGCGATTTCGACTTCCGTTTTTGGCAGGCTGCTCATCCGCATCTCGTCACCGAGACCTGGCTTAAAGGCGATGAGAAATTCGCCTTGGAGAATCTGTTGCCGCAATATCCGCGCCTGGAGGGGGCTCTACCTGGCATTAGGCTGGAGATCGAGATTGACCGCGGTGCGGGTCTAGCGAAGGGAGAGATGAAGCTCGATGGTGTTCATTTCGACATGCGTCCAGGTGTCGGCCGTGTCTTCCTGACGTGGCGCTGCGGCTTTCCATGGCCTCAGAGGATCGGGATTCCTAAACTCATCTTTGCACGATCCGCCATGGAGCTTGCTTGATGGGATTGGAAATTGCCATTGACGGCAGCCATGTCCGCAATGTCAGCGCGGCCGCTTCCGAGACCGGCGCCATCGCCAGACATGGGCTCGATCCAGCGCAGCCGGTGATGTGGAACAAGGCGGGGGACTACTTCTATCAATATGACAGCCCGACAAGCCTCAATCCGCCGAAGGAATTCACTGACGAACTGCTTGCGAAACGGGTGAAGGAAGACGAGCAAAAGAGGGAAAAAGAGAAAAAGATACAATCTCCGACAAGTGCGAACCCGGCTCCGCCCGAGCTTATCCCGGATGAGAGCAAGGCGATTGCGGTTTGCCTGTCGCCCGACGTCTGCAAATCGCCGGACAAGCCGGTCCCCTACATGTCCTGGGGGCAGGCTTCGGACGACCAGAACTATTCTCCGGACGTGCGCTCGAACGGCAAGATCATAAAGCGACAGGATTCCAAGTTTTCCTGCTGTTATGGCGATGAGCCGGGTGTCGGACTGGGCTGCAAATCCAACACGGTCGGTGATGTCGTCGAACCTGTCACCTCGTCGCAAATCGTTCGCGCCAATGGCATTTGGGTGCAGCGCCATGGCGATCGCTGCACCTTGAACAAAGGTAATACCGAGGGCGAATACGTCCATGTGGAGGCTACCGACTCTCACAAGGCTCCCGAGGGAACAGATAAACAAGATCAGAGCGGCGGCGAGGCTGAAGATACCCGCAGCGAGGGGCAGAAATTTTCAGACGGCTTCACGGAGAATGCCAACGAGACATTGGAGGGGCTGAAAAAGGTCGGCTCGGATGTCCTGGAGGGCACCAAAAATCTGGCTTCCGACCTCTGGAATGATCCCACGGGAACGATCGCGGCCGGTGCCGAAAGCGTCAAGGATGGCGCAGTTGGTGCGGCGAACTGGACCGCGGAGGTTGCACAAAATCTCTATGACGATCCCGGGGCAACACTCGGTCGCGGATGGGAAAATACCCAAAATACGGCCAGTTCGATCTGGCACGCGGTCGCTGATCCCTACAGCGAAGCCTATGAGAAAGGCGGCTTGTCCCAAGCCATAGGTCACGGTACCTTCGATGTGGTAAAACTCGCTGTCGAAGCCCTGGCAACCAAGGGGGCGGCAACTGCCGCCGGAAAGACAGCGACTATCGGCGCGGGCGTCGCGGCCAAGGCGCACAAAGCCGAAGAGGTCACGGAAACCGTCCACGATGCGCGGAAAATCGAATCGAAGGTCGAGGATGGCACGCACGGTGCGAGAAGCACACGGAAACTGAGGGTGCGGTGTTTCGATCTGCCGCGAGGGGTCAATCGCGACGAGTTCCGACGTCAGCTGAAAGAACAGCAGGCAACTATTAAAAACATGACGGCCGACGACATGGCCTACGCTCATACGGTTCTCGATCACGCTCGTGAGGCGTGGGCGGGAAGCGGCAAGAAAGGCTCCTTCACCAATTTGCTGCGCGACGGAAAGGCACAGGAGGCAGCCCGTGCCGATTTCGAGGCATCCTTGAGGGAAGCGGGTTATTCGAAGGCCGAAATCCGCGAACAGATGGCGTCGGTCAACGCAACGCACTATCTTGATATAATTGCTGGCGGCGATCCACGCGAGTTGGGTATAGGTGGTGGAGCGGAGAACCAGAGAATTGGCCCGATGTGGACTCAAGAAGGCAGGGCTGAAGCATTGCGTGCGGAGGCAGACCAAATGCGGAGAAATGGTCAGGCGGACCAACTCATGGATGTCGAGTTGAATATATGTGGCGAAGAGCATTGAAAGGCAGCTATCAATGTTAGACTCCTTTTTTGAGGATACGATTGCTGAAATTGGTCCGCCGCAGCGCTGCGTCCCGATGACCCCCGAGCAGGAAAATCGTCTTTCGAAGCAGTTGCCGGCAAGCTTCATGGCGTTTCTTCTTCAATACGGCTTCGGCGATTATTTCGATCGAAAGGTCCAATATTGCGACCCGGCGGATTTTTCCCCCATTCTTTCACTCGTGTTTGCAGCCGATCCCGATTTTAGCCACAGAGACTGCTTCGTCGTCGGTTATTCTGCTTTTGGCCGGTTGATCTGCTGGTCGCAACGGCACGATCAATTCGAAATTGACCTCGTTGATCTGCGGATAACATCCCGAAAGCTCGCACCAACGCAATTCATCCTGCCGCCGGGAACAATGAAGCGCGAACGAAGCACCGACCCGAATGTGCTGGCGCGCTCGCTATTGGTTGCGGATCAACGGGACTATGAGGAATTCGACGCTCAGGACCAGCCCATGTTTGCGCGCTGCCGTGCCATGCATGGGGATCTCGAGCGGAACGAATGCTACGGCTACTTCCCTGCGATTGCGACAGTCGGTCTGGATAGCCCCGCGAGGCGGGTCGAAAACATCAGGCGGGTGGCAGCACGTGAGCATTTTGCCATTCTGGCCCAGCTGGGCACCTTCCATTTGATGAGGCTGGAGCGAGGACAATATACGGCGGTGCGTCCAATCGGTTGAAATATGCATTCGGATAAGTAGCACCTTGCTCGACTTTCCGAATTCAGCCTGATGAAGATCGCCCCGTTCCGCCCCCCTATAGATCGCGGAGCTTTCAGGATTTGGTTTCGGCAATACTGGCGAAGTAGAGAGGTGATTTCCAATGAGTAGGGACGATGTAGATAAAATTGTCGCCGCCAAGCTGCGGCGAGCGGCGACGGCTATGCCAACAGCTTCGTCCAACTCGGTATAGGCATCTGCCTTTATGATCTTGGTCGGTACGACGAAAGCACTGATCCTCTGTTGCGCGCCTATATGGGCGAAGGTGAGGAAATTTTTGAGGAATCCGATCCGATGTATCTCGGTTATCTTCGCAAACGAAAGTTAATCGGTTGAGAGATCGATGACAGTGGCTGAAATCTGCAAACCGGTCGGTTCGCGGGATGTGATGATCTAGCAGCGGACTCGCTCGGTTCAAGGAGATCGCATTTATTAGACGGCGTCGAGCCATCCGCGGCGCGGCTGAACGGTGAATTGGCAGAAGATGGAGTGGGAAATCGTTTCGTTCGAAGGGATGGGGCCAATCCGTTTCGGGATGTCGCCGGCGGAGGTCGCTGCTATTATCGGGCCGCCCGAATCCGCTGACGAAGACGACGGGTCTCGTCGTGAATATCGTGCGATCGACGTACCGATCGTGTCATACGAGGATAATGTCGTGACCGAAATTGAGGCGTTCTATGAGGTGGAGAACGTGTCCTTTCGTGGCAGACGTATATTCGATGAGCCGGGGTTGGCGATTATCCAGTTCCTTGAACAAGAGAACGGCGGCGCCCGAATGAACGTCGGAACCGTCCTTTTTAGGAAGATCGGCATCACGTCTGGTTGTATAGACCAAAGAACACGTGGCGATCATTCGATTACCGCCTTCGCCCAAGGTCTTTGGGACGACAGGCTCGACCGCTTCAAAGAACTGACATTCCTTTGAACTCTCGGAAGGGCTTAGGCTGGCCCCTTCAAAAAGGCACAATAAATGCCATGGGTCTTCACTCCCTACGAAGGAATATCAAACATTCGTTTTGGGCAGGGGCGCGAGGATGTCGAGGGCGTTCTTGGTCAGCCGAGAAAGGTCAAGCAAACATACACCGGTAAAACGCGGCTGGAATACAGCATGTCAATGCCCGCATTCTCGTTCTCGCATGGAAAGCTTATCGAAATGAACTTGTTGCCGGACGTTTCCGAGCCGTTCGAATATAAAGGTATGAATCTTTTTGTCATGCCTGAAGACGAAGTTTTGAGGCGATTGGAAGAAGACGATTCTGACGTTCGCGAATCTCATGGGTTCATCATCTTTTTCGGTCTTGGCTTGGCATTGACGGGTTTCCACGACGGAATGCGAGAGCAAAAAGCAATTACGATCTTCGGGCGTGATCATCAATGGATCGAAAAAAAGTCGACCATGCAAACCGTCCGTTTCTCTTAGGCACTGACAGGAGGAGCAGCGGTAAACATGGAATGGGAAATTGTGTCCTTTGAAGGGATGGGGCCAATCCGTTTCGGGATGTCGCCTGAGGAAGTCGCAGGCATTGTCGGTCCACCTGATCGATCCAGGCGAGGCTTGCGGCCCGGCACCTTCAATGAGTTTCGCGGTACCAAAGCGCCGATCGTGCGCTACAACAAAAATCGCGTCAGGGAAATCGAGGCCTTCTACGATCTGGAATCGGTCACGTTCCAAGGGATTGATCTTTTCCACACCAATGGAATTGAGGTTCTTCGCCGCCTAGAAGAATTGAATGGCGATGCGAGATTGTCCGTTGGCATCATCCTTTTCGACAAGCTCGGCCTGACTGCGGGTCGCCTGGATGAAGGTCCGCGTATCGGACACTCGGTTACGGCTTTCTCATCCGGCACCTGGGACGGCAAGATGGGCGATTTCGAGAGTATCAGCTTCAAGTGACGGCGTAGTTCAATCCTCGTCCAAGCCGTGGATTCATAAAAGCGATACCGCGTAATGTATTGGGAAATCATATTCTTTGTCAGCGTGGAACCAATCCGTTTTGCAACCGCCAGCGGAAGGATTCGTAGCGAGCATTAGGAGTTGAGAAAACTACTCTTGCTTGATCAGCGACAAACTATCAGCCGTATGGCCCAACTGCAGATTGTGAGACGGTGTAGGGTTCGGTTACCTAACGCCAGTCAAACAGTGAGGAGATGATGGAAAAAAAGACCTTGCCCACCGATATTTCCGAGAGGATTGATGGCTTGCTGAGGGAAGCGGGGGCCAAGAACCGCGAAGGTAAGATTGAGGAATCCATAACGCTCGGCCAGTCGGCGTGGGCCCTCCTGCCGCCGCCACAAGAAGAATGGGATTTCTATCCGCAGATCATGGCGAGCAGCATGGTCACGAAGTATGCCGCGATCGGCGATGCCGCCTCTGCCAAGGAATGGATCGCGACGACCTACCGCGTGTATGAGGATATTGAGCGCAAGGACCATTTCGTCCTGATGCTGGAGGGGCGTGCACTTTACCAGCTTGGCTTGATCGATGAAGCCTACGAGGTTTTCTCCCGGATCCACGAGCTCTTCGGCCGTCAGGGTTTTTCCGGCGACGACGCGCCCTATCTTGAATTCTACCTTAAAGAGCGTGCGGCGAGGCAGAAATAACATGGAAGACGAGCTTCCGGACGAGATTTACGATCGCGTTTCCGATCTATCGGAGCGGGGGAACGATTTTCTCGATGCAGATCAATACGACGAGGCGATTACGGTGTGGCGATCGGCACTTGCTCTGCTGCCGGAACCACGGCAAAAATGGGAAGCTGCGGTTTGGCTCAATGCATCCATTGGCGATGCGCAGCAACAGAAGGGCGAGACTGAAGAAGCTCTCGCCTCTTTCCGACAGGCGGCCGCCAGTGCTGACGGCTATGCGAACGGCTTCGTGCAACTCGGTATCGGCACGTGCCTATACGATCTTGGTCGTCAAAAGGAAAGCACCGATCCTTTGTTGCGCGCCTACATGGCCGAAGGAGAAGACATTTTCGAGGAGTCTGATCCCAAATATCTGGACCATTTGCGCAAGCGGAAGCTGATCGATTAAGTTACCGAGCATTCAAGCGCTATTTGCAGCCGGATGTCCGCCGCCATCGCCCGGTCTATCGCGGCCAGCGCCGGAGTTTCCTCATTCAGGACGAGCTTTCCAGCCGGTAGCGGGTGCCAGGGTAGAGAAGGCGAACGGATGTGACGATCTGGTCTGCGGACCAGGTGCGCCGGCGGATCAGCAGGCAGGGCTCGGAACGGGCGATCGCCAGGTGCTTGCATTTCCACGGCTGCGGGAGCACGGCCTCAACGAATTGCGCCGTGTGGGAGATCGGCGCTATCAGCGTCAGATATGGGAGCGCTCCGCCCCCCTGCAGATCTGAGGGGGTTTTGGATGACGCTGCGTCACAGACGATAGCAGATTATAAGGCGGAGAACGGCCAATCCTGAAAATGACTAATTTTTTCGCAGAGTTAAGGACTGATCCGAATTTTGACCCTCAGGTGATCGCGGACTTAAGCGAGATAAGTGGGGACAATCGCAGCTACCTCCAGGAAGCGATTGCTTACAGATCGGAACATGCTGAAGCGATCCTGCGGGCTGACATACCTCTCGATCACCAGGACGATAATGGCCAGACAGCGCTTCAATATGCGATCTCACGGGGCATGTATGATCTGGCAACGGACATCGTGAATAAGGGCGCCGATCTGCATCGTCTCGACAAGTATGGGAATGACGCGCTTTGGACGTCGGTACTGAACCCCCGCCCGAGCCTGCCACTGATTGAACTGCTTGTCACAAAGGGTGCGGACCCCCACCGCAAAAATGCAGCCGGGCGATCTTCGGCGGACATGGCGCTTACGAAGAAAAATCAGGCAATGATGAAGCTTTTCGGAGTTTGATCACGGCCCAGGCCAATGTCGCAAGTGTCGATCAAACTAGGAGACTGGATACTCTCGCCATCGGCACAGTGAGTTGTTTCTGGACCGTGACCTTGCCCCGTTGAAATAATCCATTTTGAAGTAAGCTCTGGCCCATTGAGAGGACCAGGGAATGAAGCGCAATCGTTTCACAGACGCACAGATCATCGGCATTCTGAAGGAGCACGAGGCTGGCACACCGGTCTCGGAGCTTTGCCGCAAGCACGGCGTCAGCGATGCCAGCATCTATAAATGGAAGGCCAAATTCGGCGGCATGGACGTATCCGAAGCCAAGCGGCTGAAGACGCTGGAAGACGAGAACACGAAGCTGAAACGGCTCTTGGCAGATGCGATGCTCGACAATGCGGCTTTGAAAGACCTTTTGGGAAAGAATGTATGGTCCGCCTCGTCCGCGCAAGGGTTCAAGACATCGCAAATGACGATTCCAGTTGCATAAATGTATCCGGCCTCTCGCGAGTGGGCTGCGGTTGCAGCCAGGCCATGATGAGATCCGCACACGCCGTTCCCAATAAATGGTTCGGGCATGAGGCCCGCTTTTTTGCACAGGACTTACGGCATGTTGATCCACTGTTTCGTCATCACTATTCCCGATCCTTGCAATCGAGCCAGGAGCGTCAGGTGAAGGCAGGGTCTCTGCGTTCGTAGAGTGCTCCAGGCCTGGTCAGGACGACCCAGACGATCCGGGCCATTTTAGCGGCAAGTGCGACGACAGCTTTGTTGGGGTGCATCCGAGCCTGAAGACCATCCAGCCAGTTCCCCAGTCGATCTCGTGTTCGGTCCAGGTGCCGAAAGCAGGATCGTGCTCCGTGAACGAGGAGCTTGCGCACGTAGCGGTTTCCGCGCTTACTGATGCCGAGAAGCTTCTGCTTTCCTCCAGTCGAGTATTCCCGTGGCACAAGGCCAAGCCACGCTGCCAGATCGCGAGCTTTCTGGAATTGTCGGCCGTTTCCAATAGCAGCCAGGAGCGCAGTTGCCCCCAACGCTCCGATCCCAGGGATCGTCATGAGCCGTCGTGCGACGTCCTCGCGATTAGCTACCGCCTCGATCTCGCGTGTGACGTCACCAATGCGCTGTTCCAACTGGCGCAGATCTGCAAACAGGTCTGCAAGCAGCTTACGCATTGCCGACGAGAGATCGTTGGATTGATCGTCGACAGCTTGCGGCAGGTCGAGCTTGAACAGGCCCGCGCCTTGGCGCAGGGCAATCCCGTATTCGAGGCAGAAAGCTCTCATCTGATTGATCAGACGCGTTCTCGTTCCGATCATCTGATCCCGGACCCTGTGTAAGGCCTGAAGATCGGCTTGTTCCTCGCTCTTGAGTGCAGCAAATCGCATTGTTGGTCGCGTGGCAGCTTCAGCGATCGCTTCCGCATCAATGATGTCGCTCTTGTTCGACTTTACGTAGGGCTTCACGAACTGCGCGGGGATCAAGCGCACCTCATGTCCAAGTGCCTGTATCTTCCCGGCGATCCATTGAGATCCTGCACACGATTCCATCCCTACGATCGCCGGCGCCGCACGCTCGAAGAACTGCAGCAGTGTGTCGCGGCGGAAGCGAACCTTCTGGACTGGCACGCCATCGCTTCCGAGGCCGACGACGTGGAATATGTTCTTGCCGATATCAATTCCGTAGACCGCCGCTGGGCGCGGCACATTGCGTTTTGGCATTGCAACCTCCTTCGGTTTGACCGCCTCATGATGCGGCCGGAGGACGAGGCGGACCATCCCATTAGTGGTGACGCCCGCAGCAAGGCGGAAAGCTGTCGCTCATCTGATGGATCACCACCAGATGAGCGACAGCGGGCGTGTAAAGCCATCGGCTTTTGCCGGATGACGGTCCGTTACGAAACCAGGCGCAGCGATGACCATGACCTTCGCGAGCGGATGAAGGCGCTGGCGCATGAACGCCGCCGCTTTGGATATCGACGCCTTCATGTGCTGCTCAGGCGTGAGGGTCACCTTGTGAACCACAAGCGGCTCTTCCGGCTCTATCGGGAAGAGAAGCTGACGGTGCGGTCGGAAACGAGCGATTGGCACGCGAGCACCGATGCTTGTCCCGATGGCAGCCAATGATCGTTGGTCGCTGGACTTCGTGTCGGATCAACTTACCGACGGTCGCAGGTTCCGGGTGCTGACGGTCGTCGACGATTGCACCAGGGAATGCCTGGCACTCGTCGCCGATACGTCGCTTTCCGGTCTGCGGGTTGCCCGCGAGCTTGACCGGATCATCCAGGGGCGTGGCAAGCCAAAGATGATCGTCAGCGACAATGGCAGCGAGTTCACCAGCAACGCGATCCTGCAATGGACGGATCGGACCAAGGTAGAATGGCACTACATCGCACCGGGCAAACCGATCCAGAACGCCTTCATCGAAAGCTTCAATGGGCGGCTGCGAGACGAGTTCCTGAATGAAACTCTCTTCTCGTCACTGACCCATGCTCGATCAGCGCTTTCAAACTGGCGCAGCGATTACAACGATCATCGACCACACTCTGGACTCGGCTGGATGACACCTGCCGAGTTCGCTCAGACAATCAACCCGCGACGTGATGCGGTGCTGCGCAGCCGGAATGGCTCCGCACCGCAACCCGCCGCTACCGCCCCAAATACAGCAACCCTAAACCGCTGGAGCGAACTCAAAACTGGATAAAACTTGGGGCAAGGTCACGCGCGGTAAAATCCGGATTTGCGAAGAAGGAAGCAACCTTCAACAAGGATGGCTTCGAAAAATACGGTGATCTGATCGACCAATATGAATGTGGTGGCTTCTCCATCGAAGTTCAGGATATCGCCGAGGGAAGGCTGCAGGAATACTTCGCCCTAGCCTTGATCGTATCAAGAACAAGAATGCGATCGGGAAGATTAGCATTTCGGGATCGGGGGCTTTCGCCAAGGATTTCGATTTCAGCAAATTCAAGCAGTTCGGCAGCGTGAAAGCGATCACAACCCAGGATGTGCCCTTTGGCGAGGAGCTGCCGGACCTGTTTCCCGAACTTGAGGCATGGCTCAATCTCAACTGGACGGCCAATAAGATCAAAGCGTTGAATGGCCGGTGGCCGAAACTTGCCAATCTCTCGCTCCAAGGCTTTTCCGGCTCTCTGTCGATTTTCGAAGGCGCTCCCATCAAGAGGCTTTTCCTGATCGCTTCGACGATTAAAGACGTCGAGGACATTCTGCGTTTCAATGAGCTTGAAGTTTTGCAGATTTCCTCTTGCAAGATCGCAGGTTATGTTTCGGTTATTTCGGAGTTGAAGAACCTGCGGTCGCTAAGAATATATGGGAAAAACAAGCTCGAAGCTTGGGAAAACCTAAAGCACGATAATATCCAAAACCTAGAAATATCTCACCTTCCTTGCAAGTTGCGAAAAGAGCGGTTTCCGAAGCTGCGCAATTACGTGATTAATGCCTATCGGCCGCGTGACCCTTTCTACGAGGAGGGGGGCGATCTCGGGAAGTTGGGGCGCGAGTTCAACAGCATTTTTGGTTGGTGAGACCTTCCCCTCCTGCTTTTCTCGCCAATGAATTCCCGCTACGGCAAGTTCTTCTGCGGGTAAATCGTCTGTCCTTGTTTGAGCATCTCGACGAAGCTCTCGATCTTCTTCCGGCGGCCTGCCTCGGTCTTTATGTTGTGGACTCTAAAGGCGAGAGCGAAACGGTTTTGTGCGCTGAGCCGGCCAAACATTTCCTTGGCCTTCGGCTCGGCGTCGATCGCCGCCTGAAGGTCGTCGGGAACCTGCATATCCTTGCCGCTGGCATAGGCGCGCTGCCAACGTCCGTCCAACTTTGCTGCCTCGACTTCGCGCAGTCCGTTCCTAGTCATACGCCCTTCGTTGATCAGGCGTTCGACGTTCTCGACATTGATCTGGCTCCAAATGCTTTTCCTGTTGCGCGGCGTATAGCGCTGCAGAAAGCTCTTCTCGTCCAGCCCTTTCCTGATGCCGTCGATCCATCCCCAGCACAGCACGACGTCAATCGCTTCTTTGGGCGTTATTGATGGAATGCCGGAATTCACCTTGAAGATTCGTATCCAGATTTCGGTGGCATTATCGTGGTTCACGCCAAGCCAATTGTAGAAAGCGTTAGCATCCGGAAATTCGCGGATTTTCTCGGGGTCGACAGTAACAGGTGGCATGGAACGATCGTCTCCTGGTGCAAGTGATTTGATCAAGATCCCCATGTCTAACACGCTGGCAAAAGCGGCGCCCTGAGAGCGGCTTTCCTTCGCCGGATGTTGCCTAGGACGAACTCTCCAGACGATAGCGGGTGCCGGGGTAGAGAAGCCGAACGGATGTGACGATCCGGTCTGCGGACCAGGTGCGCCGGCGGATCAGCAGACAGGGCTCGGAACGAGCGATCGCCAGATGTTTGCATTCCCACGGTTGCGGAAGCACGGCCTCGACGAATTGTTCCGTATGGGAGATCGGTGCTATCAGCGTCAGATAGGCATTGGGCGTCGTGACCTGAAAATTCTGGGCGAGATAATCCGGTGCCACCGCAGGATTGACGAAGCGATCCTCCAGCTGGATCGGCACGTCATCTTCGTGATGCAGGATCACCGAATGGAAGGCCGGCATGCCGACTTCGATCTTCATGGCTTCCGCAAGCTCATGACCGCAGACCTCGGTCTGGGAGAGGATGACATGAGGTCTGTGGGTGGAACCCCGCTCGGCAATTTCGTCGGCGATATTGCGGACGCCCATAAAGGGCGCGCTTCGCTTCTTGCTGGCCACGAAGGAGCCACGTCCCTGCACCCTGACGATCACGCCTTCCATGGCAAGTTCTCTCAAGGCGCGATTGGCCGTCATGCGGCTGACGTTCAGCGTCTCGGCGATTTCATTCTCGGAAGGCACACGGTGATGCGCCGGCCATTCGCCGGTTTCAATCCGCTTCTTGATGTCCGCTTTTAGCCGCTCATAAATAGGAAGCTCCCGTGAACCCGAAGCCTGGATGGTCTGGTCGCCCTCGGGCATGCTCGGTTCTCCTCGTGACGCCGTCATGTGCATACAAAATACGCATCGAAAATAAAGCGTAAAGTTTTTGCAGGCCACTTGCCCCCTTTCAAAAACTCTGCCATGTTCCCTATACAACTTTCTCAGGTGAAGCAAATGGCGGCATCTCAAACTCTCCTGTGCAGACAGATTTTGCTACCGGAAGGTTGGGCGTCCGATGTGGTCTTGGCCGTCGACGGCGAGGGATTGATTACCGCAATCGAGACCAATGCCGACGCAAGGCAAGATCTCGTGGAACTGGCCGGGCCGGTGGTTTCCCCTCTAGTAAACCTGCATTCCCATGCTTTTCAGCGGGCCATGGCCGGCCTTGCCGAGCTTGCCGGGTCGACCGATGACAGCTTCTGGACGTGGCGTGACGCGATGTACCATCTCGTCGGCCGAATGTCTCCGGATGATATCGAGATCGTCGCAACCAAGTTGTACAGTGAACTCATCAAGGGCGGCTTCGGTCACGTCGTCGAATTCCACTATCTCCATCATGCTGCCGGTGGCCGCCCCTATGCAAATGTGGGGGAAACATCCCGGCGCATCCTACGTGCCGCACAAGCCGCAGGGATAGGGCTGACCCACCTGCCGGTCTTTTATGCCCATGCCGGTTTTGGCGGGATCGCTCCCGGCGAGGGGCAGCGCCCGTTTATCCATGACGTCGACCAATTTCTTGGGCTTCTCGAGGCGTTGAAGCCCGATTGCCGATCTGCGGGCGCGACACTTGGTCTTGCGATCCATTCGCTGCGGGCAGCGACGCCAGACGAAATGCGGGAGATCTTGGCGGCCGAAGAAACCGGCGGGCCGATCCATATCCATGTGGCTGAGCAGGAGCGCGAGGTCGAGGAATGTCTCGCGTGGAGCAGACGCCGACCGGTGGAATTCCTGCTCGACGAGATGCCCGTGGACGACAGGTGGTGCGCCATCCATGCCACGCATATGACCACCGATGAAACCGAGCGGCTTGCTCGCTCGGGGGCGGTGGCCGGTCTTTGTCCGGCGACCGAAGCCAATCTGGGCGACGGAATTTTTCCCGCAACGGATTTCGTCGGATCGGGTGGACGTTTCGGCATTGGAACGGATAGCCATGTCGCGACGACGGTCGGGGAAGAGTTGCGCCTTTTGGAATACAGCCAGAGGCTGCGCGATCGTCGGCGCAACCGGCTCGCTACCGGTCCGGGTGCATCCGTCGGCAGGACCCTGTTCGACGCAGCACTTGCCGGAGGCTGCCAGGCGGCCGGGCTGCGCACCAGCGGTATCCGAGTCGGAGCAAGGGCCGATCTGGTGGTTCTCGACGGCAACAATCCTTTCATCGGCGCAGCTTCCGGCGATCAGGTTCTCGACCGGTGGCTGTTTGCGCTTGGATCCGAAGCGGTTCGCGACGTTATGGCGGGGGGACAATGGGTGGTCCGAGAGGGTCGCCACAGGGATGAGGAGGCAATCGATCGTGCGTTCCGGGAGGTTCTTCTGAAACTGGCCTAGGCCTTCAACTTGCACCAACTCATGAGCTAACAAAAAGGGGAATTTCATGCTGAGTGCCCAACTGAAATACACGCTGCTTGCCGCCGGATTGATGTTCGGCGGCTCCTTTACCGGTGCCAACGCGGCCTCCTATTGCGCAGACGGCAAGACCGTCACCTTCGCCGGCATCGATTGGGAGAGCGGCGCCCTCATTACTGAGGTGATGAAGGCGATCCTGTCGAAGGGTTATGATTGCAAGGTGGACTCAATCCCCGGCAATTCCGTCACTTTGGAGCAGGCAACCGCCAACAACGACGTGCAGATCTTTGCCGAGGAGTGGATCGGCCGTTCCGATGTCTGGAACAATGCAGCCGCAGCGGGCCAAGTCACTTCGGTCGGCAAGACGTTTGTCGGTGCTTCCGAAGGCTGGTTCGTGCCGGAATATCTCGTCAAGGGAGACCAGGCGCGGGGCGTCAAGCCGCTGGCGCCCGACCTGAAGAGCGTTTCGCAGCTTTCCGACCCGAAGATCGTAGAGCTGTTCAAGGATCCGGAAGAACCTTCCAAGGGCCGCTTTCTGAATTGCCCGTCCGGCTGGACCTGCGAAGGCGTCAACACCGCCAAGCTTGAGGCCTACAAGCTGACGGATGCCTATGTGAACTTCCGCCCCGGCACGGGAACTGCGCTCGATGCGGCCATCAGTTCGGCATATCTGCAGGGTGAGCCGGTGCTTTTCTACTATTGGAGCCCTACGGCCATCATGGGCAAGTTCAAGCTGGTTCAGCTTGAGGAACCTGCCTACAGCGAAGCCTGCTGGAAGGAGCTGACAAGCGCGACAGGCAAGCGCGAAGCTGGCTGCGCCTTCCCGACCGTCGAAGTGGCCTACGGCGTCAACAGCACCTTTGCCAAGGAGGCGCCTGAAATTATCCAGATCCTGGAAAAGGCGACTTTCCCACTGGAAGAGGTGAATGCGAGCCTCGCTTACATGGTCGATCAGAAGGCTGACGCGGTTGCTGCCGCCGACCAGTTCCTGAAGACCAAGGGTGCTGTTTGGAACGCCTGGGTTTCGGCCGACGCCAAGGCCAAGATCGAAGCCTCGTTGAAATAGTCTCAGGTGGCCGCGCGTCTCTGCGCGCGGCCACGACCATGCGTCGCGTCGCTTTGATGTTTCGAGCGCGGGCGCGGGCGGTTTGCCATCTCAAGGACTTGAGCAATGTTTCCCGACAGCTTCCATATCTCCATCCGCGGGCCGATAAATACGGCGGTGCAGTCGCTGGTGGTCAGCTACGGCTTCGTCTTCAAGGCGATTTCGCAGACGATTTTGCAGGCCATCCTCTTCATCGAATGGATCGTGCGCGGCTTGCCCTGGTGGCTGGTGATTATCGCTTTCATGGCGCTAACCTGGCAGGCAACGCGCAAGCTTGCACTCGCCTTCATCGTCGCGGCGATGCTGTTCGTGATCGGAGCCCTCGGTCTGTGGGATCTGGCCATGCAAACGCTCGCTCTGATGCTGATGGCAACGCTGATCTCGATTGCCATCGGTGTGCCGATGGGCATATGGCTGGCCAAGAGCCGTCTCATGCGCGGCATCACACTCCCGGTTCTCGATGTGATGCAGACCATGCCGAGTTTCGTCTATCTCATTCCTGCGATCATGCTTTTCGGGCTCGGCAAGGTGCCGGCCGTGCTGGCCACCATTGTTTATGCAGTCCCCCCGTTGATCCGCTTGACCGATCTCGGCATCCGGCAGGTCGACGGCGAAGTTGTCGAGGCGGCAACCGCCTTTGGCGGCAGCCCGCGGCAGATCCTGTTCGGCGTCGAACTGCCGCTTGCGACGCCAACGATCATGGCCGGCCTCAACCAGACCATCATGATGGCCCTTTCCATGGTCGTTGTGGCTTCGATGATTGGAGCGCGCGGTCTTGGAGAGCAGGTGTTGAACGGCATTCAGACGCTCGATGTCGGCAAAGGACTCGAGGCCGGCTTGGGTATCGTCATCCTGGCTATCGTACTTGACCGTATCACCCAAGGCTTCGGCCGTTCCAAGCTGGAGGACGGCCAGAATGGCTGAGATAGAGATCCGCAACGTCTTCAAGATCTTTGGCCGAAATTCACGCGAGGCCCTGGCTATGGCACGCGACGGCGCGGAGAAGGGTGAAATTCTCGAGCGTACCGGATGCAGCGTTGGTCTCAACGATATCAGCCTGACGATCGGCGCATCCCGCATCTTCGTGATCATGGGGCTTTCCGGTTCGGGAAAGTCCACCCTGGTGCGCCATATCAATCGCCTGATCGAGCCGACCAGCGGGCAGATCCTGGTGGACGGTCGCAATGTGCTGGACCTTAATCCGCGCGACCTCAGGGAGTTCCGCACTCGTCGCGTCAGCATGGTGTTCCAGAGCTTCGGCCTGATGCCGCATCGGACGGTTCTGCAGAACGTGGTTTATGGTCAGCGTGTGCGGGGCTTAAGCAGGGCAGACGCCAATCCGATCGGCATGAAATGGATCGAGACCGTCGGTCTTCTCGGTTACGAGAACAAATATCCACACCAGCTTTCGGGTGGCATGAAGCAACGTGTCGGGCTGGCGCGTGCGCTGGCCGCAGACACCGACGTGATCCTGATGGACGAGGCTTTTTCGGCCCTGGATCCGCTGATCCGCAGCGATATGCAGGACCAGTTGCTGCAATTGGAGAAGAATCTCTCCAAGACCATCGTCTTCATCACGCACGATCTCGATGAGGCGCTGCGTATCGGCGCCGAGATTGCCATTCTGAAGGACGGTCGGCTCGTGCAGGTCGGTACGCCAAGCCAGATCTTGAATACGCCGGCAGATGACTATGTTGCCCGTTTCGTGCAGCGCCGTGCCGGTGCAGAGGCAGCCCATCATGGCTGACGTTGTCGTTCTCGATAAAGTTTTGACCTGGAAAGAGATTGCGGCAATCGCCAATGGCGCTGAGTTGGTTCTTTCCGCCGAATCCTGGCAGCGGATTTCAAAGGCGCGCGCGATTGTTGATGCACTGGTCGAACGGGAAATCCGCGGCTATGGCATCAATACCGGTGTTGGCGCCCTCTGCGATGTCGTCATCGATCGCGACGATCAGCAGACGCTCTCACGAAACATCCTCTTCAGCCATGCTTGCGGCGTCGGCGAGCCGCTCGGCAATGCGGAGACGCGCGCGATCATGGCCGCGCAGATTGCCAATTTCGCGCATGGCTTTTCCGGCATCAGCGTTAAAGTGGTCGAGGCGCTTCTGGCATTGCTGAATGCGGATATCCTGCCCGTCATTCCTTCGCGGGGCTCGGTCGGCTACCTCACTCATGCTGCGGCTATTGGTCTGGTTCTGATCGGCGAAGGCGAATGCAGGCAGGCCGGCGAATTGATCGCTGGACGCGAGGCGCTGAACCGGGTCGGCCTAGAACCGGTTACGCTGAAGGCGAAGGAAGGCCTGAGCCTGGTCAATGGGACACCCTGTGCGACAGGTCTTGGTGCGCTGGCCATTTCGCGCTTCTTTCATCTGCTCGACTGGGCGGATGCGGCTGCGGCGATGACATACGAAAACCTCGGTGCCCAGGCTGATCCGTTTGCCGAAATGCCGCTTTCGCTGCGCCGTTCCGCGGGGCTGCAGCGGGTCGGGCGAAACCTCCGCCTCTGGCTTGCGGGAAGTCAGCTTCTGGCGCAATCGGCCGGGAGCCGCACGCAGGATCCTTTGAGCCTGCGCGCGGTGCCGCAGATCCATGGTGCCGTCCGTGATGCTTTGGAGCAGGCCCAGGAGGTCATCGATCGGGAGTTATCTAGCGTGACGGACAATCCCATCGTCACCGGCTCACCGGAAGCGCCGCAGGTTCATTCGCAGGCTCACGCAGTCGGGGCCGGTTTGGGTCTGGCCATGGACAGCGTGGCGACCGCTGCTGCCGAGCTCGCGGCGATTTCCGAGCGGCGGATCGACCGGTTGGTGAACCCGCTCGTGAGCGGCCTGCCTGCGTTTCTTGCCGCCGGAAGCGGCGTATGTTCCGGCTTCATGATCATTCAGTACACGGCCGCCGCGCTTGTGGCGGAAAATCGTCGGCTGGCTGCGCCTGCAAGCCTTGATGGCGGCATCACATCCGCGCTGCAGGAAGACATTCTGACCCATGCCACACCGGCGGCCGACAAGGCGCTGGCGATCCTCGACAATCTGCAGACCGTTCTTGCGATCGAAGTGGCGGCGGCGGCGCAGGCCTATGATCAGCAGCCGGGATCGGCAGCCAAGGCCGCTCGAACGGCGCGGCTCTATGATCTGGTCCGGCGGGAAGTACCTTTTTATCAGGATGATCAACCGCTGAATGCCCTTGTAGGCCGGGTTCGCGGCCTCATTGGCGTGACCCGTGTTGGATCTGAAAGCGAGGCGCTATGACGACACTGTTGCGCAATGCAAGGCTGGCAACCATGTCGCCGAACCACCCAGGGCTCGGAGTGATTGACCGCGGGGCGATTTTGATCGAAGGCGGCCGCATTGCCTATGTCGGCGATGAAGCAAGTGTCTCCGCGGTCGGTCGCCTCGACGTCCTGGACTGCGAGGGCCGCTGGATCACACCGGGGCTGATTGACTGTCATACCCATCTCGTCCATGCCGGAAACCGCGCACGAGAATTCGAAATGCGGCTCGCCGGGGCATCTTATGAGGAGATCGCCCGTGCGGGCGGCGGCATCGTTTCGTCCGTCCGGCAGGTGAGAGAGGCGAGCGAAACGGATCTCGTGGCCGAAAGCCTGCCGCGGCTGGATGCGCTGATGGCGGAAGGCGTCACCACCGTCGAAATCAAATCCGGTTATGGCTTAACCGTCGAGGACGAACTCAAGATGTTGCGCGCTGCGCGGTCTCTCGCGAACGAGCGCAAGGTCAACCTTACCACCACATATCTCGGGGCGCACGCGACGCCGGCAGATTACAAAGGGCGCAATGGCGATTTTATCCGCGACGTGGTGTTGCCGGGGCTTCAAGCCGCGCATGCGCAAGGGCTCGTAGATGCCGTGGATGGCTTCTGCGAGGGCATTGCCTTCCTGCCGGACGAGATGCGTATCGTCTTCGACGCGGCGAGGGCGCTTGGCCTCCCGATCAAGCTGCATGCCGATCAGCTTTCCAACCTTCATGGCGCGGCTCTTGCCGCAGAATATGGCGCACTTTCGGCAGATCACCTGGAGTATACCGATGAGGAAGGCGCTGTCGCCATGTCCGAGGCTGGAACCGTCGCCGTCCTGCTGCCCGGTGCCTATTATTTCATCCGCGAAACGAAGAAACCGCCGGTCGAGCTGTTTCGTAAGCACGCAACGAGGATGGCGCTCGCCACGGACTGCAACCCCGGCACATCGCCGCTGACTTCGCTGCTGCTGACAATGAATATGGGCGCCACTCTCTTTCACCTGACGGTCGAAGAATGCTTGGCCGGTGTGACCCGTGAGGCGGCCCGGACGCTTGGCCGTCTGGACAGCATCGGCACTATCGAGGTCGGCAAACAGGCGGATCTCGCCATCTGGGATATCGAGAGCCCCGCCGAACTGGTTTACCGGATCGGCTTCAATCCTCTGCATCGGCGGATTTGGCGCGGCGAGCTGACTTCCACATCCATGTCAGGAGTTTCATCGTGACGATCACACTTCATCCCGGCCGCGTATCGCTCGCCGAACTGGCGGCGATCTACTGGAACAACGGGCGTGCCGTACTGGACCGCAGCTTTGATTCTGGCATTGAACGCGCCGCTGCCCGGATTGCTGCGATCGCAGCCGGCAACGAACCGGTCTATGGGGTCAATACCGGGTTTGGAAAACTCGCATCGATCAAGATCGACGCCAGCGATACGGCAGTGCTGCAGCGCAATCTGATCCTGTCCCATTGCTGCGGGATTGGCGTGCCGCTGCCGGAAAATATCGTTCGCCTGATCATGGCGCTGAAGCTGGTGTCACTCGGCCGTGGCGCTTCCGGCGTGCGGCTCGAACTGGTGCGCCTGATCGAGGCCATGCTGGAAAGGGGCGTGATACCATTGATCCCGGAAAAAGGATCTGTCGGCGCATCCGGAGATCTCGCGCCGCTCGCGCATATGGCAGCGGTGATGATGGGCGAGGCCGAAGCCTTTTATGAAGGCGAACGGCTGCCGGGCGGTGTCGCGCTGGAACGCGCCGGGCTGACCCCGGTTGTCCTTGCAGCCAAGGAAGGGCTGGCTTTGATCAACGGCACCCAGGCATCCACAGCTCTGGCTCTCGCTGGCCTGTTTCGTGCACATCGGGCGGCGCAGGCGGCTTTGATCACCGGGGCGCTTTCGACCGATGCGGCGATGGGGTCGTCCGCACCATTTGTCGCCGACATTCACGCGCTGCGTGGCCACAGGGGCCAGATCGACACGGCGGCGGCATTGCGTGGTTTGCTCGCCGGGTCGGTTATCAGGGAAAGCCATCTGCAGGGTGACGAGCGAGTGCAGGATCCGTACTGCATCCGCTGCCAGCCGCAAGTCGACGGCGCTTGTCTCGACTTGTTGCGCATGGCCGGCCACACGCTCGAAATCGAGGCCAATGCCGTCACCGACAACCCGCTGGTTCTGTCCGACGACAGCGTCGTTTCCGGGGGCAACTTCCATGCCGAGCCGGTGGCCTTTGCCGCAGACCAGATCGCCATTGCGGTTTGCGAGATCGGCGCGATCGCTCAGCGCCGCATAGCGCTTCTGGTTGATCCGACGCTTTCCTACGGGCTTCCGGCCTTTCTGGCCAGGAAGCCCGGGTTGAACTCCGGCCTGATGATTGCCGAAGTCACGTCCGCCGCCTTGATGAGCGAGAACAAGCAGATGGCGCATCCGGCCTCGGTGGATTCGACACCGACCTCGGCCAACCAGGAAGACCATGTTTCCATGGCCTGCCACGGTGCGCGCCGGCTGCTGCAGATGACGGAAAACCTCTTCGGCATCATCGGCATCGAAGCGGTGACGGCGGCCCAAGGGGTGGATTTTCGTGCACCGCTGACCACCAGTCCCGAACTGCAGAAGGCGATCGCCACTTTGCGAGCCGTCGTCCGGACCCTTGAAGAGGATCGCTTCATGGCGCCGGATCTGTCTGCTGCAAGTGCTCTTGTGGCGGACGGATCACTCGTCGCGAGCGTCTCCGACGGTCTGCTTCCGGGATTGGAGGGCTAATATGGCAGTCTTTGAAATCGTTCAGGGCACATCCCCCGTCATTCTCGCCTTCCCTCACACAGGGACAGAGGTTCCACCAGACGTTCGAGAGCGCCTGAACGAGAACGGACGGTTGCTCGCGGACACCGACTGGCACATCCACGATCTCTATTCCGGCCTGCTGCCCCAAGTGACGACAGTGCGGGCGACCTTTCATCGCTATGTGATCGATGCAAACCGCGATCCCACCGGCGCGAGCCTTTACCCCGGCCAGAATACCACCGGTCTGATCCCGGAAACGGACTTTGACGGGAAGCCGATCTGGAAGCCAGGCGAAGAACCGACCGAAGCCGATACTCGCTATCGGCTGCAACACTTCCACGCTCCCTATCACGCAGCCCTTCTTGCCGAGATTGAGCGCGTCAAGGCAATTCACGGTGTCGCCGTGCTCTATGATTGCCATTCCATCCGTTCAGTCATTCCGTTCCTGTTTGAAGGGCGACTGCCCGATTTTAACATCGGCACGGACATGGAGCGTACCTGCGATCCTCGCATCGAGGCGGCAGCTATCGAAGTGGTTCGCTCAGCCAGAGGCTACACGGCGATCCTCAACGGCCGCTTTAAGGGTGGCTGGACGACCCGTCACTACGGGCGGCCGGAAACGGGCGTCCATGCAATCCAGATGGAGCTTTCGCAGATTTCCCATCTGGTCACTGAAGAACCACCCTTCGCTTATGACGAGACGAAGGCCGAGCAGCTGCGCTTACACCTGAAAGAGATCCTGACACGCATCGAAACCGTTGCGGATCAATTGAAGACCGAGGGAAATTGAGATGAGCAACCCACGCCACAACATCCGCGAAGTCCGTGCACCGCAAGGCTCGGAGTTGAACGCCAAGAGCTGGATGACCGAAGCCCCGCTGCGCATGCTGATGAATAACCTCGATCCGGACGTCGCCGAACGTCCGCATGAACTGGTGGTTTATGGCGGCATCGGCCGTGCCGCCCGCACCTGGGAGGATTTCGATCGCATCGTCGCGACACTGAAAACGCTGACCGAAGAGGAGACCCTTATCGTGCAGTCCGGCAAACCGGTCGGTGTGTTTCGGACGCACAAGGACGCGCCGCGTGTCCTAATCGCCAATTCCAATCTTGTCCCGCATTGGGCCACCTGGGACCATTTCAACGAACTCGACCGCAAAGGTTTGGCCATGTACGGCCAGATGACGGCCGGTTCCTGGATCTATATCGGCACGCAGGGCATCGTGCAGGGAACCTACGAGACTTTCGTGGAAGCCGGCCGCCAGCACTATGGCGGCAACCTGAAGGGCAAGTGGATACTGACCGGCGGTCTCGGGGGCATGGGAGGCGCCCAGCCGCTTGCGGCCGTCATGGCCGGTGCCTGCTGCCTCGCCGTCGAATGCGACGAGACACGCGTCGACTTCCGCCTGCGCACCCGCTATGTCGATGCGAAGGCCCATACCTTGGATGAAGCTCTGGCACTTATCGACCAGTGGACGAAGGCGGGTGAAGCCAAGTCTGTCGGTCTCATCGGCAATGCTGCCGAGATATTTCCCGAACTGGTTCGCCGTGGTGTAAAGCCCGACATCGTGACCGATCAAACCTCGGCCCATGACCCGGTTCACGGCTATCTGCCGATCGGCTGGACGGTCGCCGAATGGCGGGCGAAGCAGGAAAGCGATCCGAAGACGGTTGAAGCCGCCGCCCGGGCTTCGATGAAAATCCATGTCGCCGCCATGGTCGATTTTTGGAATATGGGCGTTCCCACGCTCGATTACGGTAACAATATCCGCCAGGTTGCCAAGGAAGAGGGGCTTGAGAACGCCTTCGCTTTCCCGGGCTTCGTGCCTGCCTATATCCGTCCGCTGTTTTGCCGTGGTATCGGCCCCTTCCGTTGGGCGGCACTTTCCGGCGATCCGGAGGACATCTACAAAACCGATGCCAAGGTGAAGGAACTGCTGCCGGACAACAAGCACCTGCATAACTGGCTGGACATGGCCCGCGAGCGCATCGCCTTCCAGGGCCTGCCGGCCCGGATATGCTGGGTGGGCCTGGGCGATCGTCACCGTCTTGCGCTGGCCTTTAACGAAATGGTCAAGAGTGGCGAATTGAAAGCACCTGTCGTCATCGGCCGCGATCATTTGGACAGTGGTTCCGTCGCTTCACCCAACCGCGAGACGGAAGCCATGAAGGACGGATCGGATGCAGTATCCGACTGGCCGCTTCTCAATGCCCTGCTCAACTGCGCCTCTGGCGCGACATGGGTCTCACTGCACCATGGGGGCGGTGTCGGCATGGGTTTCTCGCAGCATTCGGGCGTTGTCATCTGCGCAGACGGCTCCGATGACGCGGCCAAACGTCTAGAGCGAGTTCTGTGGAACGATCCGGCCACCGGCGTCATGCGCCATGCGGACGCGGGTTACGAAATCGCGCTCGAATGCGCGAAGGAAAAGGGCTTGCGCCTGCCGGGCATCCTCGGCAATTGAGGACCGAAATGCGTCTTCTCAAGGCGGACGACCACAGGGCCATGCCCTGGAAAAATGGCAAAGGCGTCACCCGGGAAGTGGCGTCCGAACCTATGCCGGGCGATCCGATTGGACGGTTCCTCTGGCGCATCAGCCTCGCGACAGTAGAGGGCGAGAGTGATTTCTCGCCCTTTCTCGGCATTGACCGGACCATCGCGGTCCTTGCCGGCGACGGCATGCAGCTAACGGTGGACGGCGTCCTGCAGCCGGAAATGCGGGCATTATGCGACCCGTTTCCATTTTCCGGCGATAGTGACGTCTCCGCCAGATGTCTGGGCGGCCCGATTACCGACCTCAACGTCATGACGCTTCGCGGCCACGCATGGCATCACGTGCAGCGATGTGCCTTCGAGGGATCCCTTGTCTTCAATACCGCCAAGGCGCTTTTCGCGATTGTTTTCACGGGCACCTGCATGGTTCGGGCGGATGGAATCGAGCTTGCGGCAGAAGGACAAGACGTCCTTTGCTGGATAGCCCCGGATGTGCATGTCCATTTGACCGCCGAGCAGAGCAGCGTCGTTTATCTCATCGAGATGGAGCGCCTTTCGTGAGGGGAGGCCGGCAACCTTCCCGCCCAGGTCAGCTCGGCTGTTGTTCACTCGCCCACAGCGCGTGGAAGTGCTGAACAGGTCCGTGGCCGTTGCCGACACTCAGTGTGCCGGCTGCAGCTATGGCGCCTGCAAGATAGACCTTGGCGATCGCAACGGATTCGGCAAGCGGAGCGCCTTTGGCAAGCTCGGCGGCTATCGCACTGGACAAGGTGCAACCTGTGCCATGGGTGTTTTGCGTTGAGACCCGCGTACCCTCAAACCAGTGAAGACCGGTGGATTCCGCCAGGACGTCGGGGCTCTCTGCCCCTTCAAGATGGCCACCCTTGATCAGCGCCGCCTTCGGCCCCAGCCGGAGCAGTCTCTCGGCCTGCTCGGCCATCCCCGCGCGGTCTACCGCCATCGCTTCACCTAGAAGAGCAGCGGCTTCCGGCAGGTTGGGCGTGACCAGCGTGGACATGGGTATTAGCCGACGGATCAGGATCTCTATCGCATCGGAAGCCAGAAGTGACGCCCCCCCTTTGGCGACCATGACAGGATCGAGCACGATCGGCAGATTGTCATGATAGGGACGGAGGACATCCGCAACGACTTCGGCGATTTCGGCATTGGCAATCATGCCGATCTTGACCGCATCGACCCGGATGTCGGCAAAAATGGCGTGGATCTGCTCGGCCACGAAAGCGGGTGGTACGAGATGCACGCCTGTTACCCCGACCGTGTTTTGCGCCGTCAAGGCAGTAAGGACTGCCATTCCAAAGGTGCCCCGCGCCGAAAACGTCTTCAGGTCCGCCTGAATTCCCGCGCCGCCGGAGGGATCGGAGCCTGCGATGGATAAAACATTGCGGATCATAGGCGCGCCTTTCTGACCTCGTCAGTTATTCTTCGTGCGGCTTCCTTCGGGTCCGGCTGGCCGCAAATGGCGGAGACTACGGCGATCCCGTGGGCACCTGCCGCCAGCGCCTTGCCGGCGTGTTCCGCCCTGAGGCCGCCGATGGCGACCGCTGGCACCGATGCGGCCGCCACGATACGCGCCAATCCATCGAAGCCGATCGGCTGCTTGTGATCCGGTTTGGTGGGAGTGGCGAAGACCGGGCCTATTCCGACGTAGTCGACGAGAGATGGATCGACGCCCTGCGCAAGCTCCTCGGTTTCGACCGACACGCCGACGATCATACCCTCTCCGACGCGGCGGCGCGCCATCGATGCCCCCATGTCGCTCTGTCCCACATGCACTCCCTCGGCGCCGATGGCGATCGCGGCTTCGACATCGTCATTGACGATCAAAGGTATGCCGCTGCCTGCGAGTGCCGCTTTCAACGCCTGACCGGTCTCGATCATCCTTGCGGTGCTGGCGTTTTTGTCACGCAATTGAACCATGGTCGCACCACCTTCCACGGCGAGCCGAGCGGTCTGCGCCATGCCGAGGCCTTGGCATAACTCGGGATCGAGGACGAGATAGACGGATAGATCGAAGGCTTTCATGCTGCTACGACCTTCGCTTTGGCATCCAGCGTCTCTGGCGAAAGCGATGCCAACCGGTCAAGAAAAAGGGGAGAGAAAGAACCGGGGCCATTAGCAGTGAGTGCTGCTTCCTCCCCCGCGACCGCGAACATCGCGAGGGCGGCCACCGTCGCGTCGAACGGCCTATCCGGACGGACTGCGACAAAGGCACCAACCAGAGCGGTCAGAGAGCAACCAAGTGCCGTAACACGAGGCATAAGATCAGATCCGCCGAGGATATGGACGGAGCGAAAACCGTTGGTAACGAAGTCCATTTCGCCGGTAACGGCTACGACGCAGGCGTGATCACGAGCAAGCGCAACGGCGGCGTCTTCGGCCTTTTCGGTTTTGTCGCCGCTGTCGACGCCCTGACCGCGAGATTGCGCTCCTGTAAGTGCCATGATCTCCGAGGCGTTGCCGCGAATGACTGTGGGCTTCAGCGCCAGGAGTTCTGTAACGGCAGCGCTGCGGTAGGGGGTCGCGAAATGGGCGACTGGATCGAGGATCCAGGGCTTGCCCTCCTCGCTGGCAGCTTTTGCCGCTTCCTTCATGCCGGAAAGGAAGTAAGGCGAAAGCGTTCCGATGTTGATCGTCAACGCCGCAGCGATGCGAGCGAAATCTCCTGCTTCCTCCTTCGCATGCACCATGGCTGGCGAGGCGCCGGCGGCGAGCATCACATTGGCCGCAATGTTCATCGCCACGAAATTGGTGATGTTCTGCACAAGGGGGTTCTTTTGGCGCATTGCCGATAGAATCTGGCCTGGAGTGTCTGTCATCTGCGTCCTCGCCTTTTCAGGTGGAGGGGCGCAGGGCATTTCATCAGAAAAAGCCCAGGCGACTCCCTCCGCCAGCATGATCTGGTTCAGGTTCAAAGGGTACTTCTCAGCCCGGCAACCCGGACGCCCCTGTCTGAGGCAAGGACTAGCGCATATGCCGCCATGGGCGCCAGCGATTTTTGTCAAAAAAACTACTTGTAGCTCTAGTCGCTAGAGGTTGTAGTTATGGTACCCGATCCCAGGCGGAGAGAAAGATGACAGCAAAGAATCAGGCTCGTTACAAGATCGGCGGAATGGATTGCGCAAGTTGCGCGGCAAAGATCGACACAGCAGTTCGACGCATTCCCGGCGTCCAGGATGTTTCCGTTTCTGTTGCTGCAGGCACGATGATGGTCAGCCATGATGGAACGTGCGACCTGCCAGTGATCGAAACGAAGGTTACCGGGCTTGGTTACTCGCTGCGCGCTCTTGGGCAGAAGTCGCCTCGACCAGCAGAGCTGCCGGATCACGGCCTTGATCATGAAGGTCACGACCATGGTCTCCCCGAGACGAAAGATCTTGCAGGATTGCATGAGCACGATCGCATGGACGGATTGTGGTGGAAGAGCGCCAAAGGACGGCTGACGATACTGGCAGGTATTGCACTGGCAGCAGCTTATGGGGTCGGGCACCTGGTTCCGGCCTACGACACCTATATCTTCGTAGCCGCCATGCTCGTCGGCTTGGTGCCGATCGCCCGCCGCGCCGTCATGGCGGCCTTGGCGGGTACGCCGTTTTCGATCGAGATGCTGATGACCATCGCTGCCCTTGGTGCCGTGGTCATCGATGCGTCGGAGGAAGCGGCGGCGGTGGTCTTCCTATTCCTCGTCGGGGAGCTTCTGGAAGGTGTCGCCGCCGGCAAAGCGCGCCAGAGTATTCAAAGCCTGACGGCACTGGTGCCGAAGACCGCGCTGCTGGAAATAAACGGCAAGACACGAGAAGTACCGGCAGAAGATCTTGGGATCGGATCGATCATCCTGGTGCGGCCAGGCGACCGCATCTCTGCGGACGGCATCATTGTCGCCGGCGAAAGCGCAATCAATGAAGCGCCGGTGACGGGCGAGAGCATATCGGTCGTAAAGACTGTCGGCGATGCGGTTTTCGCCGGCACGGTGAATGGAGACGCGGCCCTGCGGGTGCAAGTGACAGCGGCTTCCGCCGACAATACCATCGCCCGGATTGTGCGCCTGGTCGAGGAAGCGCAGGAAAGCAAGGCACCGACCGAACGCTTCATCGACCGCTTTTCGCGCTATTATACGCCAGCCGTCGTGGTCGTCGCAGCGCTGGTCGCAGTGTTGCCGCCACTTATCACTGGTGAAGCCTGGGAAGGTTGGATCTACAAAGGGCTTGCCATTCTTCTGATCGGCTGCCCTTGTGCGTTGGTCATCTCAACGCCTGCTGCAATTGCTGCGTCACTGTCCTCCGGTGCCAGGCGCGGTCTGTTGATGAAAGGCGGTGCGGTCCTCGAAATGGTGGGCAAGGTCACAGCCATCGCGCTGGACAAAACCGGCACGTTGACCGCCGGTAAGCCTCGGGTAACCGATGTGATTGCCTTCGGGCGTAATGCCGATGAGGTGCTTCGCATCGCTGCCGCGCTCGAAACCGGGTCCAGTCATCCGCTGGCGATGGCCATTCTCGCCAAGGCTGCGGACGATGAAGTAGACATTCCTGCCGCGAGCGATGCGAGGGCGCTTGGCGGCGAGGGTATAACGGCGGTCGTCGAGGGCCAGGAGGCCTTCCTGGGTTCGCCGAAAGCAGCGGCCGATCGGGTTTCGCTGTCCATGGCGCATCGGCGGCAGATCGCCGGCCTTAATGATGAGGGTAAGACCGTATCCGTGTTGATCGCGGCCGGCGTGCTGGCCGGCGCGATCGCCATGCGCGACGAACCGCGGCCCGACGCGAAAGAGGGCTTGAAAGCGCTGACGAATGCCGGCGTCCGGACGGTCATGTTGACAGGCGATAACGCCCGTACCGCGAGCGCGATCGGCAAGGATCTCGGCCTCGAGGTGCATGCCGAGCTGATGCCTGAGGACAAGCAGCGGATCATTGCGGAATTGAAACGCAAGGGTTTTACAGTTGGCAAGGTGGGTGATGGTATCAACGATGCGCCGGCCTTGGCGGCGGCGGACGTCGGCATCGCCATGGGCGGGGGCACGGATGTGGCGCTCGAAACGGCCGACGCCGCGGTACTTCACGGCCGTGTACGCGACATTGCCGACATGATCGAGTTGTCGAAGCGCACGATGCGCAACATCCACCAGAACATTGCCATTGCTCTCGGCCTGAAGGCCGTCTTCCTTGTAACCACGGTTCTCGGTGTGACCGGGCTCTGGCCGGCAATTCTGGCGGATACCGGTGCCACTGTGCTTGTCACGCTCAATGCGCTGCGTCTGCTACGCGGTCGGTGAAAGGATGGCAAATGCCTCATAGGGTTTGAGTTCCACAACCGGACCAAGGTTGTCGATGGGGTGGTAATTTGTGATCAGGCATCGGCCGGTGGTCTTCAATTCATCCGGTATGGTCAAAGATACTTCCCGTGCGGTGAAGTTGGCGATGACGACCAGCCGCTCATGGTCGAGGCTGCGGGAATAGACAAAAACGTCCGGATGCTGATCCAGCCAGGACTGATAAAGCCCATAGACGATAACCGGATGTGCTTTCCTTAGGGCGATCAGCTGCCGGTAGTGGTTCCAGACCGAACGTTCGTCGGTCATGGCAGTTTCTGCATTGATCGTTGTATAATTGGGGTTGACCTCTATCCACGGCACGCCGGAGGAAAAGCCGCCATGGGGCGCAGCGCTCCATTGCATCGGCGTACGCGCATTGTCACGTGCGTTGTCATTGGCGCCTGTGATGAATTCCTCCGGCGACAGCCCGGCCTCGATGTGCAGGCGGTGCATGTTGAGGGTCTCGATATCCCGATATTGATCTATCTTGGTAAAGGGGACGTTGGTCATCCCGATTTCTTCGCCCTGATAGATGAAGGGTGTGCCCTTCAAGAGATGCAGCACGGTCGCCAGCATCTTGGCGGATTCGGACGGATAGCCGCGGGAGTCGCCATATTTGGAGACGGCGCGGGGCAGGTCGTGGTTTCCCCAGAAAAGGGAGTTCCATCCGTCTTCCGACAACGCATATTGCCATTTGCTGAGCACCGACTTCAGCTTCACGAGATCGAAGGGCTTGGAGCGCCACTTGCCGTAGACTTCGTCCCATTGCTGCGTGACATGCTCGAACTGGAAGACCATCGAAAGTTCGTTGCGATCGCGCCCGGTATAGAGCAAGGCCGAACCCGGCGTCGCGCTCCAGGCTTCGCCGACGGTAAGAATGTTGCGGCCACCGAAGGTTTCGCGGTTCATTTCCTGCAGATAGTCGTGCAGATGCGGCCCGTCCTTCACCAGTTCCTGGTCGACCTGCTTGCCGATATAGTCGATGACGTCCATGCGAAAGCCGGCAATGCCACGTTCGAGCCACCAGTTCATCATGTCGTAGATTTCTCGCCGGACCTTCGGGTTTTCCCAGTTGAGATCCGGCTGGCGACGGGAGAAGAGGTGGAGGTAATATTCCCCGGTTTGAGGATCGAGCGTCCAGGCCGGTCCGCCAAAGGAAGACATGAGGCCATTCGGAGGGGCGCCGTCGGGACCGGGTTTTCGCCAAATATAGAAGTCGCGATAGGGATTGCTGGGGGACTTGCGGGCTTCGAGAAACCAGGGATGTTCGTCGGACGTGTGGTTGACGACCAGATCCAGGACGATCCCGATACCGCGTTTCCTGGCCTCGGCTATCAGGCGATCGAAATCCGCCAGGGTGCCGAACTCGGGAGCAATGTCTCGGTAATCGGAAATATCATAGCCGTTGTCGTCCATTGGCGACTTGTAGATCGGTGAAAGCCAGATGACGTCGATGCCGAGATTTTTTAGATAATCCAGCTTTGAGGTAATGCCCGGTAGATCGCCGATACCGTCTCCGTTGCTGTCGGCGAAGCTTCGCGGATAAATCTGATATACGGTGGCCGTGTGCCACCATTTGCGCTCCATAGGAGGCGATGTCGGTTGCTCGGCCATAGCCGCGGGCTGATGTGGGACCTGGTTCATATCGTCGTCTCTCCCTGCCTGCTCAAATCGCTCACTGGCGCAACGTCGCAAGCTCACCCGTGTTCCCCCAAAATTGGAACAGGCTGGCGGCTCGGGGGTTAGTCCAAGAGGTAACAAGTTAGAGGAGCACCCGATGAACAGTAGACTTCCACCCGTCCCGGAAGACAACCGCAGCCCGAAGGGTACCGGCGAACCTGCGACCTCGGGAACCGGCGATGAACGCACGACCAATCCGGGCACAGCGAATTTCGAAAAGCAGGGGCAGCAGGGTAACACCAAGGTCAACACGACCCACCAGGGCTACCAGCAGGATCGATAAGGAGACTTGCGATGTCGACATCCGATAAGACCCCTGCCAGCATCCGTCAGGGTGGTCCCGGTGCTTCCCACGAAAATGCAAAGGCGCCGCTTGAAGTTAAAAAACCGCCTGCGGACGATGATCGTCGTTCCAAGAGCCGTGTTTCCGGCGGTGGCGGTGAGCGAGACAGCCATCACACCCACGATTCCGAAAAGAAGGGCGGCGGAACGCGACCCGCCCATTGAGCCGGGACAAACCGATCTGAAGGAACCCTTTTCGCTGCCGCGAGAAGGGTTCTTGCGTCGCTGTCTGATTTCGACTGGGCGTAAGAGCATTTAATGCCCCGTAAGCGCTCAGTGTTCGGCCTGGTTTCGCCTGCCTGTTAAAACGATAGGAGCCTCTTTCAGCATTCGGTAAGCCGAAGGCGCTAAATTAGCGTCACTAGAATTATGGCCGGCTACTTTGGAGGCTTGATTGGCGGGCAGTTCCCATTTGAGAGAAACCGACGAGCAGCTGCAGGATATGGATATTTTGCAGGCTCTGTTCGAAGGAGCCCATCAGCCGATTCTCATCAAAGATGACCAATCGCGCTTCTTGTATCTCAATAAAAAAGCCTGCGACATGATCGGCATGAAGCCGGAGCATCTCTTAGGCCGCACGGGGCATGAATTTCTGCAAAAATCGGATGCCGACCGAATACGGGCAATAGACGTTGAGGTGATGGCGACCGGCCAGGAAAGCCTGCTCGAAGAAGAAGTAACCGGTCGAGGCGGCGTCACTCGAATCCTGGTAACCCATAAACGTCGAGCACTCCTTCCTATTGGCGGGACGACAAAACCCGTGTTGATCGCGGTTATCTCCGACATCACCAAATTGCGCCGCGCCGAACAGGTTTTACGTGCGAGCGAAGAGCATTATCGTTCTTTTGTGGAGCTCCACCCACAGACCCCGTGGGTGGCGGACGCCTCGGGAGATGTGATCGAGGTCGGACCGAGTTGGCAGCATGCATCCGGGCTCGATTTACACGAAGCTCTCGGACGGGGTTGGGAAAAAACGATCCATCCGCAGGATCTTCCGCACGTCATCGAGCAATGGCAGGCAGCGGTGGAAAACGCCGCCCGCTTCGACATGGTCTATCGCATCGGGCCTGTAAAGGGTCGGTATCGCTGGTTTCGCAACCGCGCGGCACCCCGCCTGAACGAGGCTGGCGAGGTATGCAGGTGGTATGGTCTGCTGGAAGACGTTCATGACCGCCAGCTCGCCCTTAAAGCCTTACAATCAAGCGAGCAGAGGCTGCGCGAGCACCGCGATCGGCTGGAAAAAACCGTCGAGGAAAGGACTGTCGAAGTCCAGTTGAAGAATGTCGAACTGGACCGCCTTCTACAGCAGGAGAGGGCGATCAACGCCCTTCAGCGACGGTTCGTGGCGATGATTTCTCATGAGTTTCGCACGCCGCTTGCCGTTATCGACGGAGCAGCGCAGCGGCTGACCCGCACGAAGGGTGCCGTGACGCCGCAATTCCTTTCCGACAAGTGCGTGCAGATCAAGGGCGCGGTCGTGCGTATGGTCGAGCTGATGGAGAGTATTTTGGCCGCCGGCCGAATAGCCACCGGCACGATCGCAATCGATAAAAGGCCCTGCTCTCTTTCCGCAGTGATTGAGGAATGTATCGCGCACCGGTTGGAGATCAGCAAGGATCATAACATTCGCGCAGATCTCGCCGACCTGCCCGCCTTCCAGATGGTGGATGGTGTCGCGCTCGGTCGGGTCTTCACGAATTTGCTCTCCAACGCAGTGAAATATTCGCCCAACTCTCCCGAAATCGATGTGAGAGGTTGGCAGCAGGGGCAGCGCGTCCTGGTCACCATCAAGGACACCGGTATCGGAATAGATTCGGACGACGTGCCGAAGCTGTTCGAGCCCTATTTCCGGGCGCGCAGTGCAACCGGCATCGCCGGGACGGGGATTGGCCTCAATATTGTGAAGGAAATCATCGAGCTTCACGGCGGTTCGATCTCCGTCGAAAGCGAGCTTGGCCAAGGTACGACCTTTATTCTGGACCTGCCATTTGAAGAGGTCCTTGAGGCAAAGACAGCTTAGGAATGGAACAATGACCACGATCTTATGCATAGACGACGAGCATGATATCCGTCAGCTCCTGGTCGAGGAGATGGAGGATGCCGGTTTCTCGACCCTTCAGGCCGCCAATGGTCAGGAGGGGCTGGATCTTCTGGTCTCCAAATGGCCGGATCTCGTGATCTGCGATATCTCCATGCCGGTCATGAGCGGCCACGAACTTCTGGCCGAGATTCAGGTCAATTATCCTGACTTCGCCGACACCCCCTTCATCATGTTGACGGCTCTGACGGATCGGGAAAATGTTCTCTCGGGACTGCGGGGGGGCGCCGAAGCCTATCTGACGAAGCCGATCGATTTTGATCTGCTGATGGCGAAGGTGACGGGTTGCCTCACGCGAATCGAGAATAACCGAAAGGCCGGCCGGGGCTTTTAGGCCTTGGAGATGTCGAGCGGCGGCGAGGGTAGAAACTCGTCATGGCCGCCGCTGCGATTTTGCTCACGTGTCAGGTGCTTATCAGCCACAGATAGGCGGCAGCAGTCCAGGAGAACCCGAGGCCGCCGCAGCCTTCTCCTGTTACCGGGTCGAAATATTCAGCAAATCCTTCGGATTCGATCGCGGCGATAGTCGACCTTCGCAGGTCCTCGGCCGCGTCCGTATAACGGTTTCGCTTCAGCCCGTCGATCAGCAGCCAATTGATGATTGCCCAGGCCGGGCCACGCCAGTAGCGCTTCGGCTCCCAGCCCACGATGCCCGGTCTGGTGGTCGGAAAGGCGACCTTGAGACCTTCGGACCAGGCGCTCATCTCATTGACCAGAGCATCGGCAACCGGAGCTTCGAGGTCAAGCGCGAGCAGAGGAATAAACCCGGCTTGCGTAGCCGCTTCGATATCCTCGCCCGAGATGAGGTCGCGTGAGACGAAGCGGGAAAGCTTCGGCCGCCACTGGCGGATCAATGCTCTGCGGGTACGATCGTTGAGCGCGGCGATCGCATCCGCTTCCGCACTCCTGCCAAACAAGCGTGCAAGGTATTCGAGGTCCTCCCCCGCCTTCAAGAGGATCGCCGTGGTCTGGATTTCGGCGACCTTGAACGGCGCCTTCTGCCACTGCTTTGCTGGATTCCAGCGGCAGGCGGCATAGGTGTCGACGAGATGGATGAAGCGACTATAGTCCTCGTCACGCGGGCGCATTTCGGCATTCACGTGACCGGTGTCCCTGCGTACCACGGGTGTGTCAGTCGTGGTCGGCACGCGGGCGAGCGCGATGTCCCAGGCGGGAGAATTGTCGCTCCCGCTCTCCCAGGGGTGAAGCAACGCAACGAGGCCAGTGCCCTCCGGATCCCGCGCCGAATACCACCAGCGGTGCCATTTCAGCGCCGCTTCGTAGAGGGGGATGGTGCGGGATCTGGCTTGTGGGCCTGCTGCTTCGAAAACTTTGCGCAAGGCGATCGCGAAGACCGGCGGCTGAGTGATCCCAGAGGTCGGGATCGTATGGCTCGTACGCCAGACATCCGGGCCAGGAAAATAGGTGTCACTCGGCTGGTGGAAGACGATATGCGGGATCATGCCGTCCGCCCACTGGCCCTCGACCAATCGTTCGAGTTCGCGATAAGCTCGATCGGTGTCATAAAGTGCAAACCCCATGGCGACGAAGGCGGAATCCCAATTCCATTGGAAGGGGTAGAGCCGGTCCGTGGGAACCGTATAACCGCCGCGATCATTGGCGACGAGAATCCGCTTGGCCTCATTGAGATGCATGTTCATGCCGGGTACTCCGAGATTTCTTAAGCCGTCAGTGCCGGATAGGCTGTGCCGCTCTCGGGCGAAAGCCAGGTAATGCGGTTGCGATCGAGTTTCAGACCGATCGTGTCGCCGCTTTTCACAGTCTCCGATGCGGGCAGGACGACGCGGACCGGCTGGTCGTGAATCGAGCCGGTGAGCAGCAGATGCGAGCCCATAGGCTCGGCAACGCGAACCTTCATCTCAAGACCGGTAGACAGCGGCGCCAGTTCGACAGCCTCACCGCGCATGCCGAGGATCACTTCGTACCCGGCGTCCTTCGGCGCTGAAATTTGCTCGCCGCCAGCCGCAACCTGGCCGTTTGAGACCGCAACCTTGATAAAGTTCATCGGCGGATTCCCGATGAAACCGCCGACGAAGCGTGTTGCTGGACGATTGTAGATCTCCACAGGACTGCCGATCTGTTCGACGACACCGCCATGCATTACCGCGATGCGGTCGGACAGACCCATCGCCTCGGTCTGGTCGTGCGTGACGTAAACCGTCGTTGTGCCGGCCGATTGCAGGACGGCTTTGAGTTCGGTGCGCATTTCCAGTCGCAACAGCGCATCGAGGTTCGAAAGCGGCTCGTCCATCAACAGGACCCTGGGCTCGACCGCAAGGGCGCGGGCGACGGCGACGCGTTGCCGTTGGCCGCCGGATAATTTGTTAGGATAGCGATCGAGATAGGGCTCGATATGGAGAAGGCCGGCAGCCTTCTCGACTTGCGCTTTTACGCGGAGGTCGTCGGCTTTTTGCATGCGCAGACCGAATGCTACATTTTCATAGACGGTCATATGCGGGAAGACCGCGTAGTTCTGGAAGACCATGGCCAGACCGCGGTCTTTGGGAGGCAGGCCGATGATTGAGTTGTCGCCAATACGTACGTCGCCGGAGGTTGCCGTTTCGAGCCCGGCGATAATGCGCAACAGCGTGGTCTTGCCGCAGCCGGAGGGACCGAGCAGCGACACGAACTCGCCGTCGTGGATCGTCAGCGAGACCTCTTTCAGAGCCTCGAATGCGCCAAAACTTTTCCGAATACGGTCGATCACGATATTGGCCATGGATAGGTCCCGTTATTTGGAGGAAATGCCCCATATCGCGAAGAGGTAGCGCCTGACCGCGAATATGAAGACGACCGATGGGAGAATGAGCATGAGGCCGCCGGCGAAGCGATAATGCATTGGGCTCTCCGACAGAACCGTCAGCAGATAGGCTGTCAAGGTCCGGTTTCGGACCGTCAGCACAGAGGCGGCAAAGACTTCGTTCCAGGAGATGACGAAAGCGAAAACGGCAGTTGCCACGATGCCCGGAAGCGCCAACGGAGCCACGACCTTGAAGAAAGCTTGGATGCGCGTGCATCCGAATACCCAGGCCGCCTCTTCCAGTTCCTTTGGGACGCCAAGAAAGATTCCTTGCGTGACGAGTGCTGCAAACGGCAATGCCAGCACGGTATGGATCAAGCCAACCCCGACCACCGTGTCGTAGAGGCCGAGCCTGATGAAGGAAACAGTCAGCGGCAGCGCCAGGATCGCCAGCGGAAAAGCGCGCGTGAGCAAGACCAGCAGGCGGTAACTGTCTTTTCCCCAGAAATTATAGCGCGCAAGTGCGTAGCCCGCCGGTGCCCCAAGCAGGATCGAGAGCGCAACCGTAATCCCCGCCGCTGCCAGTGAGTTTAGAAAGGACTGCACGACGCCTTCCGTCTTCAGGAACAGGACGAATGGGTCGGTCGAGATGCCGATCGGAAGGCCGGTCTTCGGCCATTGATAGACGCCCTGGCGTCCGCCAAGCGCCCCGAGGGCAACCAGATAGATCGGCACCAGAACCCAGGCGCAGAGTGCTGCTATGCCGCTCCAGAGGAGCCATCGGCGGGAAGAAATAAAACCTGCGGGTTTTGTCGAACTCATGGCAGGCGCTCCGGATCGACTTTGATTGCCTTGAGGTAAACGAGGGTTGCGGCGAGCGAGATGACCATGATTAACACCGCGTAGGCCGCTGCGACGCTGTAGTTCTGGTTCTGGTTCTGCCAGTTATAAGCCTCCCCCACCAGGACCGGGAAATTGCGCCCACCGAGCGCATAGACGACGGCGAAGACCTCGAAAGCGAGGACCGTCCGCAGGATCAGTGCCGATTGCAGCGCCGGCCGGATGAGCGGAAGCGTGATGCGCCAGAAGCGCGTCCAGGGTCCTGCACCGAAGATCTCGGCGGCTTCCCTGAATTCCTTCGGCACCTGGTTCAGCCCCGCGACGATGATGACCATGACGATTGCCGTGCCGCGCCAGATCTCGGCGACGGCAATGGCGAAGAAAAGTGCCACCGGTGTCTGGTAGGAAAGCCATCCTGTTTGCCGCTCGATAATCCCAAACCCGAAGAGCACGGAATTCAGGTAACCCGTGTTTTGCAGGATCGACAGCCAGACCAGGCCTGCCGCCAGGTCGGAAATACCGAGCGGAATCGTCCAGATCCAGAGGATGGTTTCACGTCCGCGCCCGACTTTCGCGACCATCGAACCCATCACCAGCGCGATAGCGATCTGGACCGGCACGACCATCAGGGTCAGCAGGAAGGTATTCCTGAGCGAGCGTGTGAAGTTGATGTCGTTCACCATGCGGTCGGCATTGGCTAGCGAAAGGGCGCCATTGTCCGACACCGCGAGCCATATTGTCTGCACCAGCGGCACGATGAAGAGCAACGCCAGAAAGGCGACGGACGGCAGGATCAGAAGATAGGGAATCCAGCGGCGATCATTGGTCATCAGCTCCCGCCTCCTAAAGCCATCGTTTCAGGGTGAGCGCCCGGGCATTTGCGCCCGGCCGCCAGTTCGGCCTTGAAAGGCACTATTGGACGGGGCAGGGACCGTCGCTTTTGGCATCTGGTGCCCAGCAGGGAGCCTTCGTGTCGGCCATCAGCTTGGTAAGCGTCGCGGCCTGGGCCTTCAAAACGTCGCCCACCGGCTCGTTGCGGAGGATGATGCGCTGGAACGCGTCCATGTAGACCTTGTTGAACTCGCCGCCCTTGTCGCCGAGCCCGACGGGAAGCAGCGAGATCAAGGCGTCCTTGGATGTCTGCGTGGCCGTCACCGCTCCTGCAAGCAGGGCCACGCCGGGATCAAGGTCTTCCGGCAGCTTGACGTTCAGTGTCGGAAAGAAGCCCACTCGTGAAGCAGTCAGGAGCTGCACATCGGGCGTCGTGAGATGCTCGATGACCTTTGTTGCCCCAGCCTTGTCCGGTGAGCCTTTGGGAATTGCAAGCCCCGCGACAACCGGCATATAACCCCGCCCCTTTGGCCCAGAGGGCGCCGGAAACACGACATAGTCATCAGGCGAAGCGGAAATGGCGTTCTTCAGCCGCGCGATATGATCCCAGGCGACCATGACTTCGCCGGCAGCCAGCGGCTCCTGCATGAAGTCGTAGTTGGTCGAATTGGGGGTTACGAAGGCCCAGAGGGCCTTCAGTTTTTCCCAGCCGGCCGCCGCCTCGGCGCCCTGAAAGGTACGCACCACACCGCCGGTGAAGGACGGATAGAAATAACCCTGGAAGTAGCGGGCCATCAGGCCTTTTGGTCCTGCGGGAAAGCCAATCTGCGGCTGGCCAGTGGCCTCCTGCAGCTTCTTGCCCCACTCGATCAGCTGGTCGTAACTCAGCGCGTTTACGTCCGTGCCGGCCGGCAGATATTGAAGTGCTTCCTTGCGGGCAGCCATCACATAGGTCGCCTGCATCCACGGGATATATTGCTGGTTTGGTTTTCCAAGCTTGCCGAGATCAAGGACCGCCTGCGGCATGCCGCCAGCGGCAAGCTTTTTTGCCAGATCGTCGAGGGGCTCCAGTGCGTTCTTGTCGGCGAGCGGCGAAAGCTCTCCATGCAAGGCGCCGACGAGGCTCACGGTATGTTTCCCGGCCTGACGCTCTGCCTCCATTCGCACCGCAAATTGTGGCGGTTCTTCCACCACATAATCGACGTCGCCAACGTCTTGCAAAAGCTCCTCGCGAACGACGGTCGCCTCTTCGATCGGGCGAAGCTGGGTCGACACGAAAATCGTCTGGGCAAGCACCGGTGAGGCGAAAGCCAGCACGGTGGAAGCCAGAATTCCAAATGATACGATACGTTTCATATTCTCCTCCTCCAGTTTCTTACTGTAAGCTGTGCTGCTGCTTATGCTGCAATCGGTGGGCGGCGGTGACTGTCGCGGTCGACAAACTCGATCGGGTGAAGTTCCTGGAGATCCTCTGCCGGTTCCCCGGCAATGGCGCGAAGCAGCAAGGAAGCGAAGCTCGCGCCGAGGTTCCCTCCAGTCATGCGCATGGTCGAGAGCGGTGGACTGGTAAAGGCGTCCATTGAAAGGTCGTCGTGACCGATGATAGCGATCTGATTTCCGCCATCGACCTCACGGAGCGCACGGAGCGCGCCGATCGCCATCTCGTCGGTGGCGCAAATAAGCGCGGTGGGGCGGGAAGGCTCGCTCAGGAGCTTGAGTGCTGCAAGATATCCGCCTTGTTCTGTTGGCGGACCTTCGCAGCAAAGACTGGCCTGAAGGCCGACCTTCTGCATCGCGGCTTGCCAACCCATACGGCGCACATGCGCAAAATAATACTCCTGAGGACCCGCGATATGGCCGATCCGTTGATGGCCGTCTGCGTGGAACCGCAGTGTCGCGGCATGGAAGCCCGCAAATCCGTCGCCATCGATATAGGGATGAGGCACCGGGCTTTCGGTGCGGCCGTTGGTGACGAAAGGAATGCCGCGGGACTGCAGGAATTCCACGCGCTCGTCCTTACGCTTGGTGCGGACGAGCAACATGGCATCGACGCGCCGTCCGTCGACGAAACGGCGGCAAATTTCGAGTTCGCTTTCGCCGCGCGGAACGGGCGCGATGACCAGGTTGAGGCCGGCGGCAGCGAGATGTTCGGCACAGCCCGAGAGCATATCGAGGAAGTGAGGCGGGCCGATATGGCCGGGGTCGCTCGGAAGCGTAACCGCCACCAGTTCGGCGCGTTGCCGGCGAAGTCTGCGGGCAGAAGCATTCGGCCGATACCCCGCCTTTTCTGCAGCATCGCGGACGCGCTCACGGGTCGCGGCGGAAACATCTGCATAACCGTCGAGTGCGCGGGAAACGGTGGTGATCGACAATCCGAGCGACTGCGCAAGCTGCTTTAAGTTGGCCAACTTCTCACTCCCAGAATGACGAAGACAATTCTCCAAAACGTTTTGGGAGTCAAGCCAAAACGTTTTGGACTGAGGGGAATGGTGCGGGGAAGATGATTGGTCGGACAGGGGGTGGGAACAATACGAGAAAAATCGGCGCGGCGCCCATTCACCTGACCGACTCCGCCCGCTAAAACTCAATCCTTCTGTTTTGCTAGGATTGGATTTTCAGCCATGGCCGATAGCGTTACCGATCGTTTTCTCCGTTACGTCGTCATCGATACCCAGTCGGATGCCAAGTCGCCGACCCAGCCTTCCACCATGAAGCAGAAGGACCTCGGCAGATTGCTGGTTGAGGAACTGCTGGCGATCGGGGTGAGTGACGCGCATCTCGATGAACACGGCTATGTCTACGGGACGATCCCGGCGACCACCACAAAGAACAATGTGCCCGTCGTCTGCTTCACCGCCCATATGGACACGGCACCGGATTTTTCCGGCACCGGTGTTAAGCCGCAGATTGTCAAAAACTATCAGGGCGGCGATATCCAGCTTGTCGGCGACAAAACCCAGGTCATCAAGGTTTCTGAACACCCGGTGCTGAAGGATCTGATCGGCCATGACATCGTCACGTCCGACGGTACGACGCTTCTGGGTGCCGACGACAAGGCCGGTATTGCGGAGATCATGTCGGCCGCCGAGTTCCTGATCAACAATCCCGACATTAAGCACGGCGCGATCCGTATCCTCTTCACCACCGACGAGGAGATCGGCCGCGGTGTCGACAAGGTGGACCTGGCGAAGCTCGGCGCCGATTTCGGCTATACGCTCGATGGCGAAACTGCCGGGACGATCGAAGACGAGACCTTTTCCGCCGATGCAGTCGAGATTGACATCAGGGGGGTCGCGATCCATCCGGGATTTGCCTATGGCAAGATGGAGAATGCCATCCGCATCGCCGGCGCAATCATCGACCGTCTGCCGAAGGACCTGGCGCCGGAGACCACTAGGGACCGCGACGGCTTCATCCATCCGACCGGCATTTCCGGCGTGATGGAAAAGGCGAATTTGAGTTTCATCATTCGGGATTTCACGGAGCAAGGCCTCAAGACCAAGGAAGCGCTGCTCGAAAAGATCACCAGGGAGGTGCTGGCCGGTTATCCGGGTTCGAACTTCACCTTTACGGTGAAGGAGCAGTATCGCAACATGAAGGCCGTCCTCGACAGGCATCCCGAGATCGTGGACTATGCGGTCGAAGCGATCCGCCGGGCCGGGATGGAGCCGGTGCGCGGCAGCATCCGCGGTGGCACGGACGGTTCGCGGCTCTCCTTCATGGGGCTTCCCTGTCCGAACATCTTCGCCGGCGGTCACGCCTTCCATTCGCCGCTCGAATTCGTCAGCAGCCAGGACATGGAAAAGGCGGTGAAGACCGTCGTCGAGCTTGCCAAGCTCTGGGAAGAGCGAGCTTAAGACGCGGTAGCGGTGGACCGCTGACCTCGCCGGCTTGGTCGCGACTGAGAACAAGGCAGTTGCAAAAAGGGTTTGCGCTATGTGGCACGAACGAGAACGGCATAGGGGATTCCACGTATCGTTTGGCGCAGGTGAAAACCCGGGATTGCCGCATAGTCACATTCCGGCGATAAGAGGCGCAACACATGGCGGGGGCCAACGAGGACCGAGGCGAAAATCGCTTCGGTCCTCTTTTTTTATTGATCGCTTGCATCCCACGCCACGCCCGAAGCAAATATTGATCTGCCCCCGACATCAGGTTGCGGGGGCGCCGCGGCATGGCGTCCTCCTGCTTATCTGGCATTGGGTATCTCGGCCGAGATGGAGGCTAGATCCAATCGCGAGAATGAAAAGGCCGCTGCAATAAGGCGGCGGGTGGACAAATGCGCAGTCCGATCTAACTCACCGGGAGCCACTAAAGGCTTACGGAGGAGCATTCATGAATAGAAACGTGATAATCGGTATCGTTGCAGTCATAGTCATCATCATAGCCGTGATGATGTTCATGCCAGGATCCCAGGAGCCTGCCGGAACAGCTACCGCTCCAGCAACACCTCCAGCCTCGACGGGGACGACCCCGCCAGCAAGTCCAGCACCGGCTACGCCGGCTCCTTCGAATTAACGAGCCGACCAGGAGGCCGCCACATCTGGCGACCTCCTCGCCTCCAACATGGACTGAGAGTAAAGACGACGTACGAGCCAAGCGCCATGTGTGCCAGAACGGCTCCTTTATCGGCCCGTTAACCACGTTCCTTGCCGAAACGTTAGGTTTTCCCGCGTGTACTCGGTCCCGGGGGCACAGGAGAAACACCGATGCCTTATGGGTTGCTACTTGTCGCCGGGCTCGTCGCATGCGTGTTGAGCATTTCCGCACTCAATGACGACGCCAATGACGAGCCACTTGTCGGAGACATGCAAGTTGACTTGCCAGCGGGCCGCTGATGCGACGGCACGATGAGGAAACCCGCCGCGCAAGGCGACGGGTTCCCCAGTTTTCATGCGCCACTATGGGCGAAGCCGATGCAATGTGGCGCTGAGAGTGGGCTTCGCGTACTTGCAGCCTAAACACCACAACTCCGAAGAGGGTTCCCCGTATGGGACTTCGGTCTGAACGCCGAGGCCCATCATAGGACTTTCGTCCTTAGCGCCTCCCGCCGCTGCCGAACTTTTCCTTGTAGCAAACCGGTTTAAGCTTCGGCGAAGACGACCGGCGGCGGGAATGGAAGGCCGTTGCGTGCCTTCATCCACCTTGAACCAGCCGCATTTCCGACCTAGCTTCCAACCATCCGCAACACCGACAGGATGGTCAACCATGGATATCAATCCGATCGCAATGCCGCTTCGCCTTGCAATCCGGAGGTCTGTCCATGCCTGCTTCCATCACTCTGTCCAATCTTTCGTGGTCCACGCCTGACGGTCGGCCGCTTTTCTCAAACCTGAACCTCAGCTTCGGAATAGAACGGGCCGGGCTTGTCGGTCGTAACGGCGTCGGCAAGACGACACTCCTGAAGCTTATCACGGGCGAGCTTTCGCCCGCTTCCGGCGCAGTGTCCATTTCCGGCACATTCGCCATGTTACATCAGAGCGTACAGGTCGGACCCCTTGAGACGATCGCCGATCTGTTCGGCACACGTGCCGCACTCTGCCTCCTCGCCCGGGCCGAACGCGGCGAGGCGACGGCAGACGAACTCGCCCGGGCCGACTGGATGCTGGAAGCGCGTATGGCGGAGGCATTGGCGCGCGCCGGGCTGGACGCAAATGCGCAAACGCCGCTCCAGACCCTCTCGGGCGGCGAGCGCACCCGCGCCGGGCTTGCGGCGCTGATCTTCGCCGAACCGGATTTCCTCATCCTCGATGAACCGACCAACAATCTTGACCGTGACGGCAGGCGGGCTGTGATCGATTTTCTCTGCCAGTGGAGAGATGGGGCGATCATCGTCAGCCACGACCGCAAACTGCTCGAGACCGTCGATGCGATCTTCGAGCTGACGTGGCTCGGCGCCACTCGCTACGGCGGCAACTGGAGCCATTACCGGGAGCGGAAGACATTGGAGCTGGCGACCGCCGAACATGATCTTGCAGATGCCGAAAAGCGAATGGCAGAGGTCAACCGCACCGTTCAGGAAACGACGGAGCGCAAGGCGCGACGCGACAGCGTTGGAAAAAAGAAGGCGGCGAGGGGAGACATGCCGCGCATCGCGGCGGGCGGCCTAAAACGCAAGGCGGAAAACACCAGCGGTGAGAATGCCCGGCTTGCCGAGCGCCGCCGGGGTCAGGCAATCCGGGATATTTCCTTGGCGCGGGAAAAAATCGAGATTTTCCAGCCGCTTCTGGTCACGTTTTCGCCGACTGGCCTACCGGGGAACAAGACTGTGCTGAGGATGGAGAACGTCACCGCGGGTTACGCTCCGGACGTTCCGGTCCTGAGCAACCTCTCCTTCGAAATCATCGGGCCGGAGCGCATCGCCGTAACAGGCCCGAATGGATCGGGCAAGACCACGGTATTGTCGCTCCTTGCCGGCCGATTGCACCCGTTTTCGGGCACAATAAAGGTAATGGTGAAGACCGCCATGCTCGACCAACAGGTAAGCCTCCTGGATCCCACATCGACGGTCCGAGACAATTTCAGGCGGCTCAATCCTAGCGCGGATGAAAACGCCTGCCGGGCGGCGCTGGCGCGCTTCATGTTTCGCGCCGACGCTGCCTTACAGGTTGTCGGCTCGTTGTCGGGTGGGCAGGTGCTGCGTGCAGGCCTTGCCTGCGTGCTCGGTGGATTGGAGCCGCCATCGCTGCTCGTCCTCGATGAGCCGACCAATCACCTTGACATCGATTCCATCGCTGCGGTGGAAGCCGGATTGCGCGTCTATGATGGCGCGCTTCTGGTGGTCAGCCATGATGAAATGTTTCTGAATGAGATCGGTGTTACCCGTCGGCTCGCACTCGGTATGGGGCTTTAGATTTCAGTGAAGCTGGCGGTCGTCACCAGATTGACGCCGGCCTCGGTGAACTGTGCATTGTAGCGGTTGATGATTGCCGATGCCGCCTCGTCCGGCTGGTCGAGCGTACTGTGCGCATCCGAAATGACCGTGACCCTGAAACCGTTTGACAGGGCGCCTTTCACCGTTGCCGCGACGCAAAAATCCGTCTGCGCTCCAAGCAACACCACTTCGGGCGCGCTCTGTTCCTCGATCCAGCGGCGGAGATCTGGATTGCTGAAGGCATCGCCAACGCTTTTCGAGAAGGTCGGCTCGTCGTCGGCCTGGCCAAGCGCGGGCCAGATGGGCCAACCTGGCTCGCCGGGCGCCAGCGCGTCGCCTGTTGGCCCATCATGGCGGATGAAAGCGATCCTTCGACCCTGCCGGCGAGCCCAATCCAAGATGGCTCTCGCCCGTTCGACCAGACGGTCAGCCTCATGGAGAGGTGGATCGACAACGCCGTCAAACATGCCAGTCTGAAGATCGATGACGATGATCGGAGCCTTTCCGGATTTCGGTTTGATCGGCATAGCAGTACCTTCGCAGCCTCATATCGGTTGATACTAGTTTGCCTGCAACGGGAGTTTCAAGAGCGATGGCGTCGCCACCGTCCCAGGGCAGCACCTCGAGACAACCTGGTGGCCGCATTCAATGCCGCGTGACTATCTCAGCAGGCCTTGCCCGCCATCAACGAAAATAGGTACGCCTGTGACATGCCGCGAACGGCTGGACGCCAGGAACAGGATGACTTCGGCCACGTCTTCGCTTTCTCCTGCCTTGCCGCCGGTTATCGGAATATCACCCTTCGGGAATTTGACCGGCACCGCCGTATCCTTTTCGCTGCGTACGGTGGTGTTCTCATTGATGTTGGTAGCGATTGCCCCGGGGCAAACTGCATTGACCCGAATTTTATGCTTGCCGAGCTCGAGGGCGAGTTGCTGCACCATGGCCACCTGTGCCGCCTTGGTCGCGACATAGGCCGTGGCGCCTGGTGTATTGAAGGTGCGATTGCCGTTGATCGAAGAGACGACGATCACAGAGCCGCCCTGTCTTTTCAGATACGGTACCGCGGTGTGAAACGTCAGATAGGTGCCGCGCAGGTTGATCGCGATCGTCTTGTCAAATTCTTGCGGTTTCAGGTCGTCGATCGGAGCCCAAACGCCGTTGATTCCCGCATTTGCGACTACAACATCGATGCGCCCAAAAGTCTTCGCCAGCCGGTCTACCGCTTCGCGCATCTGAGATTCGTCCGACACATCCGCTTCCAGGCTGACAGCCTCGCCGCCTGCATTTCTTATGTCATCGACGGTCCTGTCGATTTCTTCTTTCGTATGCCCCAGCACGCCGACTTTGGCTCCCTCGGCTGCAAGCTTGATCGCTGCTGCTTTACCGATGCCCGAACCCGCGCCTGTCACCAGAGCCACTTCAGATCGAAATTCCATGTGCCCATCCTGTCGGTCGATGCCAGCGCGTGCTTCGCGGAGACGAACGAGAGAGGTGGCCCAAGGTTCCGCCGCTCATCGTGGATATTGCTCGTCAAGAATGCGCAGGCCCTCGACATATTTGGATATATCTCCCCCCATTTGTTTTGCCTGGGCCAGATTATCGGCGAGATCCGCACGTTTGACAGGCCTTGCGAGCGAATTGGAGATGGAACGCCGGACGAATTCGAAATAGTCCTCGCCGTCGCGCTTGCTCAACGCATCCACCGCCGCGACGATCTGTTCAGGAAAACCCTCCTGGCGCAGGCGATCCAATGACCAGCCCGGTCCTTTCTCGACGACATCGTGCAGCCAGGCGACAAGCTTTGCGTTGCTTCCGGAAACCTGTTCGGCTACCCGTCGCACATGTTCGATGAACGGGCCCCCCGTCTTGGACGATTGCCCTTCATGTGCGTCAACGGCGATCGCGATCGCTCTTGCAAGCAAATCCCTCTGCGGCATGAAAAATCCCTTTGATGGAGTGCCAGCGAGGCGTCCCGCTACTCTCTGTCTCGATCTTGCTCGTATTGAGCGATCGGAAGCGCACGCAACCAATTTTCCCGACGCTTCACCCAAATTTCGTAGGTCGGTTCGAGATCGGAAGGCGCCATGTCGAGCGACCCTACACGGATCTCCACCGCGTCTCCGTCGCTCTCGTTAAAGACACGGGAACCGCAATCCGGACAGAAACCGCGGCCGCGGAAATATCGCACATCGCCCGAGCTTTTGAAGGCGTTACGCGGCCAGAGGCCGAAGGTAACGAAGCTGGAGCCGCTTTCCTTGCGGCAGTCGACGCAGTGGCAAAGCCCGATGCGAAGAGGAGCGTCCCTCACGCTGTATGTCACCTTGCCGCAGAGGCAGCTGCCTGACCGGACTATCATCGGCTTCCTCCTTATCCGTTCGTCCGACGAATGCAGGTAGGGCGGGAACCCAACAATGGAAAGCCCGACGGACGCTTGTGCCGGCCATCAAAAAAGGCCGGCTCACGCCGACCTTTTCGTCTATCAGTCAACACCTCAGCAATCCGACGACTGGCCGCTTGTATTGGCACCAGCCTCACCTGCCGTGACGTTGGTATTACCGGTCTTGTCCGGCATGTTCGAGGTGCTCTTCGTTTGCAGATTGGGCGCACAGTTGGTGCGCGTGCTATGGGTGGTCATATCGTCGGTGGCTTGTGGCGCATGTGTCGCACCCGGGTTGACCTTATTCAAAGGGTCCCCAGGCTGATCCTGCGCATTGCCGCCGCCGCTGCTTTGAGCAAAGGCGCTCGTCGCGAGTCCAAGTGACAGAAGAGATATCGAGATAATCTTGAGCATGGTCTTTCTCCGTTAGTCCCTACCCGCCACTGATGACGCTTAGCTAACTGACGAAAAAGTAAACCGTTCCATCCAGAAGTGGCACGAGTAGGCGGGACTGATGCGAGCGGCCGTGATCACAGATCGGCAAGGTACGTGTTTTCCGCTCGCGAGCGAGCATAGACCGAAGGGTCTATATCAGCAAAGATCAATGCCTCGTCGGTGATCGATGCTCGCCCCAGCAGCTTGCCGTCCGGCGCGGCGATGCACGACAGGCCAGCGTAGGAAAAGAGCGGATCGGAACCGCAATGATTGATGTAGGCCACGAAAACCTGGTTTTCGAAAGCGCGCACCTTAATCATGTGTTCGGTGATAAAATCCCCCGACGAACCGGCCGGCAGCGCCGTCGGTACAGCGACAAGATCGGCGCCCGCCTTGGCGAGACGACGCACGTTTTCGGGGAATTCCACGTCGTAGCAGATCAGGAACCCGATCCGGATGCCGCCGACATCCGCCAGAACTTCGCGCGGGTCTTCCTGACGGAACCATTTCCGTTCATAGGATCCGTATAGCTTGGATTTGCGGTAGACCGCCGTCTGTCCCTTGCCGTCGGTAAAGAAGGCACTGTTGAAGGTATTTTCAAACGCCTTCTCCGCAAAGCCCGAAAGGATGGCAATCCCATGCAGGGCGGCAATCTCCGACAGTTTATCCGTCACCGGTCCGTGGGCGGGCGCGGCGAGGCCGGGAAATGCTTCAGCGGCACCGTAACCTGTCAATGCCAGTTCCGGAGCGATAAGCAGCCTGGCATCTTCTTGCGCAGCTTTTGCCGCGGCACCTGCAATTTTGTCGAGGTTCGCGTCGATATCGCCGACGACCGGCTCCATCTGAAAGCCGGCGATTTTCATTTGTCCTCCGAGAGAGCACCGAGCAGTTTCGGTAGGTCACCGAACCGTGCCACCAGACCGAAAATGACCGCCGCAATGACCAGGAACAGCACCGTCACCGAAGCCATGGTCGGCGTATATCCATAGCGCAACGCGTTGAAAATCTTGATGGGCAGCGTTTCCATGGTGAAGCCGATCGTCATGTAGGCCACGATATATTCGTTGAGCGACAGCACGAAGGCGAAGGCGTAACCGGAGACGATATACGGCAGGATGAGCGGCAGAACGATAGTACGGAAAATCGTCCGATCGTCGGCGCCCATTGTCGCTGCCGCCTCGACCAGAGAGCGATCGATGGCTGAAAAGCCGAGGGACAGTGTCACAAGCGGCAGAGTGATGAAGAAAATCCCGTGACTGATGACCGCAGTCCAGGACTGACCATAAAAGCCGGTTGTCGCCCAGAAGGTAAGGAGACCAAGCGCCGTGATGACGGGTGGTAGCGTAAAGGGGGCGACCCCAAGAAGCTGGAAGATATTGGCCCAGGGCGCCAGGCGGCGCCACAGGAACCAGGCGAGCGGCAGGGCGATCAGCAGTGCCAGCAGGGCTGATGTGGCCGCCAGCGTCAGCGAGGCGACCAGGGCGTTGCGCCATTCTGGATTGGTAAAGATCTGGCCGTACCAGGAGAGCGAAAAGCCTTGAGGCGGGAAAGCAAGCGTCTGCCGCTGATTGATGGAAACGCCGGCAACGACGATCAGAGGCAAGGCCAAAAACAGACCGACGACGAAGAACAGCAGGCGGCGCAGCGCTGTCATTTCGCCTCCTTCTGCCGTCCGGCATAAACTGCAAGGCCGACCAGTGCGAGCGACACCAGCACCAGGAAAACTGCCATTGCGGCAGCGAACGGCATGTTCGACTGATAGATTGCCTGGTCGGTAATGAGAACCGACAGTGTCCAATGTTGCGGCCGCCCCAAAAGTTGCGGCAGCAGATAGGAGCCAAGCGCGAAGATGAAGACCATGATCAGCGTTGCGAGGATGGTGTTGCGCAAGGCTGGCACAACAACGGTGAAGAAGGCCTTTGCCGGCGAAGCGCCAAGCGTACGCGCAGCTTCCGAGAGCGTCGGATCAAGCCGGACCAGGGCTGGATAAAGGACGAGGACAGTGTAGGGGAACGCCTGGTAGGACATGGCAGTCATGACCGCCCCGAAGCTTGGCGTCAGGGCCTGGGCTTGGCTCATCAATCCCAGCCAGACGAAGAGATTGGTGATGCCGGCGGTGCGCGAAAAAAGCGTCGACCAGGCAAAACCGATCATCACCTCTGAAAGGGAAAGGATGGAGAGCAGCGCGACCAGCCAGGCGATCTGCGTCTTGCGTGAGGAGCGAGCGAGCAGATAGGTGAAGGGTACCCCAACGACCACGCAGGCAATGGCGACCGCGACGGCGAGAAACAGGGAAAAGCCGAGGACTTTGCCGAAGAAGAGGCTCAGGAACCTCGCATAGTTGTCGAGCACGAAGGCCGGCGTATAAAAGCCGCCTTGTTGGCGTTGGAAAAATGAAACGGCGATCATCGTGGCAAATGGCACCACGAAAAACAGGGTCAGCATGCCGGCCGGGAAGAACAGCGGCCCGTAATCGCCTAGGCGTTGCGGCGGTTCACGTCTCATTTGGCGAGCACCACGCTTGTCGCTGGATCGAGCTTGATGCCGACCGTCTGACCGACGTGAACCGCTGGCCGGTTTCGCGGCGAAGAAACCGCAATCACCTGCTGGCCGCCTGCTTCCACGAATGTCTCGATCGTGCCTCCGAGGTCGCGCACGAAGGTCACTGTCCCAGGAATCAAGCCATTGCCTGCGGGCGCCAGTTGAACGTCTTCGGGGCGCACCGAAAGCAGACCCTTCGCCGGTCCGGTGAGCGGAGCCAGTCCTTCGATAGATGTTCCGAGCACGGCGGCGCGGCCGGTGCTGTCGGTTTCGAATGGCAGGAGGTTGGTCTGGCCGATGAAGTCCGCAACGAAGCTGTCGGTCGGGCGGCGGTAGATATCAACTGGCGCGGCCGCCTGCCGGATCTCGCCGCCGTTCATCACCACGACCGTGTCGGCCATTGTCATCGCTTCGCGCTGGTCGTGGGTGACGACGATGGTGGTGATGCCGAGCCGCTGCTGCAACTGGCGCAGTTCAACCTGCATCGCTTCCCGAAGCTTGGCGTCCAGCGCCGACAGCGGTTCGTCGAGCAGGAAAAGTTTTGGCGAGATCGCAAGCGCCCTGGCGATCGCGACGCGCTGGCGCTGGCCGCCCGAGAGTTTGTTGACCGAGCGGTCGGCGAAACCCGGCAGATGGATCATCGCCAGAAGTTCGTCGACGCGCTTCTTCTGCGCGTCCTTGTCCGCGCCCCGGATGCGCAGCGAATAAGCGATATTTTCGCCGACCGTCAGATGGGGGAAGAGCGCCAATGACTGGAAGACCATGCCGAGATCGCGCCTATGGGTAGGCACCTGGGTGATGTCGGCGCCGCTGAGCCTGATTGAGCCGCCGGTCGGCAAATCCAGGCCGGCGATCATCCGCATCAGCGTGGTCTTGCCGCAGCCCGAGGGGCCGAGAAGGCAGACGAAGCTGCCGTCCGCCACCGCGAGGCTCACGTCGTTGACTGCGGTGAAAGTGCCGAATTGCTTCGTCACATGCTCAAGGATCAATCCGGACATTTTGCTCTCGTCAATCGGCTCGGCGAGTGGTGGGGGACCCTCCCCTGAGGGGGAGGGATTAAGCGGCTGCGGCCGATGTTAGCCGTTCCCGAACCTGAGCGTAACCCTCGTCACAGAAGACAAGCGGTTCCCGTCAGCCCGCGATCATCTCGGTCCACTTCTGGTTCAGGAAGTCGGACTTGGTCTGATACAGATCGTAGCGCGGGACGATTGGCTCGATATCGGAAGATACGGCGGCGAATTCTTCCGCGGTTAGATCGAGCAGGTCGCGCTTAATGGTCGGAGCAGTGCCGACCTTGCGCGACAAGATCGCCTGGATGGCCGGCTGGCACATGTAGTTGATGAAAGTGTGAGCTTCTTCCGTTTTCTTGGATGCGCGTGAGAGTGCCCAGCAGCCGGAATCCTGGATGCCACCTTCCTTCGGGAAGGTGGAGCGCACCGGATTGCCATCCGCGGCGGCAAGACCGGTGACATCGTGGTAGTACTGCCCCATCGGGATTTCGCCGGATTTCAGCGCCTGTTCGAACTGCGCCTCATCGCGATACCACAGGCGCACATTCGGCTTCAGCTCGGCGAGCTTCTCAAGCGCCTTGACAATGCCTTCCTCGGTGTCAAGCGCCTTGGTGCCGCCCATGAAGGTCTTGGCAGTCACTTCGAGAAGGAAGGAGTTGGATACCAGGGCGAGCAGACCGAGCTTGTCTTCCTTGTCCTTTTCCCACATTGCGGCCCAGGATGTCGGTGCCTCCTTGAACACGTCGGTGTTCGACACGAGCGTGATGTACCAGGAGACTGCACCGATGCCTGCGACCTTGCCGTCGGGATATTTGTTGACGAAACGGTCGATCAGGTTTTTCGCATTTGGAATTTTGGCGAGGTCAAGTGGTGCCCAGAGATTGGTGGACTGGCCCTTCAGCATCGAGACCTGCGACATCATCGAGACGTCGGCAGGTGCGGCACCGGCTTTGGCGGCCTGCTCGAGCTGCACCAGCCAAGCCTCGCCGGTCGGTTCCGCGACGGATTCGACAGCAATGCCGCTGGCCTTTGTAAAGTCGGCAAAAATGTTCTTGTCGAAAGAGTCCTTGAAGTAGCCGCCGTATACGCCGACCTTCAGGCTCTTGTCCTGAGCGCGCAGCACGGCCGGCATGGCCAGCATGGAAGCACCGGCGATCCCTCCGCCGAGCACGGCACGGCGGCCGATCTTGTTGTTGAAGATATCGGACATGATGTCTCTCCTTTGTTTGCCGGACGGTTCTTGGCCTGGACCGGCTTGTTCCCACTCTTCTATCGAACTTTAAATCAGCTTCGGCCCTTCACGGAAGGGCTGAACACCATCAGGCTCAGGATTTCGAACAGCATCTGCGCGCCAGCATGCGCTGTATTGTGAGTGGCGTCATATTGTGGCGCGACCTCGACGACATCACCGCCGACAATGTTGATGCCTTTCAGGCCGCGGATCAATTCGAGCGCCTCGCGGGTGGTGAGGCCACCGATTTCAGGCGTGCCCGTACCGGGTGCAAAACTCGGGTCGAGGCTATCGATGTCGAAGGAAACATAGGTCGGACCGTCGCCCACGATCGCCTTGGCTTTCTCGACGATCGCCTGAATACCGAGGCCGGTCACTTCTTCCGCGTGGATCACTGTCATGCCGGACTCATAGGAGAATTCCCACAGATATTCGGCCGCCCCGCGGATACCGATCTGGATCGTGCGCGTCGGGTCAAGTACGCCATCCAGTACGGCGTTGCGGAAGGGACCGCCGTGGTGGAACTTCGTCTCGTCGAAGAGGCCGCTCGTATCGCAATGGGCATCGATATGGATGAGCCCGACCGGAGCCCTCTTGCCGACGGCCTTCAAGATCGGATGAGTGATCGAGTGATCGCCGCCGACCGACAGCGGCAGCACGCCGGCATCAACAATCTGATTGATCCGCTTCTCGATGTCGTCGTGGCTCATTTCCAACCGGTAGCGGCTGCGGAAAGGCACGTCGCCGATATCGGCGACCTTCAGTTCATGCGCCGGTGCGCATTCCAGGACGTGGTTATAGGGGCCGACCCGCTCGATCGTGCGTAACGCCCGCGGCCCGAAGCGTGAGCCTGGCCGGTTGGTGACGCCGAGGTCCATCGGCATCCCGATCATGGCCACCTGCAGATCACCGAAATCCGGGTTTTGTGCATCAACCGGCAGGTAGGGAGCGTCAAGCAGCGTCGGTATTCCGGCATAGGGAGCAACGCGCGTACCCGCCTTGTTGAAGATCTTCTCGCCGACCTTCCTGAATTTTGCATCGAAGATCTCGCCGCCGTGGCTGTTGAGATATTTGGCTCGCAATTCATCGAGCTTCTTGCCGTCGAAAGCCATGCATGCCTCGCCTTTTTTCTGCCGCGTCGGGGGACGCAGCCTAATTTTTGTTCCCACGGGGCAATCGCCCTCGTTTTCATCATTATCAATCAGGAGAGACTGGAAAAGCAATTGAGATTGTTCTAGGGGTTTGTGTGAGAAAAACTCACAATAAGGATCAAAATGACCGGCCGGCTGCCGCCCCTCAATCCGTTGCGCGCTTTCGAGGCGACGGCCCGCAGCGGGTCGGTCTCGGCAGCGGCGCGTGAGTTAAACGTTACTCATGGGGCGGTCAGCCACCAGATTAAAGCGCTGGAGGAGTCGCTGAACGTTTCCTTGTTCGAGCGCGGCGGCAAGCGGCTCAAACTCACATCTGAGGGCGCATTACTGCTTCCCGCCGTCACTCAAGCCTTCGGCGAGATTGCTGCCGCCACCGCGCAAATGAAGCGCCCTGCGACAAGCGGTGAGCTGTCGATCACCTGCGTTCCGGCGCTCCTGTCCTTCTGGATCGTTCCGCGGCTCAACACCTTCACGGAGCAATTTCCGGGCGTCAGGCTGAAGATCTTCGCCTCCAATGACCCGGCGCAGCTTCATTCACCTGACGTGGACGTCTGTATTCTCTATGGGGACGGCAATTGGCCGGACGCGTGGACACGGCTCTGGAGCAATTTGCAACTGTTCCCAGTCGCCAGCCCGACGCTCCTGAACAGCCGGCCGCTGCGCTCCATGCGTGATCTCGAAGACCACGTCTTGCTGCACGGCGATGCGGATGGCCGTGAGTGGAATACTTGGCTTTCGGCCGCGGACGCCATCGAGCTGCCGCGTCGGCAGCAGCATTTTATGGGAGACGCCCGCTTCTCCACGGAAGCCGCGTTGCATGGACAGGGCATTGCACTTGGCGACACGATCACCGCCAGCAATCTGATCGCCCGCGGCGAACTCGTGGTTCCTTTCGACTTGAGCGTGGCAGCAAACGATTCCTTCTATGTCGCTTGCCGTCCTGCAGTGCGTGCCACGCCCATCGTGCGCGTCTTCATCGATTGGATATTTGCCTCGCTCGAAGCGGATCGGATTGCGGAGCCACAAACATCCGCTCGGACGCTGCTGCGGGGGCGCAGAGCATAAAAAAGAAGCCGCCCGAGGCAAAGTCGGGCGGCTTCAGTTCGTTCACGGAAGAACGGAAGGCTTAAGGCTGCGTACCGGTCCCGCCAGTACCACCGGCAGGCGGTGTTGCTGGAGCAGGATTGGCAGCCGGCGGAGCCGGAGTTGCAGGAGCCGGGGCCGGAGAGGCGTTGTCGGCGGCCGGCGGCGTGGTTGAAGAGGTGGTTTGGGGATCGGTGGGCGAACTGCCCATCTGCGACCAAACGAAGGCGCCGACAAGAATGACGGCGAGCACGGCTACCCACGGCACCCACGAGGAGCTGCGGCGAACTTCCATATTGTTGTTCACCCCGGGGGTTGTGCGAGGTTCATTCAATCTGTCATTGGGATCATAAGTCATGATGCTTCCTCCTTCTGCCTGGCTTTCAATGCCTCGGCGCGCGATTTGTTCCCGGAACTTTCAATCGGAGATGGTCGCTCAACGGGAGCGCTGGCTTGAACGGGCAAAATCAGGAATGGAAAAACGCCTCCGGTAAGCTGCCGGAGCAAGGCCGGTCACCCGTTTGAAAAGGCGGCGGAAGAAGGCGGGTTCTTCGTATCCGACCTGCCAGCTGATCTCGTCGACCGACATATCCGTACGCTCCAGCCGGCGCTTGGCCTCCTCGATCCGCAGCCGTTGAACATAACTGAGCGGGCTGATGCCTAAAGCACTGGTGAAGCGCCGTTTGAAGGTGCGCTCGGTCAGCCCGGAATGGCGGATCATTTCTTCGAGCGGATTGGCAACCGAGAAATGCGCAGCAATCCAATCCTGCGCCGATCTGACGGCCGTGTCGCCGTGGTCCCTGCGCCCTTCGAACACGATGTAGGGCGCAAGCCCATCCTGATGCCATTGAAGCGCAAAACTGCGGGCAATAGCCTGCGCCGCTGCGGCTCCGGCATGACGAGCAATCAGATAAAGAACGAGGTCGTGCCATGTCATCGACGCGCCGGACGTAACGAGATTCTCGCGGTCGCCTGAGACAACCAGCACCCGTTCAGGATGGATGCGAACCTTAGGAAAGGTCTTCGCAAAGGTATCGGCGTAGCCGAAATGCACGGTGGCGTCGGCGCCGTCGAACAGACCTGTTTCTGCCAGCAGGAAGATGCCGGAACATGCCGAGCACAGGAGGGCGCCCTTGTCGTGCATGCTGCGTATCCAGGCAACCAGCTGCGGATATCGACCTTTCTGCCAGCCATCTGCTGCGAGCAATATGGAGGGAACAATGATGATCTCGGTGGTTTCAATTTCTCCAATACTTCGCTGCACGGTAATCGGCACCCGACTTGCCAGCGGTAACGGACCCGCCTCAAGCCCGACGATCTGTACTTCGAAAGGTTGCGATCTTGCAGGTCCCGGAGGCGGGAAAACGGAAAAGGCGTTCATAACGTCGAACACACCGCTGAGCGTCGAGACCACCGCGTCGGGAATAGCCACAAGGCTCACGTGTATCGGCCTGACATCCGTTCCGGTCGCTTCACGCGACATGACCCTTCTCCCATATCGATTCGTGCCGCTGCATGCAGATGGCCCAAACGACCCGATTTTGGTGTTTCCCGCTCTGCCGGTCGAGCCCCTGACCTGCGATCTTCCAGTCATCATCACAACAGATGAATGAAAAGGAGATAGCAATATGGATTATGTTACGAGCACTGCGATAGATCCGGCAAAGCTGGACGCAATCGTTTCCCGTGCCATCGGGGATCTTTCCGCCGGTTATGGAGGCGTGATGATCAGCATCGGCAACCGCCTCGGCCTTTACAAGGCAATGGCAGGTGCAGGTCCGCTGACTTCGCGGGAGCTTGCAAGCCGCACGACCTGTGCGGAACGCTATGTGCGCGAGTGGCTGAACTCGCAGGTCGCAGGCGGCTATCTCGCCTACCACGCCGCCACCGATCGTTTCGAACTCACGCCGGAACAGGCGCTGGTACTGGCGAACGACGACAGCCCGGTCTTTGTCGCAGGCGCCTGGGCCGTGCCGGCCTCCATGTGGGCGGACGAGGACAAGGCGCTTGAAGCCTTCCGGACAGGATCCGGAATCCCCTGGGGAGACCACGACGGCCGTCTCTACTGCGGCGTCGCCTCATTCTACCGGAACGCCTACAAGGCCAGCCTTGTCCCTGAATGGCTGCCTTCGCTTGATGGCATCATCGAAAAACTGACGGCCGGGGCGTCTGTTGCCGATGTCGGTTGCGGCTACGGCCATTCCACGGTCATGATGGCAGAAGCCTTCCCGGCATCGCGCTTCCGGGGTTTTGATACGCACCATAAATCCGTTCTCGAGGCGAGGAAGATTGCAGCCGATGCGGGCGTCGCAGACAGGGCGACGTTCGAACAGGCGCGTGCGGAAGACTATCCTGGGGCAGGTTATGACCTGATCTGCTTCTTCGATTGCCTCCATGACATGGGCGACCCGCTCGCTGCTGCAAAACACGCTGCACGAATGCTCGCCCCTGGCGGCACCGTCATGCTGGTGGAGCCCTTTGCCAATGATCGCGTGGAGGACAATATTTCGCCCGTCGCGCGCCTTTATTACGCGGCCTCGACAACCATCTGCTGTGCGCATGCCATTTCCGACGGCGGCCGCACCGTGCTGGGGGCACAGGCCGGCGAGGCGCGATTGCGGGATCTGTTCTACAAGGCGGGTTTCACCCACTTCCGGCGGGCCATGGCAACGCCGTTCAACCTGATCCTCGAAGCGCGGCTTTGACTTGACCTGAAGGAGATCGGGGGCGGGAAAGATCCCGCCCTTTTAGTTTTGTGCCATCGCGGTTCTCGGCGAGATCCAGTTGTGCCACTGCTCTACGCTGCCATGGAAGACATTGAGGTCGATCTTGCCGTCGACGCCGTGCGACAGGCCCGAACCGGAATACTGCCAGAAGACCCATTTGCGGCCCGGATAGACCTTGGAGGGATGCTGGGCGACGGCGCGCAGCCAGAAGGGGTAGTTCAGGAATTCGCCCGTGAGGTTGTCCTCGTAGAAATCGGGTGCCGTGTAGATGATCGGGCGCTGGCCGTAGTGACGTTCGAGCATGTCCATGAAGACCTGCATCTTTTCCAGCACGCGCTTTCGTGCAAGACGTTGCTTGCAGCGGGATTCACCGTTCCACTCCACGTCGATGACCGGCGGCAGCGCGTCCGGATCCCTCGGCACGTTGCGGATGAACCACTCCGCCTGCTCGCCCGCCGTGCGGCACCAGTAGAAGAAGTGGTAGGCGCCGCGTTTCAGGCCGGCTTCCTTGGCACGGCGCCAATTCGTCCTGAACATCGGATCAAGATGGTCGCCGCCATCGGTCGCTTTGATATAGGCGAAATTCGCCCCTTGCATGCGGAGTTTCGTCCAGTCGATATCGCCCTGCCAGCGCGATACGTCGACGCCGTGAACGGCGTAATCCTTCGGCGAGACGCGTCCGAAGTTGATCGGTTTGGCATCGCGAAAGCGGCGGCTGTAGATCTGCATGCGTCCGCGGCCCGGCGCCGGTTCGACCGCGGGGCCTTCAGGCATCAGCGTGGCAACGGGTCGTTCCGTGGGAAGCGGCATCCCGACCGTGGTTTCGCGGACGAAGGCCTGCGGTCCGGGTGCCGGGGTAGACCACGCAAGCGTCTCCGCTTGTGGCGCCTGAGAGCCGACTCGAGAGGTCTTGCCGACGCCGACCGATGGCACCGGCGCTGCCGGTCGGACGACCGAGCCCGTTGTTTCCTTGGCGGCGACGCCCGAAGCGGCGCTTTCCGAGCCTGAGCTGGACGTGCAGCCAGCAAGTGCGAAGCCAGCGATGAGAAGTGGCAAGACCGATAGACGCATGACAACCCGTACGCAACATAAACCGGAGTCTCATCCCGTCTGCCGACGGAATACCTAACGGAAAATTACCGGAAAACACTGAATGCAATCTTAATTATCGCCCCTTGAGTTCTCTCTTATTCCCGCTTGGGGAAACACCGAAGGCTGCAGAGGCTTGTCAGGCCCGGTGGGAACAACTTCCTAACCGCGTGGTTGGGTAGACATCGCACAGACGGTATCCCGCCGATCCTGTCTTAGAACACTGGGAGAGACCAATGACAGAACGTGACCTTAATCTCACAAAAGGTCCTCAACCCGAATCTCCGTATGCGGACGCCGGCAATCCGGCCAGGGATATTCCGACCCCGCAATCCGGCCAGGGCTCCGGACCCGGGATGGAATCTCGGCAGGGCGCCGGGGCCGGAATAGTGGACAAGGCCAGGGAGGATTTGCGTGGGGCCAAGTCAGCTGCCCGCGTTGAAATCAGCCATGCAACTGAAAAGGCAAAGCAAGCAGCAGCCGGTCAAAAGGACTTTGCCGCTGAGCGGGTCGGTGGCATCGCCGCGGCCATCGGCAAGGTTGGCGACGAACTGCAGCAAGGTGACCAAGCGGCTGTCGGGCGTTACGCAAAGCAGATTGGCTCAAGCGTGCAGCGCTTTGCAGATGATATCAAAGGCAAGGATATCGGTGAGATCGCTGGAATGGCGGAGGAATTCGGTCGCCGGAACCCGGCAGCTTTCCTCGGGATCGCAGCGCTTGCCGGTTTTGCCGCTAGCCGCTTTCTGACTGCATCCGCAGATCGCCACGCACAGCCGAAGACCTCACGCAGCGATGAGGCGAGCGTCACCAGATCGCAATCCGCGCTCACCTCTCCCGCCACCACCGGGACGGGCACAAATTTTGGTACGGGTTATCAGACAGGAGGCACCCACAATGGCTAACAGCTTCGACAATCGCCCCCTTCCGGAACTGGTACGGGACCTGGTGACCGATATCACCGGCCTGTTCCGCAAGGAAATTACTCTGGCCAAGACGGAAGCTTCGGCAAAGATGTCGTCCGCGCTGACCGGCGTAGAGGCATTCGCGGCCGGCGTGATTTTCGCCATCGCCGCAGTCGGCGTCCTCCTGGCCGCCCTCGTTAGGGGGCTAACCGCATTTTTCGTTTCCCGCGGAATGGCTGAACCCGGCGCCGATGCGCTGTCCTCCGTCATTGTCGGAGTGCTTGTCGCACTTGCGGCATGGATGATGATTTCCAAAGGCCTTGCCACCCTGCGTGGCGAAAATCTCAAACTGGATCGTACCTCGTCCTCGCTTCGCCGGGACGCCCAGATGATCAAGGAGCGTGTGTGATGGTTCACATTTCTGATAACGCCAAGGCCGAAGCGCTCGAACGGGAGATCAATGAGGATCGCCGCCGTATCGAAGAACGGATGAACGCCATTCAGGCCAAAATGTCTCCAGGACAGTTGCTTGATGAAGCGCTGGGCTGGGCGAAGTCGAGCGGTGGCGGCGAATATGTCGCCAATCTTGGCAATGCCGTGAAGACCAATCCTATTCCCGTCGCCTTGATGGGCGTCGGCATGGCCTGGCTGATGGCAAACCCGGCAGGTTCAAGAACCGCACAGACGGATCAGTCTGATTACGAGGAAGAGAACTATCCTCTCGCGCCGGTCCAAGGACCCGTCCGCCGCACCGGCCCGGTGCAGATCGATGGGGAATATCGCTACAGCCATTTTGCCGACGAAAGCGGCAGCCGGTTCAAGGCCCTGACGGATGAAACCGGCCGGCGAGCAGGACACTTCATGGATGACGCGGGCCGGACCTATCGCGGTTTTGCCGACGCCGCCGGCCAACAGATCCATGACATACGCGACGAAACCGGCAGGCTCTTTGACGAGGCATCCGGGTGGGTGGCCAAGTCGTGGCGTCGCATGGGTGCGACTGCATCCCAGGCGAGTGGTTCCGTGGCCGCGAGCTTCCGGTCCGTCCGGGACGGCACGATGTCGAGAACCGACGCGCTAAGAGATCAAGCCTCTGATATGAACAGCGCCATCCTGAACCACTTCAGGGATCAACCGTTGATTGGAGGCGCCTTGGCATTTGCGCTTGGTGCGGCAATCGGTGCGGCTCTACCCAACACGCGTCGAGAAGATGAAATGATGGGAGAAATGTCCGACGATATGCGTGAACAAATAGCCGCCAAGGCATCCGATGTTCGTGACAAGGCTGAAGAGGTGGCGTCCGACGTCTATGAAAAGGCAGCGGCAGTTGCCTCCGACATTCACGATGTCGCCAAAGAACGCATCGTCGAGGAAGCGAAACCCTATCGGCGCTCCAGTGGCGATGGGCGTGCCGATCCCCGCGCCCATTGAATAACCTGCACGTCGCATGCAAAGGCTCCCGAGGAATAGCGGGAGCCTTTCATTGCTCTGCGCTGGCCTTGAGCCGCGCAGCCTCACGCCGTGCAAGGCTTTCCGGCGGCCAAAGCGCTTTGGTACTGTAATATTCCTCGAAGACGTCAGCATCGTCCGGTAGCCTTACCCAAGGCACTTTCGAACGGGTGAAGATATGGACGTCGGGCTTGAATTCCGCTCGCCGGTCCAGAGTCGAAACACGAATGAAAAACATCCATCGACGACGGCCGTAATCGCTCCAGAGCGCCGTCTGGCATTCAGGACACCGGTAGATATCATGCGGATGACCGCTGTCTGTCGACATCGTGACGGCAACCGGCTCACCCTTAACGATAACGACGCGCTCGGCCTCGATCAGCGCGTTGATGGCAAAGGCGCCCCCGGTCTGTTGCTGGCAATCGGTACAGTGGCAGCAATGGATGACCATCGGCCGTCCGCGCATGCGGTAGTGGATCCTGCCGCAGAAACAACTGCCCTCAAAGATCTCGTCCATATGGCTTTTGCTCCCTGAAACACGGTGAGCCTATCATGAATTATCGTGCCCTTAGCCTGCAAACGAAAATGAGGAAGACGCAAACGGTCGGTTCTGCTTTAACTCCCTCAAGACCGCATTCAACGAGGATAAAAGGATGTCAAAGGAGCGGATCGGGATCGTCGGCTTGGGACGTATGGGCAGCGCCATGGCAGAGCGGCTTGCGAAGCAGGGCTTCTCCGTAACCGGCTGGAGCCGCAGCGGCCTTTCGCAACAAAAGGCTTCCGCGCTTGGAATTGCTGCGGCAGGCGACTTGGCCCGCCTGTCGGCTGCCTCGGACATCATCATTCTCGCCCTCCTCAACGAGGCAGCCGTGCATGCCGTGCTCGACGAGATTGCATCTGCCGGTCCCGCCCGGAAACTGATCGTTGATACGAGTACAGTCAGTCCCGAGGTGCTGCGCACCCATCAGGCGATGATGGAACAAAAGCAAGCGGCGCTTCTGGACGCGCCGATTGCCGGCGGGCCGGAGACATTGCTTGCTGGGACGGCCGGCTTCTATATCGGCGGTGCGGATGAGGATTTTCGGCGCTTTCAGCCGATCGCCGAGGTTTTGTCGAACAGGGTCCTACATGTCGGCATGCTGGGTGACGGCGCTTCGGCAAAGCTCGTCAACAACATGATGTTGATGGGACTCTGGCAGACCATGAAGGAAGCGATCCAGCTCGGCGGCAAAGCCGGCCTTTCGGCCGAAAAGATGATCGAGATCCTGTCCGGCAGCCCTGCAGCCAGCCCGGCGATGAAATCGAGGCTGCCGGTCATCCTCGGTCAGACGGAAGCTGTCGGCTTTCCCGTCTCGGGCGTGCTAAAGGATATGGATGTGGTCTTTGACGTTGCCGGTCGTCTCGGCGTCGCAATACCGGTGATCGAAGCGGCTTGTGTAAGTTTCAGGCAAGCGGCCGCGCTCGGCCATAGCGACGCGGATCTCGGCACCGTGGTGCGGCTGGCGCTGGAAGGGAAAAGCTGAGCGGAGTCCGCTCAGCCTGGTCGAGCGATCAGAACGTGCGGCTGAGTCTGGCGTCGACGGAATGGCGGTTGCCGCCGCGGAGCGCAAAGAACAGGAAGATCGCGGCCCAGAGGATGGATTTTTCTGCGCCAGCAAGACCCTCGGCACGGACGATTCCATGGAAGTAGACCGTGACCAGCAGCACGATCATCGCCGCAAAGGATGCTGGGCGGGTGAAGAGGCCGATGGCGATGAATATTCCGCCGAAGAACTCGGTCGCCGCCAGAAGCGGCGACCAGAAGACGCCTGGATAGAAGCCGAGGCTTTCCACCATGCCGACGGCGCCGAACGGATTGGTGATCTTTCCGAATCCGTGCGTAACAAGCAGCACACCCGCGGTCACCCGCAACAGGGTTTCAACGATCTCGTGGGCGGAGGTATAGACAGGGGAAAGTGCCGGAATGATAAGGCGTGAGCGTGTCGTGGACTGGAGAGCCATGGGAGGACCTCTTTGATTGGTTATGGGACATGATGCGTCGCGCCACAAATTGACGGAGGAGCAGTCCGTGTCGAGATGTCCGCGTTCAAAACTTGACTTTTATAGGTGACAATATTGTGAGATTGATTTGAAAAGCCATGAAAGGTGAATCCAATGAAAAAACCGCGCATTACCATTCTGTACTGCACGCAATGCAACTGGCTATTGCGGGCCGGGTGGATGGCACAGGAACTCCTGCAGACCTTTACCGACTCGCTCGGCGAGGTGGCGCTTATTCCGGGAACTGGCGGCAATTTCGAAATCCGGATCGATGATGAATTGATCTGGGAGCGCAAGCGCGATGGCGGGTTCCCCGGTCCGAAGGAGTTGAAGCAGCGTATTCGCGATGTCATCGATCCCGATCGCGACCTTGGTCATCTGGATCGTACAGCGGAGGAAGGCGGCGGGGCCTGACGGTCTTATCGGTCGTCGGCGAAGGTTTTTCCATGACTGACATGGAAACTTCAAAAAGCCAGTTGACAGCGAAGAGCCACGCCCGTACATGGCTCTCCGTCGCCCAGATGGCGGAATTGGTAGACGCGCCAGCTTCAGGTGCTGGTACCCGAAAGGGTGTGGAGGTTCGAGTCCTCTTCTGGGCACCATTCCATTTTTCAAGCATTGTTTTTGCTTGGCTTTTTCTCCCTTTTTGTCCCACTTTTTACGACCCCTTCGGGTGTGGGA